>DATJPQ010000188.1:0-10244 GCA_035506315.1 Opitutaceae bacterium
GAAATGACCGTGAGCGGATGGATGAGGCTCTCGTAGAGGATGCCGAGCACGAGGTACACCGCTAGCAGGGCTGCGAGGATCAGGAGGAGCATGTTGGCCATGGCCTCCTGATAGGTTCGCGCCGTGCCTTGAAAGCTCCCGTGGATGGAAACGGGAACGCCAATATGCAGGAGGGTATCTTCGACTGCGCGTTGTGCGGTAGAGAGCGAGAAACCCGGGGCAAGGTTGAAAGACACGGTCGTAGCGACGAACTGGCCCTGATGGTTGACCGCGAGGGAGGTGTTCGTCGGTTCCCAACGGGCAAAGGCGGAGAGCGGCACCTCGGCGCCGGTATTGGAGACGATATAGGTGTTGTTCAGCTCGGATGGATTTTGCCAGTAGGCCGGGGCCACCTCCATGACGACATGGTATTGGTTGAGCGGATTGTAGATGGTCGAGACCTGCCGCTGGCCGAAGAGGTCGTTGAGCGTGGAGTCGAGTTGGAAAAGATTTACGCCGAGGTGCGTGGCGGCGTCGCGGTCGACGACCAGTGAGGTCTGCAGGCCGCGGTCCTGCGCATCGGTGCTCACGTCCACGATTTCCGGAACCGCGCTCAGCGCCTGGCGAATGCGCGGCTCCCAGGATCGCAGCTCCTCGAGATTGTCCGCACTAAACGTGTATTGGTACTGGGCATTCGCACCGCGTCCTGTGGTTCGTATGTCTTGCGCGGCCTGGAGGAAAAGCGTGGCACCGGGCACGTGCGCGAGTGCCCGGCGGAGACGGGCAACGACCAGGTCGGCGGAGATCTTCCGCACAGCGATGGGTTTCAGGATAACGAAGAAGAACGCCCCATTGCGCTGACCGCCGCCGGTGAAGGCGACCACGTGGTCGACAGCCGGATCGGCTCGCACGATGGCGACGAAACTTTCAAGCTTCTGCCGCATCGCCTGGAAGGAAATGCTCTGGTCGGCTACAAGATTGCCCTGGAGGCGCCCGTTGTCCTGCTGGGGCATGAAACTCCCGGGGATGACGACCCAGAGGTAAACGTTAAGCCCCACGGTGCCGATCAGGACGGTGAGCATGGTGAGCCGATGCGCCAAAGCCCATCGGAGCGTTCGGTCGTAGCCCTGCAGGAGGCGCGCGAACTGCCGCTCGATGAAACGGGACAAACGCCCGGGTTTTTCCTCGCTTGTCGGCCGCAAGACGCGAGCGCACATCATCGGGGTGGTCGTCAGCGAGACCACGAGCGAGACCAGGATGGCCGCGGACAGCGTGACCGCAAATTCGTGAAAGAGGCGGCCGATGACCCCGCCCATGAACAGGATCGGCACGAAAACGGCGATGAGCGAAATGCTCATCGAAACGACGGTGAAACCGACTTCCCGCGCGCCCAGCAGGGCGGCCTCAACCGGGGTGACCCCTTCCTCGATGTGCCGGGAGACATTTTCGAGGACGACCACGGCATCGTCCACGACGAAACCCGTGGCGATGGTGAGGGCCATGAGCGAGAGGTTGTCGAGGCTGTACCCGGCGAGATACATGACGCCGAACGTGCCGATGAGCGAGACGGGCACGGCGACCGCGGGGATAAGCGCCGCCCGCCATCGACGCAGAAAAAGGAAGACCACCATGATCACGAGGGAGATCGCGATCAGGAGCGTGCGCTCCACTTCGCGCAGGGAGGCGCGGATGGTGGTCGTGCTGTCGGAGGCGATCTGCAGGTCGATCGAGCGCGGGATCGAAGCCTGCAACACGGGCAAAAGGGACTTCACGCGGTCGACGGTCTCGATCACGTTGGCTCCCGGCTGACGCCGGACCAGGAGCAGCACCGCGGACTTTCCGTCGGCCAGCCCCGCGTTGCGCAAATCCTGCACCGAGTCAGTCACGGTGCCGATGTCGGTCAGGCGCACCGCCGCCCCCTTGCGGTAGGCGACCACGATCGGCATGTAATCCGCGGCCTTCTTCGCCTGGTCGTTGGCCGCGATCTGCCAGTGGCGGGTATCGCCGTCGAGCGAGCCTTTCGGGCGGTTGGCGTTGGTCGTCGCAATCGCCGCGCGGATGGCGGACGTCGCGATGCCATACCGGTTGAGCGCCGTGGGATTGAGTTCGACGCGCACCGCGGGCAGCGAACTGCCGCCGACATCCACCTGCCCGACCCCGTCAACTTGCGCGATGGCCTGCGCCAGGACGGTTGAGGCAAAGTCGTACATCTGGCCCTGATCGAGCGTGTCCGAGGTCATGGACAGGATCATGATCGGGGCGTCGGACGGGTTGGCCTTGCGGTAGGTGGGATTGCTCGGCAACCCGGTGGGAAGGAGGCTGCGGGCGGCGTTGATGGCTGCCTGCACGTCGCGGGCCGCGCCGTTGATGTCGCGACTCAGGTCGAACTGCAGAGTGATGCGGGTTGAGCCGAGAGAGCTTTGGGAGGTCATCTCCGTCACGCCGGCGATGCGGCCGAGCGCGCGTTCCAGCGGCGTGGCCACGGTCGCCGCCATGGTCTCCGGACTCGCCCCGGGCAGGTTGGCGAAAACGCCGATGGTCGGAATGTCCACCTGCGGCAGCGGCGCCACCGGCAGCAACCGAAACGCCAGCATGCCCGCCAGTGCGATGCCGAGCGTCAGCAGGGTGGTGGCGACGGGCCGCCGGATAAATGGCGTGGAAAGGCTCATGTCGTCGCCAGCGCTGGCACCAGTTTGCCGCGGCTGGCGCGTTTCGCCAGCCGGTCGAAGGCCAGATAGATCACGGGCGTCGTGAACAGCGTGAGCACCTGGCTGAAGATGAGGCCGCCGACCATGGTGATGCCGAGCGGATGCCGCAGCTCGGAGCCGACGCCGGTGCCCAGCATCAACGGCAATGCGCCCAGCAGCGCGGCCATGGTGGTCATCAAAATGGGCCGGAAGCGCAACAGGCACGCCTGGTAGATCGCCTCCTCGGGGGATTTGCCCTCATGGCGTTCCGCCTCCAGGGCGAAATCGATCATCATGATGGCGTTCTTTTTCACGATGCCGATGAGCAGGATGATGCCGATGATGGCGATCATGCCGAGATCGGTGCCCGCCAATTGCAGGGCCAACAGCGCGCCCACACCCGCCGACGGCAGCGTCGAGAGGATTGTGATCGGGTGGATGTAACTTTCGTAGAGCACACCGAGGACGATGTACATCGTGACCACCGCCGCGAGGATCAGGAAAATGGTATTGGTGAGAGAGGCGCTGAACGCCGCCGCCGCCCCCTGGAAACCCGTGATGATGCTCGCGGGCAGGCCGAGATCGCGTTTGGCGTTGTCGATGGCGGTCACTGCATCGCCCAGCGAATAGCCCGGGGCGAGGTTGAAGGAGATGGTCGCGGCGGGGAACTGCGCGGCATGGTTGATCGACAGCGCGGCATGGCGCTCGGCGACCTTGACCACGGTCGTGAGCCGCACCTGCGCACCGGTGGCCGAGGTCACATAGATGTTCTCAAGCGCCGTCAGGTTCCGCTGCAGGGCGGGCGGCGCCTCCAGCACCACGCGATACTGGTTGGCCTGGGTGAAAATGGTCGAGATCAGGCGCTGGCCGAACGCATTGTAGAGCGCGTTGTCGATGGCCGCGACAGTGACGCCGAGGCGCGCCGCCGTATCGCGGTCGATCTCCAGGTAGGCCTGCAAGCCCTCGTTTTGGAGGTCGCTCGCGACATCGGCCAGCGCGGGCAGCTCGCGCAGCCGGTCCACGAGGCGCCCGACCCAGAGGTTCAGGTCATCGGGATTCGCGGACTCGACGCTGAGCTGGTACTGCGTGCGGCTGACGGTGCTTTCGATGGAGAGGTCCTGCACCGGCTGGAGGTAGAGGGTGATGCCCGCCACGGCGGTCACCTTCGATTGCAGGCGGCGGACAACGTCGATGGCGCGGTCCTTGCGTTCGTGTTGGGGCTTGAGGTTGATCAGAAAACGCCCGCTGTTGAGCGTAGCGTTGGTGCCGTCGACCCCGATGTACGACGACAGGCTGGCGACGGCCGGATCGGCGAGGATCACCCGGCCCAGGGCCTGCTGGTGCTCCGCCATCGCGGCGAAGGAAATGGATTGCGGCGCCTCCGAGATGCCCTGGATCGCCCCCGTGTCCTGCACCGGGAAGAATCCTTTCGGGATCACGATGTAGAGCAGGACGGTGAGCAACAGCGTGCCGATGGCGACGGCGAGCGTCAGGCCCTGGTGACGGAACACCCATTTCAGGAGCACCCCGTAGCGCGCGATCACGTCCTTGAAGAACTGGCCGCTGGCCCGGTAAAAACGCCCCTGTTTTTCCTCGGGCGTGTGGTGCAGCAGCTTCGCGCACATCATCGGCGTGAGGGTGAGTGACACCACGGCCGAGATGAGGATCGAGACGGCGAGCGTGATGGCGAATTCGCGGAAAAGCCGTCCGACGACGTCGCCCATGAACAGCAGCGGGATCAACACCGCGATCAGCGACACCGTCAGCGAGATGATCGTGAATCCGATCTGCTCGGCACCCTTCAGCGCGGCGTCGAGCGGCGCCTCCCCCTCCTCGATGTAGCGGGCGATGTTCTCGATCATCACGATGGCGTCGTCGACGACGAAGCCGGTGGCGATCGTCAGCGCCATGAGCGTGAGGTTGTTGATGCTAAACCCGGCGAAATACATCACGGCGAAGGTGCCCACGAGCGAGAGGGGGACGGCCACGCCCGGAATGATCGTCGCCGGGATATTCCGCAGAAACAGGAACACGACCATCACCACCAGCGCGACGGAGATCATGAGTTCGACCTGCACGTCGTCGACGGAGGCGCGGATCGTAATGGTCCGGTCGGTCAGGGGGATGACCTCGATCGAGGCCGGCAGGCTGGCCTGCAGCTGCGGCAGGAGCGCTTTGATCCGGTCCACCACCTGGATCACGTTGGCGCCCGGCTGGCGCTGGATGTTCATGATGATGGCGGGGCGCTCATTGGCCCACGCGGCCAGTTGCACGTTTTCTGCGCTGTTGACCACCTTGGCCACGTCGCGCAACCGGATGGGAGCGCCGTTCCGATAGGCGATGATCAGGTTTTCATAATCCTCCTCCGATTTGAGCTGGTCGTTGGCGTCGATGGTCGAGGCGCGCGTGGGGCCGTCGAAACTGCCTTTCGCCTGATTGACGTTGGCGGAGGCGATGGACGTCCGGACGTCGTCCAGGGTCAGCCCGGCGGCCGCGAGGGCGCGCGGATCGGCCTGCACCCGCACCGCGGGGCGCTGGCCGCCGCTGATGCTCACCAGTCCGACGCCCGGAATCTGCGACAGCTTCTGCGCCAGCCGCGTGTCGACCATATCCTCGACCTTGGGCAACGGCACGGTCGAGGAAGTGATGCCGAGGGTGAGGATCGGCGCGTCGGCCGGATTGACCTTGTTGTAGATCGGCGGCACCGGGAGGTCCGTCGGGAGGAGATTGGCGGCCGCGTTGATGGCGGCCTGCACTTCCTGCTCCGCCACGTCGAGCGTGAGGTCGAGGCTGAAGGTGAGCGTGATCATCGACGCTCCGCCGGAGCTGGTCGACGTCATGCGGTCGAGGCCCGGCATCTGGCCGAACTGGCGTTCGAGCGGCGCGGTAATCGACGAGGTGATCACCTCGGGACTCGCGCCGGGGTAGAGCGTGACAACCTGAATCGTCGGGTAGTCCACCTGTGGCAGCGCCGAAATGCTCAACATGCGGTAGGCGAAGGCGCCCGCCAGCAGGATGGCGACCATCAGCAGCGAGGTCGCGACCGGGCGGAGTATGAAGGGTCGGGAGGGATTCACGGGATCGTGCGGCCGGGTTGCTCAGTTCTGCTGGGGACGGCCACCCTTGCGTCCGGGCCCGCCAGCCCCCTTGGTCATGCCGGGTCCGGCGGCACCCGGCGCGCCGGCGACGCGATCGACGAGATCGACTGCCGTGCCCTCGCGCAACTTGTCGACCCCGTCCACCACGACGACATCGCCCGGGGCCAGACCCTTGGTGATGGCGATCATGCCCCGCTCGGAAGCTCCGGTTTCGACCACGCGAACCGAGGCAGTCTTCTGGCCGTCCTTGTCGTTCACCACGTAGACGTACGTGCCGGCGGTACCGCGCTGCACGGCCGCGGTGGATACGACGGTGGCGCCCTGAATCTGGGCCGCGATCAGTTGCACATTTACAAACTGGCTGGGAAACAGCACCTCGTCGGTATTGGGAAATTCGGCGCGAAGTTTGACCGTGCCGGTCGTGGGATCGATCTGGTTGTCGATCGTTACGAGCCGGCCGGTGGCCAGGAGGGTGCGTCCGTCGCGGTCGAAAGCCTCGACGGTCATCGGATCACCCGCCTGGAAACGTTTCAGCACGCCGGGCAGCGCGTCCTGGGGAATCGCAAATACCACGGTGATGGGGCGAAGCTGGGTGATGACCACGATCCCGTTGGGGTCCGACGCGTGGATCATGTTGCCCAGATCCACCAGACGCAGCCCGACCCGGCCCGCAATGGGCGCGGTGATGTGCGCGTAGGCGAGTTGGAGCGCCGCGGTGTCGATCTGCGCCTGATCCAGTTTCACGGACGCCTCGTACTGGCGCACCAGCGCCGCCTGGGTGTCCACCTGCTGCTTGGCGACCGAATCCTGGGCGAGCAGCGTGGTGAAACGCTCGAAATCCAACCGGGCGTTCACGAGCAGGGCGTTGTCCTTCGCCAGCTGGGCCTCGGTCTGCTGCTTTTGCACCTCGAAGGGGCGGGGATCGATTTCCACCAGCGGGGCGCCGGCCTCGACCTCCTGTCCCTCCTTGAAAAAGATCTTCTGCAACTGGCCGTCCACCCGGCTGCGCACGGTGACGGTACTCACCGGAGTGACGGTGCCGAGCGCAACGATGCGCACATTGAGATCGGCCTTGCGCGCTGGTTCGGCGGTCACCGGCAGGGGCCGGCCCCCGGCTCCGCCGCGTTCCGAGACGGAGGACAGAAACAGCGGCCGGATCACGGCCGCATAAGCGATGGCGAGGACGACCACCACGAGGATCGTCCAGCCCAGCCAGTGTCGCCTCGCGGACGCGGGCCGTATCGACGGATTGGCGGAAGCAACGGGAGCAGTTGAGCGAGACGACGGATTCATGGACATGAGATCGGGAGGAATGAGGTTGGAAAACGAAAGGTGTATGTCGTGTGAAGTGTTACGCAAACGCCGCGCCCTTAGGGCGGCAAGGCGCGATATGGATCAGCCGGGCAGCGCCGCAGTTGCGGGTAGCGGTTGCTCTGCGACCATCCCGGAAATCAGGCAGCGGATGAGAGGCCCCACCTGGGGGCGCGGGTCGCCGAAGGGCTCGTTCTGCATCATCCAGGGCAGCACGAACGGCGCGCTCGCGATCAATATGAGCCGGCTACAACTGGCCATGCGTCCCGCGGGGCCGGTGGTGGGTGTATCCCCGCCCAACGCCGCGACGATGCGCGTTTCAATTTCCTGCAGGAACTGCCGCCGGAACTCCGGCCGCTCGCGCGACACGATCAGGCTAAGTTCAAAGAGCGCCCGGGCCGATTTGAGCTGGTGGCGGGATCCATCGATGAGGGCATGAAACAACGCGACCAACCGGGCCGGACCGCCGGCTCCGGCGCCCGCGACCGCCTGGTCGCAAGCCGTGAACAGGGTCGCCTGTTCGGCGCGGGCCACGGCCAGCCCGATCGCAAGCTTGCCATCGTAATAGCGGTACAGGTTGGCCGCCGACATGCCGCAATCCGCAGCGATTTCCTGCATCGACGTCTTCGCATAGCCGTATCGCTGAAAACGGGACCGGGCCGCGGCGACGATCTTCCCGCCAAGCTGGTCGCCCGGTGAATGCTGAATCGTTCGTTTATTGTTCACAACCGCGGCCAGACGTGGCGCCCGGAAGAGAGGTTGCAAAATATTTCCAGCCGGTGAACCGCTTGAGTCTGACTTTCGAGGCGTTCACGGAGCGGTCCGGGGAGTGAGCAGAGGAATCAGCCCCGGCGATTCCGCCCCCAGTCGAAGTGGAATGAAATCGACGGATACCAATACGCCGGGGCGTTCGAGTCGTAGTAAAAGGCCGGGGAGGGCGGCTCCGAAAACACCACCCTGGGAGCCTGCGCTTTGGCCAGGGATGCACCGATGCCCGGCAGGACTTGATTTGTGAGATTCTGCGCCAGTCCTTCATACGGTCGATGCTTCGCATTGAAGTCGTGCTCGAACTGGGCGATTTGCTTGGCGGTGGCTCCTGACAAAGCGCTGTTTCGGGCCGAATCGCTGGCGCTCGATGATTGAGGTGTTGAGGCTATCTGAGCTGGTGCAGGCGGGGATGCCGCGTTGGTGGATGGTGCGTACGCGGGTAATACCGTCGTGTTGTCGGCGGACGCTCTCACGGAGAGAATTCCTAGCGCCAGGACCAGGGCGGCGGTGTTCTTGGTTTTCATGGGAGTAAGAAGTTCGTGTCTTCCCTCCCGCTTACGGTATGCCATGCAGCCTTTGGCTCTGGAAACGATTGAGCCGCTGTGAGTCCGATCTCACCCTGCCCTCTTACCGCAGCCTCGCCTTGGTTATCTTTTTCGCGAAAAGCGATAAGACCTTTATCGCTTAAGCGCACGATCGGGAATTCGGAGTCTCGTAGACCGTGAGCTAGCTCGCGCGGCAAATCGGAGCGCGAGCCAGCTCGCTGCCTACGAGCAAACAGGAAGCCCTGAGGCCAAACCTCGACCCAAAGCCCTATACTCCGCTGCCTGCCTACTGAAGGTTGCCGAATACGATTACAGATCTGGTAGAGCGGCTTGACCTCAAGACGCTCTGAGCGCGTTGAGGTCAACGCGCCACCATCGGCAGTCTATTATGCGAGATTCAGTAGAACGGTTAGCGGGTTACCGTTCACCGGTATTGCAGCGACCGAATGCGTTAATCCGTCATGATCGGGCCAGCCCTCAATAGCCTGTCTCAGAACGCCTTGTCGGCTATGTAGCCGATGGCACACGGCGAGCTAAAGGGATTGAGCATGTCACTCCCGACCGTGGCTTCTCCCTGTTCCACCATCAATCGGAAAGATCGCTCCGCGAACTTGCCAGCCACCCGCCTGAGCACATCTGGTCCGACCATCCTCCTGGTCGACGACGACGCGGCCGTACGCGAAAGCCTGCAACGCGTGCTCTCAAGCGAGGGCCTGAATGTCGTCACCGCGGCCAGCGGCGAGGAGGCGGTCGGGCAGCTGGCGACGCTGCGTCCCGCCCTGGTGATCACCGATCTCTGCATGCGTGCCGTCAGCGGCTGGGATTTGGTCTTCCATTATCACCTCCACGAAGTCGGTCTGCCGTTCTTCGTGATCACCGCGCTATCCCGTCGGGAGGCGGGTGGCGTAGACGCGCTCGCCAAACGTTTTTTCCAAAAACCGCTGAACCTGGAGGCGCTGCTGGTTGCCGTCCACGAGCAGCTCGCCGCCGCTGGTTCGGCTCCACCACAATCCTAAACCCGCCGGGTGCCTGTCGGTCTTGCCAATGAGCCTGATGTCTTCTTCGGAAAATCCCACCGGGAGGGCGGAGATCTGCCCTGACAGGTTTCGGGCGCAACGACCCACGCTGTGAACACCAGAATTCTTCTTCGCTTTTTCGCCGCCTCGCGGCGGTTTAAGGAGCTTGTCGGTTGGGGCGGGTTGCATCGCGACGAAATCCAGAGATCTTACCGAACTTTTTTCCAAAACCCGACCAACTCCTGTAACATGAAAATTCGCATCTTTGCTCTCTTCCTTCTGGCCGCGGGTCCGGCCCTGGTGGCCGACGCCGCGGGCTGGGCTAAACCCGATTCCGCTCCCACCGTGCCGCTGCCGGTGACCGTGCAACCGCCGGCCAACCCGAGCGTGCTCTGGTCGGACCACGTCTCCAGAGTCCTGGCCGATTACGTTGAGTTCGGCTTCAAAGAAGCCGGTTTCCACGGACAGTTTAACTTCCTGGGCCGGCCTGGCGTCCAGCCGGCAGGCACGCCGCGCCTCGAACTCAATCTGGTCGACTGGCACCCGGTGAAACCCGGCACCATCGACTGCACGTTCACCGCCCGCCTCATCACTGCCACCGGCAGTCATGACCTGGGAAAGATCTCCGGCACGGCGGACGATGTGACGGCCTGGTTCGATCCGGTGATCCGCACCAACGGCATCCTGAGTTCGGCCGAAACAGCCGGCCGCCGCCTCTACCGCGCGCTGGCGGCGCAGAAACTGCTGCCGATTCCCGCCGCCTGACCGCGTCGGGTCAGAATTTCTTCAGCAGATACAGCCAGCGTTGCCAGGCCGAATCGCGCGCCCGCTTGTTGGCCT
>DATJPQ010000189.1:0-14813 GCA_035506315.1 Opitutaceae bacterium
CCGTTCCAGGGCCCGGAGTGGAAACTGATGGAACCCACCCCGGTGTTGTCGGCCGCGGCAACCATCACTCCCTCGGCGTTTCCCAATTGCGATCAGGCGATCGTCGATCAGCGGGAGTTGGAAGTTTATCGCGCCGATGGCACCGGCGAATCGCAGGAGGAGACCTTCACCAAGGTCCTCACCGAAAAGGGACGGCGCGACAACGCCATCCTCACGCTCAATTTTCTGCTGCCTTACTTCAAAGTCGAGGTGGCGCGATTGGAAGTCATCAAGCCGGACGGAGCGGTTCGCACGATCGACATCGCCGCCAACGCAAAGGAGGCGATCGACGATTCGCAGATGGACATGAACATTTACGATCCGAACGCCCGGGTTCTCCGGGTCAATGTTCCGGGGCTCGAAATTGGCGACACGGTTCACACCGTCACCCGCAGCATCACCGCGCGCCCCATCATTCCGGGAGAATTTTCCGACGACAACGTCTTCGAGGGTCCGGCTTACATCCGGCACAGTTCGCTCGAGGTACGCGGCCCGGCCGCCAAACCGCTCCAGCACGTGGTGCTGCGGGACCAGGTTCCTGGAACGGTGACGCCAAGCACGCGGCGCGATCGCGACGTGATGATCTATCACTGGGAAATCAACCGGGTGCCGCGGATGTATGACGAACCCTCGATGCCGCCCTACGACGCGACGCTGCAGCGTCTCTTTATCAGCACGCTGCCGGATTGGCGGGCGGTGTCGCGCTGGTATTGGCAGCTCAGCGCGCCTCACCTGGCGGCGATCACCCAGGAAATGAAAGAGACCGTGCAGAAGCTCGTCGCCGGCGATCGGAACGAGTCCGCGAAGCTGGCGGGGATTTTCCATTACGTGGCGGAAAACATTCGCTACATGGGCGTCACGCCGGAGCACGACCGGCCCGGGTTTGAGCCGCATGACGTGTCGCTCACGTTCGACAAGAAATATGGCGTGTGCCGCGACAAGGCCGGTCTGTTGGTCGCGATGTTGCGCATCGCCGGTTTCGACGCCTATCCCGTGTTGATCAACATCGGCGGGAAGCGGGATCCGGAAGCGCCTTCGCCGGATTTCAATCATGCGATCGTCGCGGTCGCCCAAGGCCCCGGCCATTACCTGCTCATGGACCCGACCGACGAGCACACGCGCGGCTTTCGGCCGACCTATGATGACAATCGCAGCCATCTGGTCTGCCGTCCGGAAGGAGACGACCTCCGCGTCAGCCCGGTCTCGCCGCCGGAAGACAATCTCATGGCGATCACGACGGAAGGCACGCTCAATGCGGATGGCAGCTTGTCGGCCACCACCAGGTTCACGTTCGGCGGCGTGAACGACGACGCCTACCGCGGCGCCTTTGCGCAGATGAAACCGGATGACCGCCGGCGTTTTTTCGAAAGCCGGCTGCAGCAGGTCATGCCCGGAGCCAGCGTTCAGTCGCTGGACATCATGCCGGAGAATCTCCTCGACCTGTCCGCGCCGCTCGAAGCGAGGCTGACGTTTTCCGTGCCCGAGGCCACCGCGTTCGGCTCCGGCAAGGCGATCGTCACGATGCCCTGGATCGGCACCAGGATTGGCTTGGTGAACTACATGCTCGAGGACACCGGGCTCGATCATCGCAAATATCCGCTGATCACTGAGGCAGCGTGCGGATTGCGGGAAAACATCTCGCTCACTCTTGCTCCGGGATTTCACGAAGTCCTTGCTTTGCCGGCCGCGGCCAAAGCGGACGGAAACATGCTCAGCTATGCGCGGCAGTTCGCATTCGACCAGGGCCGACTGACCGCGACGGACGATTTTCGGCTGAAAACGGTCGAGTTTTCCCCCCAGCAATATCTCAGCCTCAAGCAAACGCTCGGGACGCTGGCCTACGACGATCGCAAGGCTCCGATCATGGCCATGACCGAGGCTCCCGCTCACCCGAATACGACGCCGGCCGCCGCCGCCGATTTGTGGCCAGTCGCGTCGGACGCAAAGCTGCTGGAGGATCAGCAGAAACTCGCCATCACCGACGCGCATACCGCGGAGTTGAGCGTGCGATACGTCAAAAAGATTCTCAGCTATGCCGGGAAGATTCGTGAGTCCGAGGTGAAGATCCCCTTCAACCCGGCGACCGAAGACGCGCGGCTGGTGCGCGCGATCGTGACTTCTCCCACGGGCGTCCGTCAGGAAATTTCCGCGATCGAAACCCATCAGATGGATGCCGGCTGGGATTCGTCCGCCCGACGCTACACCGGAGGGAAACTACTGGTGGCCAATTTGCCCGGCGTTGAAATCGGCTCGACGATCGAGGTGGCATACCAAATCACCGAACACGACCGTCCCTATATTTCCGGCTTCCAAGCCTTCCAGCTCATCGACGCGATGCAGCAAAAGTCCTTCGAGCTGATTGCACCCGCCGGTCTAGTCGTGCGCCTCCGCGTCAACGACCCAGCCCACCGGATCCACCACGAAGAACATCTGGTGGACGGGCGGCAGGATTTCATCTGGGACGTGAAGGACGTGGCAGCCCTGCCGGATGAACAGGACGTTCCCGCGGCGTGGCTTTGGGAGAACGGCGTGGGCTTTTTCATCGGAGACGAGAACGCCTACCTGACCGACCTGAGCCGCGCCATGCTCGATCACTCGCAACGTGGTTCGCGGGCTGCCGCGTTGGCCCGCGAAATGGCGGCGCACCGTTCGACCCAAAGCGAGACCGTCAGAAGCATTCGTGACTACGTCGCAAAAGTAGTCCGGCTCGCAGGGCCGTCATTCGGCGAGTTGCCGCTGAGCGAGCTTTCGGACGCCGACACGACGTTGACCGACGGCTACGGCCACCCCGCGGACCGGGCGATTCTCCTGCACGCCATGCTGGCCGCGGTGGGGCTCAAGCCCGCGATCGTCCTCGTTTCGGACGCGCCGCCGGTGCCCAAGGTCGAGAATATCACCGATTCCCTGCTCGTCGCTGACGCTTTCCAACTGCCGCTGGTTCGGGTCGTCGCGGACGGCAAGACGTGCTATCTCAACGACACGGATCAATATGCCCCGCTGGGCGCAACCCCGCACGATGATCGGGTGGGCATCGAGCTTCCGGATGGCCGGCGTGACATCGTTCGGGCCGCCGCCCCCGATCGCAAGAAGGTCGATACCGTCTACCGCCTCGTCGTTGGGGATGATGGCAGCGCCACGCTCGGCATCGAGCATCGCTATTACGGAATGGCTTTTGACGAGAAGAACAAATTTTTCTCCGAACTGACGCCGGAAGTCCGCGATCGTTATTACCAGCAGGCAGTTTCGGGCATCGATCAAGGGGCCCATCCCAAGGGAGCCCTCGTCACCGACTTCAATTCCTATCCCGGCACCGAGACCTTTGCAGTCCAAATCGATCATTACGCCGTCGCGAACAGTCGATTTCTATATCTGAAATTGCCCTTTGTGCCGCACCTTCTTGCCACCGGCGCCGATCGCCGCGCTCTGCCTCTCTGGCTGACCGATGAAGACGAGCGCGACGTTCACGTCGATATTCAATGGCCCCCATCGTATCGACAAATTGACATCTCTCCCGTCGGTGAGCGGCTCGCCGTGCCGGACGGAGCCGGCGCCGCGCGAGTCGACGTCACCGCGACGAGCGCCGACTGTGCGGTCAACTACAAGTTCGAGCGCCACTCCGCGGTGCTTGACCCCGCCCACTATCCCGAGGCCCGCCGTATCGAATCGACGCTCGCCAATCCCGCGGAACGGATGCTGTTGCTCGAGAAAAACGCCTCGGAGTGAACTGAAACCACGGCGTTTTTGGTTTTGGACTTTGCGAGGGGTAGCGGCCGTCGTCCCGACCGCCGCTACCCAGAATCAAAATGCTACGGGACTTGGTATGGTTCTTGATGGTTCGCTGAAGCCGAAACGAGTCCGACGCTACCTTTTCTCCGAGCGCAGCGCTTCGAGATCGGCTTCGGAGAGACCGCCTTCGTGAGTCGCACGCACGCTGGCGTCGCGGAGCACGACCGTAAACGGCAGCCCGCCGTCGCGGTTGCCGGCACGGTGCATGAGGCCGACGACATTGGCGCCCGGCTTGAGCGCGGTCAGGGTGATGTGGTGTTTCTGAAGGAACACCCGCGCTGCCTGCGGCTCGTCGGTGCAGACGAGCAGAATCGTCCAGCCCGGGTTGGCGGCGGCAAAGGCCTGCAATCGCGGCAACTCGGCCACACAGGGCGGGCAGTCGCGGCCCCAAAAGTTCACCAGCACCGGTCCCGACAATTTCGACAGCCTCACGAAGCGGTCGCCTTCGAGCGTGGGCAGCGTGAAATCCCACGCAGCGCGGTCCGCGGCCCGCGCGCCCCCGCTCCAGGCGCAGACGACGAAAGCGGCGAGCAGTGCGAGCCGCCATCGGTGGTGGCGCGGGACAGCGGTGCTGGTCATGCCCGAAAACCTCAGAAGGTGAGCTTCGCGCCGACGACGAAGGATCGGCCGATGTTGGGTCCCCAGATGTGGGTGACGTCCAGGTTGCCGTCGCCATCCAGCCAGAGGAAGCTGTCTTTTTTGGCCTGCTGGTAGTTGAAGACGTTGTTCACGCTTACGTAGGTGGAAAAGTATTTGTTCCACTGGTAAGACGCGTGGAAATCGACGAGCCAGAACGTCGGACTGTGGTCGGGTTTGGGCGTCCCATCGAGGTTGTATCGCTGCGTGTCGACGTAGTCGTAGAACCTGGCCAGATCCTGCGGCCCGGTCAGCGTGGCGCGCACATTTATGTCCAGCGGGCCGGCGTCATGATCGACCGCAAACGTGGCCCGCCAGTCCGGACGGGAGAAGAGACTCCCCTGAAAGTCGGTCGCGTTGAAATGATACTGGTATTTCTCCGCACCGACGGTGATGGAATCGGCGGGAGTGGCCTGCCAGGTGCCCACGATATCGGCGTTGTCGATGGTGTAGTCGCTCGCGGCGGGCAGCAGCAGGAAATTGCCGGAGTTGGCCGTGTCGTCGATGAACAGGGCCAGGTTCTTGATCCGCGTATGGTTGATCGAGGCCGTGACGGCCAATCGGTCGGAAGCATAGTTGAACGCGTAGGACACGTTGTCCGATTTCTCAGCTTTCGCGCCGGAGCGATCGACCGCGGGGGCGGAAAGGATCGCGTGCTCCAGTTCGAAGAACGAGGTCGGCAGCCGGAACCCCTGGCCCGCGGCGAACCGGCTGGAGAAGTGGTCCGAGTGATGCCACAGCAGGTTCAGGCGCGGCGTCGTGATGTCGCCGTAGACGTTGTTGTGATCGTAACGCAGACTCGCGTTGGCTTCGAGCTTCTGGTCAAAAAAGGTCTGGTAGCCTTGGACGAAGACGGCCGGCGTGCGGTAGGTGTAGGTGTCGGCATCCGTGCGCAGAATGCCGTAGGTCGGGGTCGAGGGGTCTTCGCTGATCGACTGGCTGTGCAGGTCCTCGAAGCGGTAGTTGAGGCCGGCGGTCAACAGGGCGGCGCCGAGTTTGGTCTGCATGCTGCTCTCGAGATAATACTGTTTCTGGCGGCCGAAGTAGTCGGCGTCGCCGCCATACCAGCTGTCCTGTCTGTGCCTGGCGTAACCCACCGCAAAGCGCAGGCGGGTGTCGCCGAACTGGCGCTCAGCGGTGCTGATCACTTGATCGCGCTTCGTGAAGATGATTTGGGCCAGCCCGAATTTACCATCGTCATACGGATCGACGAGCGTTCCGTCGGACGGATTGACCCAACTGTTGGGGTCGGGCGAACCGTGGGGACCCCGGCTGAAGTCAAAGGGGTTGCCGCTGGTGTCGGCGCGCACGGCGTTGTAATCATCGCCCAGCGGACCGCCCATTCGCTTCTCGTCGACGTGATCGTAGCGCGCCTTGAGCTTGAAGCCACCGACATCGTCGAGGAACAGGCCGATGCCCGCGAGTTTGCGGTCGTAGCCGGTGTATTGCGAAATGCCGTAGCCGATGCCGTCGACGCTGTCATGCAACTGGTCCGTACCGGTGACGGTGATCGCCCCGCCGGTGAATGTCTTGTCGGCATAAAAGGTGCCGCGCCTGAAACCGTAGTTGCCGGCACTCACGTCCAGTTCGCCGCCGTCCCGGTTCGGCCGTTTGGTCACCAAGTTGACCGTGCCAGCGAGTGATTCCGGCGCAATCAGGCTGGTGCCGGCGCCGCGCGAAATATCCACCCGCTCCAGTCCTTCGAGCCCCACCATATCGAGTCCGTAGGCGTTCGAGACGGACGAGAAAATCGGCACCCCGTCCAACATCAGGGTCGTAAAACGCCCGGGCAGATTGTTCAGGGTGACATTGCGCGCGTTGCAGACGGAGCACTCTATCTGCACGTCGATGCCAACGCGGTTCGTCATCAATTCGGTCAGGTTGGTGGCTCCGGTCTTTTCGATTTCCTGGACATTGAGGCTTTCGGTCTTGATGACCTCGTCCTTCAGCGCGCCCTGCACGGTGGCGCTAGGTCGGCCGTTGACGGTTATTGGCGCCAGTTTGACCACCGGCGCCTCTTGGGCAACAGCCGCTTGGACGGCGAGGGAGACGGCGACTGCGGCCGCCAGGGTTCGCAGCCGGGAAGAGGGGAGAGGCAATTTCATGGGAACGGTCGAAAAAGGGAATGATTTTTGTGGAGGCCGATGCGGCGCGGAGTGCGCAATACGGATAAGGTGACGACGGACGCAGTGAACCTGCGTAGAAAACACGGGGGCGCACAGAGCCGGGCGCGACCCGTCAAGAAGCCCGAAAACACGCACGCGCACAGCGCGGCGCGGAAACGCTACAGTTTCAACTCAGGCCAACGGAGGCGCGTGCGACGGCACGAGCCAATAACGCGGACGGGCCGCAATCAGCCACTCGCTTGGGTGCAATACTGTGCCGCGGGTCAGAGACCACACCAGCAGCAGAAGGGAAAGAAATGGCAGACTCGTCGCCCCGTGGGCGAAGAGAGTCACCGCGCATTCGTGGTCGGCACTACCGACCGGTGCATGGCCGGGGTCGTTGTGTTCGGCTGCCGGTTCATGGCCATGCAGCCAGGCGTGCAATTGGGGGCTGGCCACCAGCACGTTGAGCAGCAGCACCAATGCGATGCCCAGCACCGCAGTGAGGCGGTGGGGCAGCGAAGGTTGGCGGCTGGGGCGGGACATCGGCGAAACAAACTGCCGGCAGGGTATCAAAGTCGTCAAGAGGTGAAATCGATGCATCCAGATCGAAGCGTGAAAAGGCGCTCGGCTGTATTCGTGGCGATGGCTGTCGCGATGTTCGGAGACGCCCACGAGCACCACCACATAGGCATGTTTACGGCCATCGAAAATCGAGTGGGAAGAAATGCAGCGCGCTGCGTTTGATGTCTGCGCGAACAACTTGGTGCGCCTGATCCAAGCGGGAGCGCTGTTGGTCTACGGCGGAGTCACTCTCCGGCGGGCTTCACAGCCGAAGGAGTCGAACTCGGCTTGCGGGCGGAGCTAACGGCTAAGGACCGAGACAGGACTGCAGCAGAGCCGCGAGTCGAAGGCCTGCGCGGCTGATCTGCTCCTGGACGACACCGCAAGCCCAAGGCACATAACCATGGGGCACGGCTTCTGTGACGACGCCGTCCGCTTCATCGCCGCCGTAAGGTGTCCGGCGGGTCGTCATCTGCGTGAAATGTAGCCGCTCGTGCGCTTCGTAAGAAAGCGCTTGGGATTCGTCCGCCCACGCCTCAAGCCAATGCTCGACGGGAAGCGACGCCGGCTCCTGCCAACGGTCGGGAGCATGCTGAATGAGAAACCGGACGTCGTCCGCTTCGCTGGGATTTTCTGGACCGATTTTGCGAGCAACTTCCTGGAGCATCAAGGTGACGAGGTCCTCGTCCCAAATCGCGTGGAGCCGTCGCTCGTGTCCCTCCGGGCTGACAATTCCGTCGATATTTCGCACCCGCAGGCTGTTGCCGCCCAAATCCCCATAATAGGGAGCATCGGGGTGCAGGTCGGGATCCGCTTTTCGGCCATCCGCCGTAAAATACTCGGCTCCGACATGCAGCGGCTGATGGATGTCGCCCACAAAATGGGCCAGCAAGATCACCGCCACCGGTTTCGTTATCTTGAACGCGTTGTCTTCTCCTTCCTCACCCTTGAGCACCTTCACGCAAAACGTGATCATATGGACGACGTCAGTTGGACTGCGCCCGACTTTTCCGTCGCGGTATTTTTCCACCCGCGCGATCGGAACATCGGTGTAATGGAACTGATGATGAAGCCGCTCCCCTCCTCCCGGCGGGTACGCCAGATTTGCGCGATGAAAGGCCCGGAGCGCATCGCGGATCGCCTGATACTGGGGTTGATCGAGCTTGGCGAGATCCGCCTCCGATTCGGGATAATACGCATGCGGACCGGGATCCCAACTCTTGATATCATCGGGCAACCGGGCGGCAAAACCAAGATCGAGACCGTGCAAGAGCCCATCGACTTTCGCCGCCGCTTCGCTGCCCTTGAGGCGGTCGGTGGCTATGTCTCCCACCAAGGTGTGACCCCGTGCACCCCAAGCCCAAGCCGAGAGCGGGACGCCAACAACTCCCACCAGAAGCACGATGACTTTTCTCATGACCTCACTGATGCACCGACTGGTCGCCATCGGCAACGGTCAAGAGCCTGCTCAACGTTGGCTCCCATTCCGTGACTTGGACTTGCGACGCAAAAATCCTCGGACAACTCGTCCTAAAGACGATATGGGCGGGCCAATTGGCCCGAAAAGCGACGAAATCCATTGGAGCAAGTGGTCATGTTCCTACACGATGAGTTGGATCTTGGTGAACCGCGAGGGTGAGGCTGCTCGGTAGCCGACTATGTCGCTCACGCCACAACTCGACGTTCCATTGCGCTTCCCGGGGGCACTCGTTCACTTGGATCGCGGTCGGAGTGGGCCGGTAGTGCGGTCGCCTTATGGCCTGGGTGCATCGGACCGTAATCACCGTCGGGAGCTGCGCGTTATGGGACCCTCTGTCAGTTGAGGTCAAACGGCACAAACCCGCGCCCGCGCAGGTCCAAGTTTAAATTACCGTCGGGGCCTCTCGACCAAATCTTATGCTGACCGCTCAGCCAACCTGTCCTGTGTTGCATTTCTGATAGAACTCACCTGACTTGCCTTTCCGTGCCATTAGCAGCTGCCCCGCTGCGACAGGTTTAACTCGATATGATCAACGCTGCTGAAGCCAAAAAACGCGCCCAAGAGACACTCGTCGGGTTTCCCCCACGGGTCACGGCTGCTTATGTAGAATTTGCCGAAAAAGGCGATCTGGCCAACCTCGATGTCGTCGTGTTGGGCGTGCTCCATTTTTATTTGGCCAAGAAACCCAAGGAATCGCTGGATACGCTGCCCGGTTCCACCCGGCTGATCGAGGACTTGGGCTGCGATTCCCTCACGATGATGGATACGGTTTTCATGGTGGAAAGCCTGTTCGACATCAAAATCAACGATAACGAGCTCCCAAACCTTGCGACGCTCGACGATTTACGCCGCCATTTGCGGCAATTGGTCCACGGTACCCCCGCCCCGGCAACCTGAGCCGGGACCGTCATGCCTGTCCCGCGCATAGTGGTTTCGGGTCTGGGTTTCGTCACCAGCATTGGCAACGATCGCGCATCCGTCACGGCCAGCCTGCGGGAGCTCCGCTCGGGCATCGAGCGCTACGACTTTTTTCCCGGGGTGGATGCGCCGATCAAGGTCGTCGGCACGATCAAGGGTTTCGATACGTCGGCCCTGCAATGGGCCGGGTGGAGCTGGCCGGAAGGCTATGGCTTCAAGCGGGAAGTCTTGCGCGGCATGCCGCCGCACGGCCTCTATGCGTTGTGCGCCACCGAGCAGGCGATCGCCGATGGCCGGCTGACGACGATCGAGCTCACCGCGGAAGACATGGGTTTGTTTTGCGCCTCGGCGGGTTCCCCGCGCCAGCTGCGGCAGTTCCTCAACCAGATCTACGAGTCGCACGGCGATCGCATCGCCCCGATGGGCATCGTGAGCACCATCGCCGGCACGTTGAATTTCAATCTCTCGGCGCACCTCGGCATCCGCGGGGCAGTCGCCGGTTTTGTGTCGGCCTGCGCTTCGACCACCCAAGCGCTCGGCTACGCCTTCGACGAGATCAAGCTCGGCCGCCTGCGCCGCGTCCTCGTCGTCGGTGGCGAGGACGTCAACATGGACTCGATCTTCCCGTTCCAGGGCATGAGAGCACTGTCGCGCAACCCGGATCCGGCGCGCGCGTCGCGTCCCTTCGATCGCGATCGGGATGGGTTTGTCGGCACCGGTGGCAGCGTCACCCTGTTGCTGGAGGAGGCCGAGGCGGCCCGGGCACGCGGTGCGCCAATCTACGCGGAAGTGTTGGGTTGGGGCCAGTCGGCCGATGGATATAACGTCGCGCTTTCGGATCCCGAAGGCCGCGGGCTGGCCACGGCCATGCGCCGGGCTCTGGCCGCGAGTGGCGTGGCGCCGGCGGAGATCGATTACGTAAATGCCCATGCCACCTCGACGCCCGCGGGTGACGCGTCCGAAGTCCGGGCCCTCCATGCGGTGTTCACCGCGGCCGGGGCGCATCCGTCCATCAGCAGCACCAAGGCGCTGACCGGGCATGGCCTGTCCCTTTCCGGGGTGATGGAAACGGCCTTTTGCGCAGTGAGCATCGCCGATGGTTTCATCCCCGGTGCGGCCAATCTCGAGAATCCGGACCCAGTCTGCGCCGGCCTCAATCTGCCGCGCACCACCCTGCCGTCTGCCCCTCGCACCGTACTGAAGAACAGCAGCGGCTTCGGTGGCAGCAATGTCTGCCTGGTGCTCCGCCGCTGGGACAACTGATTGGCGCGCGAATTCTCCTTGGCAGTCCCCGCGAGCCCGTCAAGGCTAGCAAATTCCTTTACTGTTACCCCGGCGACCCCAACGCTGATCCGTTCATGTCCGTCAAATTTGCCCTCCGTACGCCCTCCACTGGTTCGCTGCAGATGCCGAACCAGGGCGTTCTCATGCCCGGACGCAACGGCCAGGCCGTCATTCTGGTTCATGGTCTGACCGGGACACCAAACGAAATGCGTTTCCTGGCCTGGTTCCTGAACACGCACGGCTACACGGTGTCGTGCCCGCGTCTCGCCAATCACGGACAGCCGCTCCACATTCTCAAATCCACCCACTGGGAGGAATTCTACGCCAGCGTGCGCGAGGCCTACGAAAATCTGCGCGCCGAGCACGACCAGATCTTTGCCTCCGGCCTGTCGATGGGCGCACTGCTGTCCCTTCTGCTGGCGGACGAATTTCAGGCCGGCGTGGCCGGAGTAAGTTGTCTGTCGCCCACGCTGTTCTACGATGGCTGGAATGTGCCCTGGTATAATTTTCTCCTCCCGCTCGGCTCCCGCACGCCGCTGAAGAATTATCTCTATTTCAAGGAAGAGCCGCCGTACGGGCTGAAGAACGAGCGGATCCGGGACAAGGTTCACCAATATTACGAGCAGGCGGATATTCACGATCTGCGGGACGTGGACCGCTTCGGTTATCCCTATTTTCCCGTACGCCTGCTGGGCGAGCTGCGCCAGCTGGTCGCGCATCTGCAGCAGCGCCTTCCCTTCGTGCAATGCCCGTGCCAGATCATCCAGGCGCGGAACGACGACATGAGCAGCGTGCGCAATGCGCAATTCGTCCACGACCGGGTCGCGTCCACACGCAAGGAAATCGTCTACCTGGAGGATTCGTATCACGTCATCACTGCCGACCAGGAGCGCGCCAAGGTCGCGCAGAGCATGTTGAACTTTTTCGCCCCCGCCCTGAGCCATGCCCATGCCGCTGCCGCCCAGTGACGCGAAAGCCGGGGCGGCCGGCCGCGATCGAGTTTCCGCCGGTTACCGTGTCTTCATCGACTTCGACAACACCATAACCTGCGGCGATGTCCTCGACGGCATCATCGAAAAATTCGCCGTCAACGTTCGTTGGCGTGTGCTGGAAGAGGACTGGGCGGCCGGGCGGATCGGTGCACGCGCCTGCCTGGAAGGGCAGCTGGGGGTCTTGCGCGCCAGCTGGCCGGCTCTCACCCGGCATCTGGACGGCATCCGGCTCGATCCGGGCTTCGCCGCGCTGCGGGATCTGCTGCAACGCGAGCGGATCGAGCTGACCGTCGTCAGCGATAATTTCGACCTGTTCGTCGGCCATATCCTGCGGCAACAGGGCCTGGGCGATGTCGCCTATCGCGCCAATCACCTCGAAATCGCCGCCGACCGGTTGTTGCCCTCGTTCCCCTACGCCAATCCTGACTGCCCGGATTGCGCCCATTGCAAAAAGACCCATTTCCTGCCGCCTCACCACGATGCACGGCAGGTCATCTTCATCGGCGATGGCCGTTCCGACATCTGCCCGGCCCGCCACGCCGACATCGTCTTTGCCAAGACCGGTCTTCTGTCCTATTTGCAGGGCGCCAAGATTCCCTGCCTCGCCTACGACGACTTGACCGGGGTCGTGGACACGCTGAAAAAGAGATTACATGAAAACAAAATCTAAACCGTCCTTGGCCAAGGGCTCGCTGGACGAAAAAGGGCTGCTCGAACTGGAAGCGCGCTACTGTTCCTGGGGCGACACCGTCCACTATGCGAAGGAACTGACTTTCTTCGCGGAGGCCAAGGGCAGCTACCTTTACGACCGGAAAGGGACGGAGTACCTGGATCTCCAGATGTGGTATTCGGCGGCCAATTTCGGCTACCGCAATCCGCGGTTGAACACCGCGCTGAAAAAGCAGATCGACACCCTGCCCCAGCTCGCCTGCCAGTACCTGCACGAGGACCGCGTGCTGCTGGCCACCCAGATCTCCCAGCGCATCGAGCGGACCTTCGGCGTGAAGGGCCGCGTGCATTTCAACGTCGGAGGCGCCTCCGCGATCGAGGATGCGATGAAGATCGTGCGCAACCACACGGGCAAGAACCACAGCTTTGCCTTCATGGGCGGCTACCATGGCCGGACGCTGGGCGCGACTTCGATAACCTCCAGCTATCGCTACCGCGAACGGTTCGGCCATTTTGGCGACAAGGCCAATTTCATCCCGTATCCGTACTGCTTCCGCTGCCACCTGGACAAGAAGCCCGAGACCTGCGAACTGGCCTGCCTGCGGCAGTTCGAACGGCTGTTCGAGTCCGAGTATTACTCGGTGGTGAATCCGAAGAACAACCACAGCGAGTATGGCGCCTTTTTCATCGAGCCCGTCCAGGCCACGGGCGGCTACATCGTCCCTCCCCCCGGCTATTTCAAGGAGCTGAAAAAGGTGCTGAACCGCTATGGCATCCTCTTCGTGGACGACGAAATCCAGATGGGCTTTTTCCGCACCGGCAAATTCCTCGCCATCGAACATTTCGACGTGGTGCCGGACGTCATCGTCTTCGGCAAGGCCATGACCAACGGCTTGAATCCGATCTCCGGCATCTGGGCGCGCGAGGATCTCATCTCGCCGCAGGTGTTTCCCCCCGGCTCGACGCACTCGACCTTCTCCGCCAATCCGCTTGGCACCGCCGCCGGACTCGCCGTCATGGAGATGATCGCGGACGAGGATTTCGAGAAGACCGTGCCCCAAAAGGGCGCCTATTTTCTGAAAAAGCTCCGGGCCCTCCAGCCCAAGTATCCGTGCATCGGCCACGTCGAGGGGCTTGGCCTCGCGTTGCGGATCGAAATGTGCCGCGACGACGGCCACACGCCCGACCGGGAGCTGACCGACGCGATCATGAACATCGGCCTGAGCGGGACTCTCACCACCGGCGGGAAGAAACGCGGGTTGGTCCTCGATATCGGCGGCTACTACAAAAACGTCTTCACCCTCGCTCCGTCGCTCTACATCACGGAGGAGGAAATCGATCTGGGGGTGGCCCTGTTCGAGGAGGCGCTGGTCCGGGCTCGCAAGTCGCGCGCCTGATCGAATGCAGCACGACGTAGTCCGTCCCCATCGTATTACCTATCCGCAGAAGCTGGTTTGTTGAGCATGATTTTTAGTCACAGAGGGCACGGAGTTCGAAGGAGGTCATTGAGGCAGATGCGTTCCTCTGTGACCTCGACCCGATTCTCTGTGAACTCTGTGTCTCAACTCCGATGTTATGGTGGCGGCTCCGTCACGTCGCAAAATCTGCGGTTTTAACTTCCCTCTAACTGGATGAATCGAATCCCGACGAAGCTTCCCGGCGCGGTCGTAGTCGGACTCGTCCTCGCCATCGTCCTGGACACGTTCATCCAGATCGCCTGGAAGCTGTCCGTGGCGCACGTTCCCGTCGACGCCTCCGTGGTCGCCACGGCCCGAGGGGCGCTTTCCAGCCCCTTCTTTTATGCGGCCATGGTGGCCTTCGGCGCCCAGCTGTTTAACTGGATGCGCGTGCTGGCGCGGGCCGATCTGAGTTTCGCCCAACCGTTCACGGCGCTCAGTTACATCTCGGTGCTGGCGATCTCCTGCCACTCGCTGCACGAGGATCTCTCCGTTTCGAAAATGTTTGGCGTGGCTCTCATTCTGGTCGGAGTTTTCTTTATCAGCCGCACACCTTTTCACACGACCGGCAATGACCGTCACACCCCGGCGATTCCCGATCCGCTCCGCCCATGAAACCGGAATTGATCGGCATCCTCGTCCTCGTCGCCGCCGTAACGGTGGAGAGCTTTGCCCAGTTATTCCTGAAGATCGGGGCGGCGGGCGGACCGGCCATCCTGACGGAATCCTGCCGGCAACGCATCGGCCGGATTCCTTTCAGTTCGATCGCCGCCACTTGGATCACGCTCGGAGTGATCGCCTATGGACTGGAGATTTCTCTTTATACGCTCGCGCTGCATTTCCTGGACGTGAGCGTCGCCTTTCCCCTGGGCAGTCTCTGTTT
>DATJPQ010000190.1:0-17724 GCA_035506315.1 Opitutaceae bacterium
CGCCGCACTCATCGACGACCCCAAGCAGGTCACCCGCGGACAAATGGAGGCGTGGGCCCGCGATTTCGACAACTGGGCCATTGTCGACGCCTGTTGCACCCAGCTCTTCAACCATACGCCGTTCGCGATCGACAAGGTCCATGCCTGGAGCCGCCGTCGCGCCGAGTACGTGAAACGCGGAGCCTTCTCGCTCATGGCCGGACTGGCCGTGCACGCTAAGCAACTCCCCGACGAAGTCTTTCTCAGCTTCCTGCCGATCATCGCCCGCGAGGCCACCGACGAGCGCAACTTCGTGAAGAAGGCGGTGAACTGGGCGCTGCGTCAGATCGGCAAGCGCAACGCTGCGCTACGCCGCGCCGCCCTCGCCACCGCCAATGAGATTCTCGCCCTCGACACCCCTGCCGCCCGCTGGATCGCCCGCGACGCCATCCGCGAATTGAAAAACCGCTGAGCAGGGCGCAGGCAACCTGCGCCCCAACGACGGGGCCCGGATTGGCCTGGGGCATGTCATCAACCTCGCGCTTCTGCCACCTGTCATCCTGAGCGCAGCGAAGGATCCAGCAGCGCGTCGCCGGCCAGCAGCATCCTGATGGATCCTTCACTTCGTTCAGGATGACAATCCGACTTTGAAAACACGCCCTAACCGGGCGCCATTCCGGCCGGACCTTTTGGATCGTTCGCGACAAGAGTTTCGTAGGCAGCGTTGAACCGGTCTACCGCGATCGTTTTATTTCTCAGGTAATCGGCAAAAAACTCCCAGGAGGCGGCTTCGTCCAGCAGCCCGTCCGGCGTGAGGATGCAGCTGAACACCTGGTTCTTCATGTGCAAGGATCCAAACAGGCGCAGCGACACCACATTCGAGATTCGCGTGTCCGGGTAAAAATTGAATTTTATCTTGTGATAGTCGAATCCCTCGCGGTGCAACGCCGCCACCGTCGTCACCGCCGAGCGCAGCATGAAATCGTAGAGTCGCGCATTGGCCACGGATGCGTCGAGCCGGCCCCAGACGTGATAACCCCGGCCGCTGGCCACGACCAGCGGTTCGCAGCCCAGGCCCCGCAGATGTTCCACCAGCGCGCCGATCGCGAAGGCGATCTCCGGGATCAGCGCGCTGCTGTTGACCTGATGGTTGTTGTCGAGGTTGAAGCAAAACGTGTCGTTCGCCCGGCCATCGAAATAGAGGCAGACGTTGCAGGTCTTCTCCACATGCGAGAGCAGGAACTCGTCCATCCGGCGCTCCGGGATGTGCGCCAGCTTGTACTTGTGCAGCAGCCGGGAAAGCGTCAGCTCGCCGTACTCCAGCACGACCCCATCAGTCAGCAGCTTCTCCAGGAAAGCGAATCCATGCTCCGGCGTCTCCAGCTTCGCCCGGTCCTTCGGCAATCCCCGGTAAAATTCCTTGAGCAGGCCTACCCTTGGATCCATGGGATGATTTCGTCGAAGTGTTGAAAGGCCCGGGCTCCGGGGCCGGCAGGCACGGGACTCGCCGGCGCCGGCTGGTGCCGGTCTCCGGCTGGATAATACACGTTCACGCCGTACTTCACGCCGTGGGCAATGTTGAACGCATCGTCGTCGACCAGGTGCTCGATCCTCCAGGCCCGGCAGAAAACGATCTTGTTGCCGGCCATGAACAGGTGATCGAACGGAATATTGTTATCCCGCAGCCACACCCGCGTACTGTCCTGCGCCCGCCGCAAATCCCGGTAGGTGCAGATCACGATGCGCCATTGGTTTTGCCGCAGCCAGCGCATGAAGGCGGCGCCATCGGCCCGCGGTCGGGCCAACTCATAACACCGTTGATGGATCTTATACCGGAAATAGGAGAACTCGGTGCTCAACAAATCGCCGCGATTCATCGTGCCGTGGCGCACTTTCGCGAGGTAATCCTGAAACACTTCCTCGGACAGGGCGTACGATTCGTCGTGCACAAACTCCGTCCGCTGCAACGTCTCCGTGAAGTCGTTCAGTGTGTCGTCCAGATCGATGGCGATGGTTTTCATCGGGCGGGTTCACGGCGGCCGTGCGATGGCACCAGAGAGAAACCCCGGTCGCCAAACGCAAACCCCAAACGCCGCCACCCGTGGCAGAGTCCGAAAGGTAGGGCGCGTTATCCTTAACGCGCCGTGTATTCCCGCGCGAACTCGGCGGCGGACTAGGGATAGTCCGCCCTACCATTATCGCTGAGTTTCGTAGGGACGCAGTCTTGCTGCGCCCTCCAGCGATCCACTGGCGCAACAAGATTGCGCCCCTACCAGTCCACGATCGCAAAGGCAGGACGGCGGTCTATGACCGCCGAGGAGATCGGCCCCGAAGCCGCGCGCCTTGGCGCGCGATCCATTTCTGCGCCATTCGTGGCGCAGAAACGCCACTCATGGAAAAGGAATCGCCCTTTGCCCCGCAGCGTGGAAACGTAGGTCCGTCATCCCCGCCATGCCTTCCTTGGTTTTCCCGCTGTTCTCCGCCCAAAAATCGCCGGCGCGCCGGCTGATGGGCGTTTTGCTGGTCCTGGGTGTCGCCACGGCTTTTGCGCAAAGTCCACCGCCCAAGCCATCGGGTCCGAAAACGACGGATGAGTTGCGGCAACAGATCGAAAAGGTTCTGAAAGATACTCGCACACCCGGCGCGGGCGTCGCGATCGTCAAGCGGGATGGGCCGGAATGGGTGGCCGGCATCGGCCTGGCCGACGTGGCGGCGAACCAGCCGGTCACTCCGGATACGCTCTTTCGCATCGGTTCGACTTCCAAGGCCTTCGTATCGCTTTCCGTGCTCAAGCTGCAGCAAGAGGGCAAACTGAGCCTGCAGGACACCCTGAAGTCGCGGGCGCCGGACCTGGAATTCACCAACCCCTGGGAGGCGACCGATCCCGTGCGCATCGTCAACCTGCTGGAGCATACGACGGGGTGGGATGACCTGGCGCTCCGGGATTATGCCTACAACCCCGCCGTGGAACTGACGCTCAAAGAGGGGCTGGCGTACAACCCGAAGACCCGGACCTCGCGTTGGAAGCCGGGCACGCGTTTCTCGTACTGCAACTCCGGACCGCCGGCCGCAGCTTACGTGATTGAGAAGATCACCGGTCAGCGGTTCGAGGACTACGTGGAGCAAAACTGGTTCAAGCCGCTCGGAATGAATACGGCCAGCTACTTCGACACGCCAGAGGTCCAGAGCCGCCTGACGAAATTGTATCATAAAGACGGCAAGACGCCCTTCCCCTACTGGCACATCCTGGACCGGCCGGCTGGTGCGATCAACGCGTCGGCGAAGGAAATGGCGAACTACGTCCAGTTTTATCTGAATCGCGGCTCCTTTGGCGGTATGCAATTGCTGCCGCCGTCGGCGATTGACCGGATGGAGGAACCAACCTCCACCTATGCCGCGCGCGAGGGATTGAAGACGGGCTACGGACTCGGCAACTACGTCACGGTGAGGGCAAGAATCTTTCACGGGCACAACGGAGGCGTCGAGGGCGGACTGACCGAACTGGCATACTTGCCGGACGACGGGGTCGGCTACGTTTTCATGATAAATTCCGGAAGCGGCGCGGCGCTCACGCAAATCAGCAACCTCATTCGCTCCTATATCACCCGGGATCTGCCCAAGCCCCCCGCCTTGCCGGTCGCGCAGGTGCCGGAGGCGTTGGTGCGGGAATATGCCGGTTGGTATGAACCCATAAGTCCGCGCGTCGAAATCACCCGTGGGCTCGTGCGCATCGCCGGGCTCACCAAACTAAGCCCCCTAAAGACTGGCCTGAGTTTGCGCGGATTCACCGGTCGGGCCCGGGACTATGTCCCCGTCACCGACCACCTGTACCGCCGCCCGGCCGACCCAGCGCCAACGATGGCGCTGATCGCGGACAAGTCGGAGGGAATCCTGCTGGAAGCATACGGGCAGACCTTCCGGCGTATCCCTGGGTGGCTGCCTTGGGCGGACGCCGCAGTCATCGCGGCGGCGGCGCTGCTGATGCTGAGTTCCCTTGCGTTCGCGCTGGTCTGGGTACCGCGGAAAATATTCGGTCGCATGCAGTCAGTGGAATGCCTCAGCGTACGCGCCATGCCGGTCCTGGCGACCCTTTCGCTGGTTGGTCTGCAATTGTCGATGACGCTTGCCGGAGAAGACACGATCGGGCGCCTCGGACTCATCACGCCCTGGTCGGTGGGATTCTATGTGTCGGACTTGGCTTTCGCGATTTTCGCCGTGCTCGGTCTGGTGCTCGCGTGGCATTTCCGACATCGCCCGATCCGTCGTCTGGTTTGGTGGCACGCGTTTACCGCCTCGCTCTTCCTGACCGTGGTGGCAGTCTACCTGAGCTACTGGGGAATTATCGGCTTTAGACCCTGGGCCTAATCCCAGCTTTCAGTCGGAACAATGCAGTAAACCGGTTCCACAAATGAAATGCTGAAACCCAAAGGTTGTAGGGCGGCATCGCCGAATGCCGCCGCATTTTGGGAGGAACGGCGGGGTTCGGCGACCCCGCCCTACAATTCAAGCCGAATGGGGCCGGATCAATCGCCCGCCCCCGCCAGCTGGCCGCAGCCGGCGGCGATATCGAGGCCGCGGCGTTGCCGCACGGTGCTGGGCAGTGCGTAATGCTCGGAGAGAATTTTCTGAAAGCGCCGCGCCGCGTCATGATGACTCGGCGCGCCATCGTACCCCATCGTCGGGTTGAGCGGGATCAGGTTCACCTGCGCCGGCAGCCCGCGCAGCAGGCGGCCGACCGCATGCGCCTGTTCGGCCGAATCGTTTTTTCCCGCGATCAGCGCGAACTCGAAGAAAATGCGCCGCGCCAGTTTTTCGCAGTAGTAGCGGCACGCCGCCATCAACTCGTCGAGCGGCCACTTCTGCGCCACCGGTACCAGCGCGGCGCGCTCCGCCTGCGTGGCCGCGTGCAGCGAGACCGCCAGGTGCACCGGCCGCGCCTCGTCGGCCAGGCGGCGAATGCCCGGCACCACGCCCACCGTGCTCAGCGTGATGCGCGACGCCGCCAGTGCGAAGCCGTTCTGGTCGCGCAGAATCTCCACCGCCTGCATCACCGCGTCGTAGTTGTGCAGCGGCTCGCCCATGCCCATCAGCACGAGATTGCGGAGCCGCGGGCCCGCGGCTCCGCGTCGTTCCGGGTTTCGGGTTTCGAGTTTCGAGTTTCGGATTTCAGACTCCGGGTTGGGCCGCTCGTCCCGCAGCAGGCGCTGGAGATGCACGGCCTGTGCGACGATTTCGCCGGTGGTGAGATGGCGCTGGAAGCCCATCTGCCCCGTGGCGCAAAACCCGCAGCCCATCGCGCAACCGGCCTGGCTCGAAACGCACGCGGTCGCGCGTCCGGTGAACCGCATCAACACCGTCTCGATCCGGCGGCCGTCGGCCAGCCCCAGGAGAAACTTGCGCGTGAACCCGTCGCGGGAATGCAGCTCGTGCGCCACGGGCAGCCCGCCCAGGACGCATTCGGCGGCCAGACGCGTGTGCACTTTCGCCGGCAGCTCCGGCATGGCGTCCCACGAGGCGGCGCATTCCCAATAGAGATAATTCCACAGCCGCGCCGCGTGCACCGGGCTGAAACCCCAGGCCGCCAGTCGCGCCGTCAGCTCGGCGCGCGTGAGATCGTAGAGGTTGGGACCGCGGTCGGGTGACATGGTTGGCAGGAGCGAGCCTGCCTGCGATTCGCCATCGCCTGCAAGCAGGCTCCTACACTGGAGCCGTTATTTCCTTTTCCGCGGCTGCGACGGTTCGTCGGGCATCGACTCGTAGGCGTGGATCGAAGTGGCGGAATCGCTCCACAGCGGGAGGTTGTCGCCCCGCCACTCGCGGGTGTGCTTGATGTCGGTGTGCAGCTCGGAATTCTCGGCGTCGAGCATCAGGCGGTTGAGCGCCGCGTAGGCGATGTCCTCCGGCTTGACGTGCAGGGCCTCGGCCAGCCGGGTGACGGCCGCGAGCTCGGCGGCCTCCAATTGAATTTTGATCGCAGCCATGGGAGAACTCGGGGTCGGGTGGGTTTTCGGTACGTCACGAAATTAATGCATCCGGTCGCAGAAACAAGCCGGCGGACGGACGCGGCCTCAGGTGGGCCGCAGCCGGAGCAGCTCAGGTCAACGTATGGTGGGTGCCGTCGCAGAAAGGCGGATTCTTGGTGTGCTTGCAGCCGCACCACGCCACCGTCTTGGCCTCGGTGATGGTCACCCGCACCGGTGCAAAGCCGCTGCCTTTGTGCGTGCCGTCGCAAAACGGCTGATTCTTCGAACCCCCGCAGGCGCACCAGGCGTAGGTGCCGGCGACGGCAGGCTGAACGAAGGGCGATTTTTGGGCGATTTTGGGTTCTGGCATGGTCGTACTCTCCGGTTGGAACGCAGGAGAGGATAAAACACATTGCCGTGAACGGCAAGTTGGGGCGCGCCCGGCCTGAGCGGCGCAGAAACGCGACGACCGGCTTGCGTTGCCCGCTGCCGGCACCCAGCTTGGCCGCGTGAAACCCGGTCGAACACTGCTGGGCGCGGGCGAAAGCCTGCTGGATCGCGTCTTGTGCGTGATCGGCGCGGTCGCATTTTCCCAGATTCCCGAGTTCATGCAGCAATACCTGCAGCGTCTCGGGGGGCATCTGGATGAAGCGCGCCGCCAGCTGCTGCATTTCCAGGAGGTGGCCGCGCAATCCGGTCTCTCGCTCGACCGCTTGATCGGACAGACCACGGCAAACGCCGACCCCGCCGTCGCCAAACTCAGCGCCGTGATGCAGGAGGCCATCACCCGGGTGGACACGCTCGCCGCCGCCCAGGCGGCCATCCATGATGCCTCGCTCTGGTCACGGCCCTTCGTTTTCCTGCGCCACGCCGACCTCGGCATCGTCCGTGCCACCTGGACGATCTTCAAGCCGGCCGTGCCCACCACCGTCGAGGGCCTGGTCTACGCGCTGTTTGGCATGCTCTGCCTGATGGCGATTTACCATCTGGGCATCAAATACCCCATTGCCCGAATTCGGGCCCGCCGCGCCGCGCCCATTGCAGCGGTGCAAATCGGATCCTGATACCGATGCTCTTAAGATTTTGGCCGTTCTTGTAGCTGCGAGCGCCAGCGAGTGGCCGAACAGCAGCAGATTCTGTCATCCTGAACGAAGTGAAGGATCCATCGGCACGCTGCCGGCCGGCAACGCACTGCTGGATCCTTCGCTGCGCTCAGGATGACGGCCTTTCCTGACGACGCACATTCCTGGAAATAGCCGCCGCCTCGCGGCGGTTTTAGGAGTTTGTCGGTGGGGGCGGGTTGCCACGCGACGAAATCTCGAGCTCTTTCCGAACTCTTATCCAAATCCCGACAAACTCCTAGCGCTCGATCGAGCCGTCTTGTTTCGCCATCACGACATAGTAGTCCTTGTAGGACTTGTCGTAATACTGGGAATAGTAGTAACCCGAGACCGCGAGATTGAGGCCGTTGAGCACGGCCCCGAAGACCGGCACATTGGCCTCGAGGAGTTTCTTGGCGGCAAATTGCGCGGCCTTGCGCCTCACTTTGTTGAAGAAAATCGTGAAGATTGAGCCGTCGCAAAGCGGCAGCACGATCATCGCGTCGCTCACCGCAGCCAGGGGCGGCGTGTCGATGAACACCCGGTCGTAACGCTTCTTCAGGTCCGAGAGCAGCAGTTCGAAATTCTTGCTGTTGAGAATCTGCGTCGGATTCTTCGCGCGCCCCCCAGCCGGGATCACGTCGAGATTCGGATGCAGGTTCCGCACGATCACGTCGTCGAGGGGAGCGACGCCGGTGATGACGTCGATCACTCCCTTGAGATTTTCCACCCGGAACGATTTGTGGATATTCGGTTTCCGCAGATCGCAGTCGACCACCACCACCCGTTCGCCATGCGCGGCGAAGGTTAGTGCGATATTGGTCGTCAGGAAGGACTTTCCTTCGCCGGGGATCGTGCTCGTCGTCAGGAAAACTTTGGCACTCTTGCTTTCATCCTTGAGCCGCAGGCTGGAATGCAACGTAAGGAAGGCCTCGGCCACCTGACGGTCGGCATTGTTGACGACAATCTGCGCCTTTTCCGGCTGTTCCATGCGCTTGATCTCCGGTATGATACCAATGAGCGGAAGGCCCACAATCGCCTCGATATCGAATGAGCTCTTCACCCGGTCGTCGATGTAGGCGACAAAAAATGCGAAGGCCAGGCCGAGGCCGATGCCACCAAGAAAACCAAGGCCGAGATTGAGCGGAATGTTGGGTGAAATCGGCCGCCTGGGGGGTTGGGCATGGTCGATGATGCGGGCGTTTTGCGTTTCGATGGTGCTGGTCATCGAAGTCTCCTTCATGCGGGCCTGGAGGCTTTGCAGGAACTGCTCGTTCATCTTCATTTCCCGGTCGATCTGGTTGTACTCGCCGGCGTAGCGATCCGTCGAGAGCGACTCGGCTTGCTGCGCCTCCAGCGCGGCGCGCGCCTGCCGATCGTTGCGCAACGCATTCTGGTACTCCGATTCGATGGCGGCCGCCGCCGAAGCGATGGCGCCCCGGTATTCGCTTTCCGTTTGATTGAGGGACTGGATCGCCTGACTCAGCGTCGGGTGCTTCTCCCGGTACCGGTTTCGCAGCTGGGAGATCTCGATTTTTTTCTCCGCCAGTTTTTTCGACAGATCGATGATGAGTTCGTTGCTCGCGATAAAGGGCAGATCGGTGAGATTGCCGCCCGCATCCATGCGCTCCTTGACCTGCGTCCAGCGAATTTCCGCGGCCGCCAGCCTGGTCCGCGCATCACTGGCATCCAAGTTGAGCTTCTTGAGGGTTTCGTTGACGATATCCTTGCGCGAATCGAGTGAGATCAGGTTGTTTTTCTCGCGGTAGGCCTGGAGTTTGGCGGCAAACTCGTCGACCTTGCGTCGCTGCTCGTCGGCCTGGACCTTCAGTTCCTCGTAGGCTTTCAACGAACCCTCGATGCGCATGCGGGCATTGTAGCTGATATATTCGTCGACAAAAAACTCGGCCACCTTGGCGGCTATCTGGGGGTCGGAGTGCTCGTACTGCACTGCGATCACCAGGCTGAGGCGCTGCGGCACAATCTTGCGATTTTTCATCAGCTGCGACTGCACCGACGGCGGCTCACCCGCATCGTTTTTCTCGTAGGGAGCCAGAAAGGCGCGGAGATCGTCACCCTTGATGCGATCGGCCACTCTTTGGATGATGGCGCCGCTTTCGAGCACCTTGACCTGGGTGTTCAGGTCCTCCGCCGAACGCACTTCGTTGTCGAGCACGGCCTGGGACTGCATCACCACCGGGTCGTGACGAAAGATCTGCACCGACGCCACCCCCTGATAGATCTTGGGCTGGCTGAGGGTGAAGACCAGGGAGGAGGAGAACACGACCAGAAAGACCACCACGATGTACCAAATGCGCTCGCGCAGGATCAGCAGGTAGTCCTGCAAGGTGCGTTGCGTGGTGGACTCGCCGCCGTAGCCATAGCCATAGCCGTACCCGGAGTCCGAATATCCGGCGTAAGAGCCTCCGTAGTTGTAGCCGCTGCCGCTGCTGGAAGATGAGGGGGAAGAAGTCTGCTTGGTGGCTGGATCCATGAATAAAAACTGCGCGCTTAGAGGATGCGCTCGGGCACGAAGACGGAATCGTCTTTCTGCAGCGGCCAGGTCTCCTGCGTGGTTCCCTCGATGATGTCGTTGACGTTGACCGTGATGGTCTCGCTGGCACCCTCCGGAGTCTTACGGGTGAGGAGTACCCGTCTCCGATCGGCCAGGCGCGTGAAACCGCCGGCGCGGGTGATGGCTTGATACAACGTCAGACCCTCTTCCGGCGGAAACTCGACCGTCCCGGGCCGGCCCACCTGCCCCTGCACGTCCACCGTGCGCTTCGAGTACTCTTTCACGGTTATATTCACCTGCGGATTCACGAGGTAGTCTTTGTCGTAAAGTCGTCGTACCAGCTCCATCGTTTGCCGCAGGGTCTTGCCCGTTAGGTTTAGCGTTCCGATGAGCGGCAGGTTGATGGTGTATTCCTGCGAGATCCGCACCTCCTTGGTGAGATCGTCCTCCTGGAACACCTCCACCCGTAACAAATCTCCCGGCTGCAGGACGTAATCCACCGTGCGCTTCTCGCCGAAAGTGGTCGCCGGCTTCGGCGCGGACTCAGTCGCCCAGATCGCGCCCACCCCGACTAGGGCGGCGACCCAGCAGATGATAGTTCGGTATGCCATGGTGCAAAAAAAGACGGAAGAAGACCGTCAAGATCTTCTTCCGTCATGAAAGGTCAAGCAGCCCAAATACGCTTAGTAACGAATATTTGCCGCAATGGCGAAAACTTTGTTGTCGAAGGTGGAGCTGACCAGGCTCGAGCTGTTGTTGCGGTAGGTAACGCTCGCGGTGAAATTCACCATCTTGCTGTAAGTATATTTCGCGTTCAGGCTGCCTTCGAAATAATTGTCGGTATGCTGGCCGGCCCCGAGGTAATTGATGGTGCGATAGGAGAGCGTGCTGCCCGCCGACCAATCCTCCGCGATCTTGGACTGGAAGCCCACGTTCCAGGTGAGATTGCGCTCGTTCTGGCCGGAACCGCTCACGCCATAAGCGTTGGTTACGCCGAAATTCAGCGAGGTTTTCTCGTCGACCGCGAAAGCCAGGCTGGAATCGACGCCCATGGTGTTCTGATTGGGCCCGGCGTCCATGTTGCGCTTGGTATAACCGATCGAGAACGTGCCGGTCAGTTTGGGCGTGAATTCGCCGCGCGCGCCCACGTTGTAGAAGTAATCTTTGCTGCCGATTCCGCCGCCGCTCAGCTGGGTGTCGCTGTAGGTGAAGCCGCCGCTCAACGCGAGTTTCGGCAGCACATAGTAGTAGTATTTGAGCGGAACGCTCGCGATCTTGGAAGATTCGAATCCCGACCGTTTGTAATCGATGTTTTCGTAGACCACGCTGCCCGCGACGCTGGTCTTGTCGGTGACCGAGATCTCCGAGCCGCCCTCGACATGGAACACATCGCGCCGAACCAGGAAGTTGGCGCGAATATCAACTGTGTTCTGGGCGAGCTGCACATACGACGCGTTGAAGTTCATCTTCGTCTTCTGGTCGTCGTAATTGCTCTCAAAGCCGACGGTCGAAAGTGTGGTATTCTCCGGGTTGGTGTCGAAGTACCGGGTGATCGTCTCATAGTAGTAAGCCCGGCCCTTGGTCAGTGCGTTCTGTCCGTACAACAACTCGAATCCCGGGACGATGTCGGCGATGTAGTCGCTTCTCCGGCCCGGATCGGTCGGGCTGCTCTTGGTCCTGGAAGCGAGGTATATGTTGTCGTCGGACCGCACCCCGAGCGTGCCGGTGAGAAATACTTCGGCGCTGTCGCCCATGGCGAGGAAGGGAGCGGCCTGCGCCACTGAGCCAAGGACAGCAAGAATCGTTAATGAACGGATGGCTTTTCTCATGTTACTGGTGGTGTGTAGATGCTAATTGGTGGAGAAAGGAACGCAACTGCCTCCACGGAAAAAGAGTCAGCGGTGGAATTCTGACCGGTAAAAATTTTGCGAATTGTGTTTTAAGTAGATGCCCGCCGGCGCCTGACGCAAGTATTATTTTTTACTTAATAACCGCCTAGTGCCTGAAATACGTAAAGTTAAATTGAATCACCCCGGGCTTTTCCACGGCGAAACGATTGATCCCCAATCACGCCGCCTTCAGTTGCCGGCTCGGCACATGCACCACGGCCATGCCTGCAGCGAGCGCGCCCTGCACGCCTGGCTCCGCGTCCTCGAACACCAGGCATCGCTCCGGGCGCACCCCCATCCGTTTCGCGGCGAGCAGAAACATGTCCGGCGCCGGTTTCCCGTGCACGACATCATCGGACGACACGATCACGGGAAACAAGGCCGCCAGCCCGGCCAGCTCCAGCGAACGCCGCACGATCGCGAGCGGCCCGCCCGAGGCCACGCCCACCGGGCGGGTACGCGCCACCTGCCGGGCGATGGCCACCACCGGTTCGATCAACGCCACTTTGGGCAGCATTTCGGTGAAAATCGCCTCTTTCACATGAAACATCCGGTCCGGATCGATCTTTAGCCGGTGATGTTCGGCAAGGAGCTCGGCCACCCGTCGCGTCGGCACGCCACCCAGCGAGTAAAAGAAATCCTCGTCCAACCGCTCACGCAGACCGGCCTGTCGCAGAGCCGCATCCCAGGCGCGGTAATGCACCGGCATCGAATCGATGAGGGTGCCGTCGAGGTCGAAGATGTAGCCGGCGAAGTCGCCGGGCGGAACGTGCAGTTGCATAATCGCTGCGGAATGGACGGGCAAATCGCTCCGTCGTCAAACCCTCTTCCGACGGTTCACCTGCATCTTCCCACCGGTAAAGACCTTAGGCGGCAATCAACCCGGGGAAAGGCTCCCCGTTGATCCAAGGTTTTGCAGGCTTTCTCTCCGCAAAACCTAAATTCCGGCGTCAACACCATAAGCCACGGTGTCCGAGTTGACTATGGAGTCCATCGGGTCAAATGGTTTTCCATTCGCAAAATCCTGAATTCAGGTTTTTGCGGAGCAAAAACCTATGAAAAAACACCTCGTTGAATTCATCGGCACGTTCTTCCTCGTGTTCACGGTCGGCATGGCGGTGCGCAGTGGCGCCGCCCTTGCGCCGCTGGCCATCGGCTCGGCGCTCATGGTCATGGTCTATGCCGGCGGCCATGTCTCCGGCGGCCATTTCAACCCCGCCGTCACCCTCGCGGTCTGGCTGCGCGGCAAGTGCGAGACCAAGGATGTCGTGCCCTACTGGGTGGCGCAACTCGCCGCGGGCGCCGTCGCCGCGTTGCTCGTGACCCATCTTTTCGGCGGCCGCCCCCCCAGCCCAGCGCTGCATGGTGCGTCGCAATCGGCCATCGTCGAATTCCTCTTCACGTTCGCGCTGGCGTGGGTGGTGCTCAATGCGGCCACCGCCAAGGGCACGGCCGGCAATTCGTTTTACGGCCTCGCCATCGGCTTCACGGTGTTCACCGGCGCAATCGCCGTGGGTGGCGTCTCCGGCGGGGCCTTCAATCCGGCCGTCGGGCTGGGTGTGTTCCTGATGGGCCTCGAAAAACTGAGCCAGCTCGGCGTCTATGTCGTGTCCGACCTGCTCGGCGGCGCCGCCGCGGCGCTGGCGTTCAAGGCCACGCACGAGGCGGAGTAACCTCCGTTAAAATCCAAACGCCAACGTTCCAAATCTCAAAACCAACGGCGCGCCGCAAGGCGGGCGTGTGCTATTTTGGGAGTTTTGGGGTTTGGCGTTGGCGATTTGCCGCGCGCCATGGGCGCGCGGCTACCGCCGCGCGCGACCGTGCAGGCGGCTGGTGGGCCGGGCCGTGGCTGCGGCCGCGGCTTCCAACGTCTCGACGTCGAACAGCGCCGAGTAAATGTAATCGAAGCCCTCGAGTTTCTTGCGCTCCACATTGGCGCCGATGAAACGTTCGATGGAGCGGGCGTCCCGTACGCTCTCTTCCGTTACCAGCGTGAAGGCCTCGCCGGTTTTGTGCGCGCGGCCGGTGCGGCCGATGCGGTGCACATAGTCCTCGGGGTTCTCCGGCACATCGTAATTGATGACGTGCGAGATGCCCCGGATGTCGAGGCCGCGGGCGGCAATGTCGGTGGCTACGAGCACCTCGTATTTACCCGACTTGAAGCCTTCGAGTGCCTCGACGCGTTCCCGCTGGTTGCGGTCGGCATGAATGACGCCGACGAGATGGTTGGCGCGTTTGAGCCGGCTCGCAATACGGTCGGCGCCGATCTTGGTGCGGCTGAAAATGAGGACGCTGTGGTATTGGGTGCGATCGAGGAGCGCGAGCAGCAGATCGAACTTCTGCTCGGCCACCACCGGGTAGAAGGCATGCGAAATCGTCTCGGCCGGCGAATGGTGGCCGATTTCGACCTTCACTGGATCGCGCAGCGCCCAACCCGCGAGCTGTCCGATCTCCGGCGGCATGGTGGCGGTGAAGAAGAGTGTCTGCCGGGCACGGGGGCATTTTTGCACGATGCGTCGCACGTCGGGCAGGAAACCCATGTCGAGCATGCGATCCACTTCGTCGAGGACGAGGATATCGACATCGTTAAGGGTGCAATTGCCCTGCTCGAGGTGATCGAGCAGGCGGCCGGGCGTGGCGGCAAGGATGTCCATGCCGCGCCGCAGATCGTCGGTCTGCTTGCCGTAGCCGACGCCGCCGTAGACGATGGTCACGCGCAGGTCGGTGAACTTCGAATACTCGATGAACGCCTGCTCGACCTGAAGCGCAAGTTCGCGGGTCGGCTCCAGCACGAGGCAGCGCAATTTGCCATGCTGCCCCAGCCGTTGGATGATCGGGAGCGCGAAGGCGGCGGTTTTCCCCGTGCCGGTCTGCGCGGAGCCGATCACGTCGCGCCCCGTGAGCACGAGCGGAATGGCCTGGACCTGGATCGGCGTGGGCTCGATGTAGCCTTTTTTCTCGACGGCATAGGCCAGCGCATCGCTCAGGCCGAGCGCCGAAAAGGCCGTGGCCATCTTCGGCACCGGGGGCGGCGGGGCGAACTCCCGGCGCGGGGCCGGGACTTCTTGGGACATGGCCGGCGCGGGTGCCGGGCGCTCGCGTTCCCGGAAGCCGCGGCGACCGTAATCGGACGATCCACGCTGCTCCCGTTCCTTGTGCGGTTGCGAACCATCGCCGGCGGGTCCGCGTTCGCGTCCCCGCTGGGCGGGACCGTGGGCGGAAGCGCGCGGCTCGTGCGGGCCCTGCGCGGGACCGCGGCCGGAACCGCGGCCGGAGCCCTGGCCACGGCCCCTGCGGTCGCGATCGCGCAACGGCTGGTGGGACGGCTGTTTGACAGAGACCGGCGCTTCGACGGGCTTCTTGGCTTGGGACGAAGGCGAGATCGTTTCGCGTATCTTCGCGATGAACTTACGTAGCATGATGGACAGTTAAAGGGGCAACGTCCCCTGTTTCCTCCTGCTTTGCAACTCCGGAACGGTCCCGCCGTCGCCAGCGCAGCGCCTCCCAGTTTCTGGATCGGCGTGCCGATAGACTTTTCTGGGGTAGCGGTCCGCGCCAACCTTGGACCGCAGAAAACTGAGCGATACCCGGCCGATCGCGGCCTCGCCTTCGCGCTTGGCTTGACACAAGTCCGCTCCAAGCTCGCAGCTCACACCAGAGCATCATGAAGCCCGAGATTCGCTGGCTGGTCCGGCTAGGCATCGACCAAAGCCTTTTTTCTCGCTCGCAATGCGAGGCCGTTCTTCGCGCCCTCGGCGACCAGGCTGATCTGATGGAGTTTGCCCAATTGCTGATCGATGGCGGCATCGTCAACGACGTCGAGGTGTTGGAGAAACTCGCCGGTGAGGCCATGGGCAAAGCCTCCGCCGGCCCGCCCGCCAACGACCCGTTCGCCACCCCGGAAAGCGCGGACGCTGCGGATGGCGCATCGGGTGCCGAAACCGCTTTCGCCGGCACGACCGCGCCCAGTTTCCCGTTCGAATCGGTCGGGGCCATGAGCGACGATACCCTCGAGACCAAGCTGGGCGAGCTGCTCAAGGCCACCGCGCGTTTCGGCGGAAGCGACCTGCACCTTTCCACCGGCGCCCGGCCGTTCATCCGGAAGAATCGCGCCTTCACGTACATCTCCGAGCACACGCTCACGGCCGAGGAATCGTTGCGTCTCAATACCGCGCTCCTCAACAGCACCCAGCGCAAAGTCTTCCTCGAGAAAAAGGACTACGACTACGCCCTCGCGCTCGATCTGGCCAACCGCTACCGCGTGAACCTCATGTTTCACAAGCAGGGCGCGGCGGGCGCCTACCGGATGGTGCCGGCCAAGGTGCGCTCGCTCGCCGATCTCGGATTCGCCGCCCACCTCGAAACGATCAAGAAGCTCCTTTCCTACCACAACGGCCTCATCCTCGTCACCGGCCCCGTCGGCGCCGGCAAGACCACCACCCTCGCCTCGCTCGTCACCTGGCTCAACGAGACGCGCGAGGATCACATCATCACCGTCGAGGATCCCATCGAGGTCGTGCAGTCCGCCAAGGGCTGCAACGTCTCGCAGCGCGAAGTCGGCTCGCACACCCGCACCTTCGCCTCCGCGCTCAAGGGTGCGCTCCGCGAGGATCCCGACATCATCGTCATCGGCGAACTGCGCGATCTCGAAACGATCGAGATGGCCATCAGCGCGAGCGAAACCGGCCACCTCGTGATCGGCACCATGCACACGAGCGACGCCGCCACCACACTCAACCGCCTGCTCGACGTCTTCCCGCCCTCGCAGCAGACGCAGATTCGCGCCAGTGTCGCCGAGAGTCTGCGCGGTGTCATCTGCCAGCGTCTGCTGCCCGACCGCGACGGCGGCCTCGTGCTCGCCTGCGAGATTCTCGTCAACAACGCCGCCATCGCCAACCTCATCCGCGAAGGAAAATCCGCCGGCCTGCGCAACACCATGGAAACCGGCGTGCGCGATGGCATGTGTCTCATGGACAACGCCGTCTTTGCCCTCTGGGACCGCAACCGCATCACCGCCGCGACCGCGTTGGCCAACATCACCAACCGCGTCCTGAAGCAAAAGATCACCTGACCATGGCGGCCCTCGACGATCTTCTCCGCACGATGCTCGACAAGGGTGGCTCCGATCTGCACCTGACCATCGGCCTGCCGCCCAAGGCACGCCTTTCCGGTTCGCTCGCTGCCATCGGCGACCAGCCGCTCGACGCCGCCACGATGCGGCGTCTCCTCCAGGAAATCTGCCCCGAGCACCGCTGGGCGGATTTCATGGAGCGCCACGATCTCGACCTCGCGCACGAGATTCCCGGGGTCGCCCGCTTCCGCGGCAATTTTCTCTACAATCACTGGGGCATGGCGGCGGTCTTCCGCCAGATCCCGGCGAAGATTCTTTCGTTCGACACCCTGAAGCTCCCCGAGGCGCTGAAAAAGCTTTGCCACCTCGACCAGGGGCTCGTCGTCGTCACTGGTCCCACCGGCAGCGGCAAGTCGACCACGCTCGCCGCGATGATCGACTACATCAACGACCACCTCGCGAAGCACATCATCACCATCGAGGACCCGATCGAGTTCGTGCACCAGAACAAAAAGGCGGTGATCGTGCACCGCGAGGTCGGCGAGCACACCGCGTCGTTCGCCGCCGCGCTCAAGGGCGCCATGCGCCACGACCCCGACATCCTCCTCCTCGGCGAAATGCGCGAACTCGAGACGATCAAGCTCGCCCTCGGCTGCGCCTCGATGGGCATGCTCGTCTTTGGCACGCTGCACACCAACAACGCCCCGAAGACCATCGACCGCATCATCAACGCCTTTCCCGCTGATGAGCAAAACCAGGTGCGCGTGATGCTTGCCGGCTGTCTTGCCGGCGTGGTCGCCCAGCTCCTCTGCAAACGCGTCCCCAAAGGCCGTTGCGCCGTGCATGAGATCCTCCTCCAGCATGAGGCGTTGCCCAACACCATCCGCAGCGGCCGTATCTCCGACATCAAATCGATCATCGAGAGCGGCGGCGCCGACGGCATGATCACGATGGACGTGAGCCTGATGAACCGCGTGAAGGACGGCTCCATCGACGCGAAGGAAGCCTACATGAAGGCCGCCAACAAGGCCCAGTTCGCCCCCCTGCTGCAGCCCGGCGACCTGGAAGGCGGGCACTGACGAACGCCGGCGCTGCGCCGGCGTTCAGAGATTGGTCCGGATCTTTTCGAGGATGCGCTGCGACAACGCCTCGTCGCCAAAGACACCCACGCGGATTTGCACCTTCGTCTGCGCGGCCGAGACGGACG
>DATJPQ010000191.1:0-18948 GCA_035506315.1 Opitutaceae bacterium
TGGCCAAAGGCAAGACCAAAACGGCTTCGGTCGTGGCGCGTCCATTCCGGGATCTCAAGTTCCTCAAGTCCGCGGCCAACAGCGGAAACTTTATCAGCCGGTTCCTGGCCGAAATGGCCATCAGCTTCAGCCCCACCTACAACGAATCGACTAACTTCATTGCGCAGGGTCCGGCCTACGATCTGTTCCTTAATCAGCTGCCCAATCAATCCGGCACCGACAAGGAAATGGGTTTCTGGATGACACTGCTGGATGGAAAACTGTCCATTCGCTACAATCATTTCGATACCAAGCAGCTCAACCTCCGCAACGGCGACATCAGCACAATGGCCCAGCGCGTCCTGCGGTATGAGGGATTCATCGCGACCGATGCATATAACCTGAGGACCCAGACCACCGCCTGGTTGAACGGCCTCGGAACCGGCGGGAGCGCCACCAATGCGCAGATTGCCGCGGCCATCCAGATGCCCTTGGATCAGTATAATGGGTTGCAGACCATTGCCGGCAACAACACCTATGCCGCGGTCATGGACTCGGAGTCCAAGGGCCATGAGCTGGAAATCTACTACAACACCCCCTCAAAAAATTGGACCGTCAGTGCCTCGGTCACCAAGACCACCGCGCTTAATACGGCGGCTGGCTCAGCCGTCGACAATTATGTCGCCGCGCGCATGCCCATTTGGACCACCATCGAGGATCCACGCTTTACTCAGACCGGTTACACCATCAACGGCGTATACACTCCCTATCCGAACGGGCCGGTTACACTCCCCACCGGCGCCACCGGCCATTTGCTTTGGTGGAATATTGCGAACATTTCCGGCACCGTCTTTAACACGGTGGCCGGCTACAGTTCCACCAGCTCGCCCGCGCAGAATTTTGCCGCGAATGTCGATGCCCCGATGGCCGTGTTCCGCGCCCTGATCGGTCGCCCCCTGCCCCAGCAACGCGAATACTCGGTCAAGTTCAACTCGAGATACAATCTCGCGGGCATCACGAGCAACAAGATCCTCAAGAACATGAGCGTGGGTGGCTCGTTACGCTGGTCCTCCCGGGGATCCATCGGTTTCTACGGGCTCGGTTATACTCCCGGCATGGACCTCACCCTCGCGCAGAACAAGATTCTGCAGCTCGATCCAAACCGGCCCATCTACGCGCCCGCCGAAGTTTATGTCGATCTGTTCGTGGGCTACAACACGAAGATGTTCAACGACAAGGTCCGGGCGAGATTCCAGCTCAACGTGAAGAACGTGCAGGAAGATGGCGGCGGCTTGCTGAAAACGGCTGCCTTCTTTGACGGGAGGGCCTCTGCCTACCGCATTGTCGATCCGCGACAGTTCATCCTGACAGCTTCGTTTGACCTGTAACGAGCGTGCCAGGTCAAATTCTCGCCGCCACTCGTCAGAGTGGCGGCGTTTTTTGTCCCCTGTCCGAACGATGAGGGCACTTCTAGAAACTCCGTATTTCGCAGGTCAGCGAGCTTGCTCGCGCGGTAGGTCAGAGCGCGAGCCTTTCGACAGGCTCAAAGCCCTGAGCTTGTCGAACGGGCAAGTTCGCTGCCTACGGTAAATGGGAACCCCATGACCTCGGCATCATATCGCTTCCCGGGCGGCAAACGGCTTGCCCGGAAACGGCGTGACTGGTTCGCTGCCCCGTGACCATGAAGCAGCCGATAGGATCCACCTCGTCTCCAGCGGCTGCCGCGGCCGTGCCGACGACCGGCCGCTGGCCGCTGGGCGCGGTGTTTGTCCTCCTCCTGGTCGCGACCTTGATCGCCTACTTTCCGTGTCTGCAGGGTAATTTTCTGTGGGACGATGCGGGGCACATCACCGCTCCAGCGCTGCAGTCGTGGTCGGGGCTTCTGCGCATCTGGTTCGAGCCCGGTGCCACGCAGCAGTATTATCCTCTCCTGCATTCGGCGTTCTGGATCGAGCATCGGATCTGGGGCGACGCCTCCCTCGGCTACCACCTGATCGACGTGCTCTGGCACGTCACGTCATCGTGCCTGCTGGTCGCGATCCTCCGGCGCCTGGCGGTTCCCGGGGCGGTGCTGGCCGCACTGGTCTTCGCCCTGCATCCCGTGTGCGTCGAGTCGGTCGCCTGGATCGCGGAGCAAAAGAACACGCTCTCGACGGTGTTTTGCCTCGCGGCGACACTCGCCTGGCTGCGGTTCGAGGACGAACGGAGACCGGCGCGTTACGCGATCGCGAGCCTCTGGTTTCTGGCGGCGCTGCTGACGAAGACCGTGACGGCGACGCTGCCGGCGGCGCTGCTGGTTGTCGCATGGTGGCGGCGCGGGCGGCTGTCGTGGCGCGGCGATGTCCGGCCGTTGCTGCCCTGGATTGCGGTCGGAGTGGCGGCCGGCCTCGGCACGACGTGGGTTGAATCTACGCAAATTGGCGCCGCCGGCGCATCCTTCGACCTGGGTCCGCTGGAACGGAGCCTGCTCGCCGGCCGCGTCGTGTGGTTTTACCTCGGCAAACTGCTCTGGCCGGCCGGACTGGCGTTCTTCTACCCCCGGTGGACGATCGACGCCTCGGTCGCGTGGCAATGGTTCTTCCCCGGCGCGGCCCTGCTGCTGCTGGCCGGGCTGGTCTGGTGGCAAAAACGCCATCGCGCGCCGCTGGCGGCGGCCTTGTTGTTCGGCGGCACATTGGTGCCGGTGCTGGGTTTTGTGAACGTGTATCCGTTCGTGTTCTCCTATGTGGCGGATCACTTCCAATATCTGGCGAGCCTGGGACCGATCGCGTTTCTCGCCGCGGCAGCAACGCGTGGGTTTGCGCTGGCGCCCTGGCCGCGATGGAGCGGTCCCGCCCTGGCGGCCGTGGTGCTCCTGATCCTCGGCGCGCTCACCTGGCGGCAGAGCGACACGTATCGCGACGTGATCACGCTCTATGAGGCCACGCTGGCGCGCAATCCCTCAAGTTGGGTGGCCCACCTCAATCTCGGCACGGCGTTGGACGAAGCCGGTCAACCGGAGGAGGGACTGCCCCATCTGCAGCGGGCGCTCGAATTGAAACCTGGTTTTCCCGAAACCCTCAACAGTCTCGGCAACGTATTGAACCGGCTCGGGCGTTCCCGCGAGGCACTCCCGTTGCTTGAGCAGGCGGTGCGGATCCAGCCGCGCTTCGCCAGAGCGCACAACACCCTCGGCGCGGCGCTGATGAGTCTCGGCCGCGCCGAAGAGGGAATTGCAGAATTTACGCGGGCCGTGGAACTCGACCCCACGCTGGCGATTGTGCAGGTGAATCTCGGCTGGGCCCTGGCCAACACCGGCCGCGACGCCGCCGCCATCGCCCGGTTCGAGCAGGCGCGGCGCCTCCAGCCAGACCTGGCCGACGCCGAGATCAAGTGGGGCCTCACGTTGGCCATGCAAGGCAATGTAACCGGGGCCATGCCCCATCTGCAGCGGGCGGTCGAGCTGCAACCCGGGAATCCGGACATCCACCAGATCCTGGGCCGCGCTCTCCTGGAGGTCGGGCGGCGCACGGAGGCGGCTGAGCAATTCGAGGAAACGCTGCGCCTCGACCCCAATCACGCCGGCGCCCGGGAGGATCTCGAGCATCTCCGCCGCGATGGGTCGGCCATGCCGTAGACTAGGGCCGCTCCTCGTTCGCAACCACGCGCCAGCACGGCAGAAATTGATCACCAACCTTCCAAATTTAGCTGTTGAAGCGCGGATTTATACCCGGTTCTCCCCGTTTGATTTACCCGTTGTTTCAAGGTTCACTTTCACCGATTTATACCGATACTTAGACCCTAAAATCTCCCCCATGAATAACCTGCTCCATCATTGTTTCCGGTTTGGTTTCGTCCTGCTGTTTGTGGCCAGCGGACTCGCTCTGTCGGCGGCGCCCAAGATCGGTGTGCTGCTCAAAGGCCGCAGCGCGTTTTGGGCCGAAGCGGAAAAAGGAGCGAAGGCCGCGGCCGAGAAAGCCGGCGTGGAAATTCTCGTCAAGGCCCCGTTGACCGAGGACAGCGTCGCGACGCAGATCCAATTGCTCAATAGCATGGCGACGCAGGGCATTGAAGTGTTGGTCATCGTACCGACCCATGAAAATGCCCTGGAACAACCGGTGGCGGCCCTCGCCGCCAAGGGCATGAAGATCGTGGTCCTCGATTCACCTTTGGCCGGGAACAAATGGCCGTTTGTCGGGACGGATCAGAACGCGGCCGGTGAAGCGGCGGGACGTCTTTTGGCCACCTACGTACAGGCCAACGACGAGGTGGCGTTCTTCAAAGCCAGCGAAACCCAATCCGGTGGCGCCACCGAAGAACGGGAAAACGGCGCCTTGTCGGTCTTGCGCAAGGGTCATCCCGGGGTGGTTGTCCGCGGTAATATCTACGCCGGCAGCGATCCGGCAGTCGCGCTCGAGCGCGCCGGAGTGATGCTCGACAAATATCCCGCCGTGAAGGTGGTCTTCGCGTCGAGCAGCGCCGGCACCATGGCCATGCTCCACAAGCTCGAGCAGAAAAAGCTCGCCGGTTCGATCAAGCTGGTCGGGTTCGGTTTCAACCTGAATCAGGAGGTCGCCAGTGCCCTGGCGGACGGTTCGATCCACGGCTGGATCGCCCAGTTGCCCCGCGAAGCCGCCTCCAAGGCCGTCGAGGCGGCCATCACCCTGCTGAAAGGCGGTAGTGTTCCGCCGGTGATCAATACCGATTTCTTCGTCATCACCAAAGACAATCTCAAGGAGCCAAAAATCCAGGCCCTGCTCGCTCCTTGAACCTGGTCTCAGGCTTCAGCTGGCTTTCGGCAGCCAGCCGTTGAAGCGCAGCCATTCCTCGACGCGTTGGGGCCAGAGTGCCGTCGGTCCATATTGTGGATCGAGACTATTGCCGTGCGAGCCCGTGGCATAGATGTGCATCTCGGCTGGCACGCCGGCGTCGCGCAACGCCTGATAGAAATGCAGGGTGTTTTCCACGGGCACGGACCGGTCGGCCATCGTGGCCGCGAGAAAGATGGGCGGCATGTCCTTGCGGACTTGTTTCTCGATCGAGAGATGCGCGACGAGCTCGGGTGACGGCGTCTGGCCGAGGAGCGCCTCACGCGAGCCTTTGTGCGCGAACGGATCGGTCAGGGTGATGACCGGATAAATCAAAATGGCAAAGTCGGGCCGCGCACTCACCCCATCCAGGGACGAGCCGGTGCGGCCCTCGGGCGCGTCCCATAACGTGGCGGCACAGGCGGCGAGGTGCCCGCCGGCCGACTGGCCGAGCAGTCCGATGCGGTCGGGTTTCACCCCCAACTCGGTCGCGCGCGAACGCACGAGGCGGATGGCCCGGAGCACGTCGCGCAATGGCGCGGGATGGCCATATTCGACCAGGCGGTATTTAAGCATGAACACCGTCACGCCCAGGCGGTTGAGGAACTGGGTTTCATAGCCGCCCCGGTCGCCGATGGCGAGGCGCACATAGCCACCGCCGGGGCAGAAGATGATTGCGGTGCCGTTGGCCTTGGCCGGTTCGGGCGCATAGACCGTGAGCGTCGGATAGTGGACACCCATCACGCGGTTGTTGACGAGTTTCTCCTCCGCCGCATCGGACCGCAGTCCCGGCACTCCCTCGGGCCAGAGTTGGATTACCGTCGGTTCCGCCGCGCGGGCCACACTCGCAGCGATTCCGAATGCACCGATGATCGCAACTATCCGTAGTAATGGATTAATTACGATCCATCGCGGAGAAAGAAACGTGGGCATATTTAGAGCTTATTTAATAAAATCGTAGCCGGAGTTGAACGCTATAATCGCCCCGGGCTCCGCCGCGCAACCGCGGCGGCGACGTTTGGGATGTAGCCGCGCCGCTTCTGGCGCGGGAGACGCTTGGCCAAACTCCTGCGGCTACCGTTCAATTGAGACCTCGCTAGTCATGCGACGCTTGGACCGGCACCGGTGCAACCGGGGTTGCTGCTGGCTCCGCCTGGTGGGCCCGGGTGGGCCCGACCGCCGCGGGTCGCACCTTCGCCGGTTCGATGGTCACGTTTTGGTAGCAGACCGCACCGGAATTGGTCAGGATATCGGCCCCCTCGACCCCGCGAAACGTGCAGTTCGCGACGCGCACACCCTCGATGATCGACTGGGCCGTGCCCACGACCGACAGCACCCGGGGACACGATGCCACGGTGACGTTTTCCATGACGACGTTGCGCACGGTGGGCGGGAAGGGTCCGTCGGTTACCCGCCCGTAGACGAGGTCGATCGTCAGAACCGAATGGGCGACATGGCCAACCTCGACATTGCGGAAGTAAACGTTTTCGAGGACGCCGCCCCGGCCCGCATTGGTTTTCAACCGCAGGGCGCGCTCGAGGTTCGGGCTGTCCATCCGGCAATTTTCCGCGAAGACATTGCGGATGCTCCCCGAGTTCTCGCTGCCCAGCACGACACCGCCGTGACCGTCCTTCATGGTACAGTTGCGGATGATCAGGTTTTCCGAGGGTACGCCGATGCGCCGCCCGTCGGCGTCCTTGCCCGACTTGATCGCGATGCAATCGTCGCCGGTGTCGAAGACGCAGTTTTCGATCAGGACGTCGCGGCAGCTGTCGGGATCGCAACCGTCGTTGTTCGGCCCATGGCTGGAAATGTTCACCCCGCGCACGGTGACATTGGTACACAGCACCGGGTTGATCTCCCACATCGGCGAATTCACGATGTGCACGTCCTCGATGAGGATGTTCCGGCAGCGATAGGGTACGATGAAGTTGGGCCGCAATCCATGGCCGGCCCCAAAGATGCGTTGTTCGACCGGCACCCCCTTCTCGCCCATTTCAGTCAGCAGGCGCCCGCTGCTGATGGCCGCGACGCCGTTGGCGGCCCGGGTTCGTCCGAGCGCCCACCACGTCTGGGCCGTGGCCGAGCCGTCGAGCGTGCCCTGGCCCGTCACGGCCAGGTTCTCCTGTTCGAACGCATAGATGAGCGGCGAGTAATTCAGACATTCCGTGCCCTCGAAGCGCGCGCGCACCACTGGCAGGAATTTCGCCGGGTCGGGGCTGAACCGCAGCGTGGCACCCTCGGCGATGTGCAGGTTGACGTTGCTTTGCAGGTGCACCGCACCCGCGAGGAACGTGCCACCGGCCACGACCACGCGCCCGCCGCCCGCCGCGTGGCAGGCGGCGATGGCCTGGGCGATGGCCGCCGTGCAATCGGTTGTGCCGTCGCCCTTCGCACCAAAATCCGTGATCGGAAAATCGCGCGCCGGAAACTGCGGCGCATGGATCCGCGCCAGGATTCCCGGCACGGTCTCCCAACCGGGGGCCGCGGGCGTCGGTTTCTGCGCGCCCAGCGGCAGCACGGCGAGCACCAGCGAAACTGCCAACGGGAGATATCGGGAGGTCTTCATGATCATTTCAATGTCACCGCGCCGGCCGGCACGCCCGGGCCGGTGACGAACGGTTGTTTCGCGGCCGATAGATCGCATGCCTCCAGGCGGACGCCGCTGGTGCCTTGCCCCTCGATTTGCAGGAAAACATCAGTGCCGGCCGGCGCCCTGGCGCCACGCACGACGAGGTCGGAGGCATTTTTCAAGGCGAAGACCGGACCGCTGGCCGGCGTGACCTGCACCCGGTCGAAAACCAGTCCTTTGACGTCGGAGCAGATGACGCCCTTGGTCGAGGCGATGGTCAGGTCTTCAAAACGGATGTTCTGGATCGGCGAATCCGGCAGGCCGGTGAGGCGGATCGCCGCCGGAGCGCCGGCGCCGGTGATGTGCCGGAAGGTCATGTTGCGGAACAGCGGCGCCTTCTCGTTGGTGAGCTGCTTGGTATCGGAGCTATAATCCATATTCAGGATCACCACCTCGTATTTCATATCCTTTGCCGTGAGGTTTTCGGCCCAGACGTTTTCGACGATGCCACCGCGTCCGCGACGCGATTTGATCCGCACGGCACGGTCGGTGCCCTCGAACCCGCAGTCGTGCATGTAGACGTTGCGCACATCGCCCGACATCTCGCTGCCGACAACGAGACCGCCGTGGCCGCGCCGGCTGGTGCACCAGCGCATGACGACATTCTCCGTCGGCCGACCGACGCGCCAGCCATCCTCGTTGTAACCGGACTTGAGCACCACGCAGTCGTCGCCGGTGGAAAACGTGCAATGCTCGATGAGCACATTGCGGCACGAATCGGGATCGATGCCGTCGTTGTTGGGGCCGTCGGTGTCGACCGTGACGCGCCGGACGATGAGGTTTTCGCAATAGATCGGATGGATGGTCCAGTTGGGCCCGCCGCCGATGGTGAAGCCCTCGAGCAGGACATTTTTGCAGCCGATGAAGCTCACGAAGCTGGGCCGGATCGCGGCCTCGGGCGTACCGAAGACACGTTGTTCGACCGGCACGCCCCGCGCGCCCTGGTCGAAAAACGCCTTGGTCTCCTTCTTTTGCCAGCCCCACCACGCCTGCGCATTGCCATTGAGACGGCCCGGACCGGTGATCGCGATATTCTCGCAGCCATGCGCATAAACCAGCGGTGAGTAGTTGTAGAGCTCGATGCCGCCGACGCGTACCAGCACATTCGGCAGGTAGTCGTCGAACTGGTCGCTGAAAATCACCTCCGCGCCCTGCGCCAGGTGAAGGTCGATGCTGCTCTGGAGGTGAATCGGGCCGGTGAGCCATTTACCGGCCGGCACCAGTACGCGGCCGCCCCCGGCGTCAGCGCAGGCCTTGATCGCCGCCGCAAACGCGGCGGTATTTTTGACGGCGCCGCCCTCGATGGCGCCATGATCGCGAATATCGACGACCCGGTCGGGAAACACCGGCCGGGCGAGTTGGGGCATCGCAAACGGCGCCTGGATCGGCGCGATCGGATCGGCGGCGCCGCGTGGCTCGATGTCACCCGTGGCGACTGGCTCGGCGCGCAAAACCGCGCCGAGTTCGGGCGCTACCCTGCGCAGCTCCTCGACCACGAGACGGGCGAACAGCACACTGCCCTTCGCGTCGAGGTGCGTGCCGTCGGGCACGCTTTTGCCGTCGACGGTCTTGAGCGGGCTGAACGCGAGACAACCCACGCGTCCGAGGCGCTCGCACAACGCCTGGCTGCGTGCGTGCAGGTCGACGAGCGGCACGCCCTTGGCCGCAGCGATCTTGCGCACCTCCTCGGCGTAGGGTGCGAGGCTGGAGTTGATCTTGTGGTCGTCGGCCTTGTCGAACTGCCGGCGCACGAGCGGGGTGACGAGAATGGGTTTGGCTCCGGCGGCGCGGGCTTCGTCGACGTAGTGCGTCATATCGGCCACGAAAGTCGGCATATCGGTCGAACGGCCGGGTTTGCCGGATTCGTTGTTGTGGCCGAACTGGATCAGATAGTAGTCACCGTGGAGCGCGAGGGCCTTTTCCCAGCGGCCTTCCTGCCGGAAACTCATCGAGCTGCGGCCGCCCATGGCCGTGTTGGTGCACTGGGCGCCGCCGGTCAGGAATTGCTTGAATCCGAGCCCCCACCCGGCCTGGTCCGTAACCGTGGAATCGCCAACCAGGATGATTTTCACCGGGGGCTTCGCGGCGGTGTCGGCCGCCTTGGCGCCGTCCGGCAGCAGCGCCAGCAGCGAAGCGATGAGGATAGTCGGGAGCGAATGGACGGGAGACATGGGTCGATAGTGCGGACGGGGCGAGCCGGGAAGCAGGACCAAAAAGCAAAGAAGGGATGCCGGCCGGGGCAACGTGCCCGTTGCGCGCATTGTCGATCCGGCGGGCCAATGTGTCCACCGGATTGTGCTCGACTGGAGGTGCCGGGCGCGATGTCTGGACATGTGCCCGCGAAAACGACCCTGCAAGACGTGGCTGACCGTGCCGGGGTGCACCGCTCCACGGTGGCTTTGGCCTTGCGCGACCATCCGCGGATTCCGTTGGCCACCCGCAAGCGCATCAAGGGCATTGCGGCCCGGCTGGGTTATCGCATCAATCCGCTCGTTTCCGCCCTGATGCAGTCGCGCCGCTCCGGCCGCACGGTCCAGCACGTGAAGCTCGCTTATGTGACCAACTATCCAACGCGTTTCGGCTGGCGTCCGCAATACCACGACCGGCCGGATTTCTTTCCGGGAGCGGCCGGCCGGGCGCGCGATTTCGGCTATGAGCTGGAGCATTTCTGGCTGGCGGAGCCGGGCATGACCCCGGCGCGGTTTTGCGACATTCTGACCGTGCGCGGCATCCACGGGTTGATCGTGGGGCGTCTGCCGCCCGGGCAAAATGCGCTGGAACTCACCTGGGAGCGGTTTTCCTGTGTGGCCCTGGGCATGACGTTGCGCGCTCCGTTGCTGCATCATGTGACCGAGAATCATTTCGATACCGCGTGGCAGGGCATGGCCCAGTGTCTGGAACGTGGCTACCGGCGCGTGGGCTTCCTGTTCTCCGAGGCCAACGACAGCCCGCGGGTCGGCGATCGCTGGTTGAGCGCCTATCTCTGTCAGCAATTGCGATTCCCCTCGGCCGACCGGCTGGCCCCTTGCCCGAAAATACCGACCGACGAAGCCACCTTTGCCGCCTGGTTCCGCCAGGAGCGCCCGGATGCCTTGCTTGTCAACCACGCCCGGCCGGTGCTCGATTGGTTGCGCAACCTGGGTCAACAGGTGCCACGCGACGTCGGAATCATCGAGCTGGAGGATCACCCGAAGCTGGGCTGCGCCGGAGTTTATTACGATCCGGCCAAGATCGGTGCGCTCGCCGTGGAGATGCTGGTCGGCCTGATGCATCGCAACGAAACCGGCGTACCGGTAGACCAGCACGAGATCTTGCTGAGCGGAGAATGGCGCGAGGGTTTCACGCTGCCAAAACGCCAGCTTTGACCGCCTGCGAGCGGTGGCTGAGTCAACGATGCGCGCGGCGCGGTCATTGTGGTCGTTCCGGGTCCGTGCGATGCTGTTTTCTCCTGCTCATTCCGTCTGGAATATGCCAAAGAAACCCCGCGATAATCGCCTCTCCCTCTCCGTTTTTCCTGCATGATAAGATTTCGCCACCTCGTCATTTGCGCATGTCTGTCCGCCAGCCTGGGCGCCGTCGCCCGGGCCGCGGCCGGTGACAAGCCCGACGCCATTGTCGCGGCCGATGGTACGGGCCAATACCGGACGGTGCGCGAGGCGATCGACGCCTCGCCGCAGATCACCCAGGCGGGCGCGCACTGGACGATTCTGGTGAAACCCGGTACCTACCGCGAACTCATCCACATTCAACGCGAGAAACGGTTCACCTCGCTCGTGGGGGAGGATGCCGGGAGGACCATCATCACCTACGATCTCTACGCGAACCTCCCCGGCTCCGACGGCAAGCCCATCGGCACGTTTCGCACGCCCACCCTGACCATCGACGCGGACGATTTCACCGTGGAAAACCTCACGTTGGAAAACTCCGCCGGACCGAAAGGGCAGGCCCTGGCGCTCCGCGTCGACGGCGATCGCGTGGTCTTCCGCCACTGTCGTTTTCTCGGCTGGCAGGATACGATCCTCACGAATCGCGGCCGGCAGTACTTCGAGGACTGCACCATCGTCGGGGCGGTGGACTTCATCTTCGGCGGAGCGACGGCGTATTTCGAACGGTGCCACATTCGCTGTGCGGGCACCGGCTATATCACCGCGGCCTCGACGCCGGACTTTCAACCCTACGGTTATGTCTTCTCGCACTGCACGATCACCGGCGACGCGCCGGGCGTGAAAACGTATCTCGGCCGGCCATGGCGCGACCACGCGCAAACGGTATTCCTGAACACCGAAATGTCCGACGTCGTCCAGCCCGCCGGCTGGCACAACTGGAACAAACCCGTGGCGGAAAAGACCGCGCGTTATGCGGAGTTCAACAACACCGGCCCGGGGGCAAAGCCATCCGGGCGCGTACCCTGGGCCCGGCAGCTCACCGCCGAGGAGGCGGCGAAATTAACTGCCGCCACCGTGCTCGGCGGCGTGGAAGGCTGGAATCCAGCAGAAAAAGAGATCCGGAAATGAACCCGCGCGAAGCTATGGGGCAGATTTCTTTCCGCGCGCACGCTGGTAAACTTACCTTGGCGACGAATCCATGATCCCAACGACTAACTCCGCACCGGCGGCGCCTGCTCCCGCCGCCCGACCTGGCGGCTATTTTCGCTGGGCGATCTGCGGCCTGCTCTTCTTCTCGGTCGCGGTCAACTATATTGACCGGAATATCATCGGCATCCTGAAGATGCCGCTGAGCAAGGAATTCGGCTGGCGCGAGACCGACTATGCCAGCGTGGTGGCGGCCTTCCAGTTTGCCTATGCGTTTGGTTATCTTTTTGGCGGGCGGTTGATGGATTGGATCGGAGTTAAACGCGGTCTGCCGTGGATCGTTTTCCTGTGGAGCTTCGCGGCCGCAGCGCACGGACTCTGCTCCTATATCCCGGTGGCAGCCACGTTCACCCTCACGTACCCCTGGTTCTCGTGGGCGGCGAAGGCGTTTACCTGGAGCACCCTGGTCCTGCCCATGACCGCGGTCGGTTTTATGGCGGCCCGGGTCATGTTGGGCCTGGCCGAGGGCGGGAATTTTCCCGCCTCCATCAAGACGGTGGCCGAATGGTTCCCCGTGAAGGAACGTGCCCTGGCCACCGGCTGGTTCAACGCCGGCACCAACGTCGGCGCGGTGCTCTGTCCCATCGGTGTGCCGTTGATGTATGCCACCTGGGGGTGGCCGGCCACCTTCTACGTCACGGGCGCACTGGGATTCGTCTGGGTGGCCGCGTGGTGGTGGCTTTACGATACGCCCGAAAAGCATCGTCATCTCTCCTCCGCCGAACGCGCCTATATCCAACGCGACCAGCCGCCCCCCGAGGAAAAAAAGCCGTCGGTGCCCTGGTTATCGCTGCTCGGCCACCGGGCCGTGTGGGCCTACTTGATTGCGAGCATTCTCGCGGGGCCGGTCTGGACCATCTACATGTTTTTCCTGCCCGATTTTCTGGACAAACGTTACCACATCCCCCTGCAGCAAAACGGCGGATGGACGGCCTTGTTCTATTTCATCGCGGCGTTCGGCGGCGTGGCCGGCGGTTGGCTGGCCGGCCGGCTCATCGGGCATGGCTGGAGCATCAACTCGGCGCGTAAAATATCGCTGCTCATCTGTGCGGTGGCGGTCGTCCCGGTCTTCCTCGCCCCTTACGTGCCCACCGTCTGGCTGACTGTGATCATCGTCGGCATCGCCGGGTCGGCCCATCAAGGCTGGTCCGCCAACCTGTTCAGCTTCGTTTCCGACACGATGCCCAATCAGGTGGTGGGCGCGGTCGTGGGCCTGGGGGGATTTGTCGCGTATTTCACCGGCGGGGTGGTGGCCAAGCTGATCGGATATGTTTTGGAGACCACCGGCAGCTACGTCACGGTCTTCGCCTGCGCCTCCCTGATGTATCTGGTCTCGCTACTGGCCCTGCATCTGCTCGTGCCGAGGATTGGAAAATGACGGCCTCCTCCACCCCCATCGCATCCCGGAATGCTCGCATGAGAACCGTCCTCCCGAGTTTATTGCTGGGGCTCCTGCTTGGAGCCGGTCTGGCCCGCGGCGAGGCGCGCCTGCTCACCGACATCGAATATGGCCGGGCGGACGGCGAGAGCCTGCGCCTCGACGTCAGCGTGCCGGAGGGCGCCGGACCCTTTCCGGTCGCCATCCTCGTGCATGGCGGCGGCTGGAGCGGTGGCGACAAGCGCGGTGCTGAAAAGCCCGGCAGCAGCGCCGACATTTCCCCGTGGTTCGCACCGCTCACGACGGCCCAGTTCACCTGGTTCTCGATCAACTACCGGCTCGCCCCGGCGCATCGCTGGCCCGCGTGCTTCGAGGATGTGCAGACCGCGATTCGCTGGGTGAAAGCTCATGCCGCCGAGTACCACGGCGACCCGCGGCGCATCGCGCTCTTTGGGCACTCGGCCGGCGGCCACCTTGTGTGCCTCGCAGCAGTCCTGGCCAAGGAGGACACCCGCGTCCAGGCGGTAGTGGGCTTCGCGCCGGTGACGGATTTCGAGCAGGAGCTGCCGATGCGCGGCGGCCTGAGCATCGCACTGCAGAACCTGCATGGACGCCCCAAGGAAATGACACCCGGGGCGCTGGCCCTCTTGCGGGAAACTTCTCCCATCAACCACGTGCAGCCCGGACTGCCGCCCTTCCTCCTGGTGCACGGCGATGCGGACAAATCCGTGCCGTATCAGCAATCGCTCAATTTCCAGGCCAGGCTGAAGGCCAATGGAGTGCCCTGCGACCTCTTCACGATCCCGGGCGCGCCGCACCGGTTTACCGAATGGAGCAAAATCGACGCCACGTATTCCGACCGGATGATTGCGTGGCTGCGGAAGGTGTTCGCCGAGTCGAAATAAAACCGGGGTGAATCGCTGGCGTTTTTCCAACTCATGACATCGATCCTTTCCGCCACTGTCGCGAAAGCCGCGGGAGTCCCGCCGCCCTCCACCCTCTGGGTGGCGGATGGCCGCGACGGTACCTACCGCAATCCCGTGCTCTTCGCGGATTATTCCGATCCGGATGTCATCCGGGTCGGGGACGATTATTGGCTCATCGCCTCCAGTTTCAGCCATGTGCCCGGCCTGCCGATCCTGCATTCGCGCGATCTCGTCAACTGGACCCTGGTCAATCATGCATTGCCCCGGCTGGTGCCGGCTGAACATTACGCCACGCCGCGCCATGGTGGCGGGGTATGGGCGCCGGCGATCCGCCATCATGCCGGGAAATACTGGATCTATTATCCCGACCCCGATTTCGGCCTTTACGTGATCACCGCGAACGATCCGCGCGATCGGTGGTCGGAACCGACGATGGTGCTGGGCGGCAAGGGCCTGATCGATCCCTGTCCATTCTGGGATGACGACGGTCAACCCTACCTCATCCACGGCTGGGCCAGAAGCCGCGCGGGCATCTGCAATCGTCTTACGCTTCATCGGCTCAGCGCCGACGGCGCTCATGTGCTCGACGAGGGACGGACGGTGATCAACGCCGACCAGATGCCCGGCTGGGATACCCTCGAGGGGCCGAAGCTCTACAAGCGAGACGGCCATTATTTCATTTTCGCGCCGGCCGGCGGTGTCGCCAAGGGCTATCAGGCGGTCTTCCGGGCGCGCGACATTTTCGGCCCCTACGAAGCCCGGATCGTGCTCGCGCAGGGTTCGACTCCGGTGAACGGCCCGCATCAGGGCGCGTGGGTGGACACGCCGAACGGCGAGCATTGGTTCCTGCATTTTCAGGAGGTGCCCGCGTATGGCCGGGTGGTGCACTTGCAGCCGATGCAGTGGCGCGAGAACGGCTGGCCGACACTGGGCCGCAACAACGATGGCGATGGCCCCGGCGAGCCGGTGCTCGTGTATCGCAAGCCGACCGCACCGGCGCAGTCGGTGACCGCGCCGGCGACCTCCGACGAATTCGCCGGCCCCACCCTCGGGTTGCAGTGGCAGTGGCAGGCCAATCCCCAGTCCGACTGGGCGTCGCTCACCGCTGTGCCGGGATCGCTCCGTCTGGCCTGCGTGCCGCTGGCGCCGGCCGCGACCTATCGGACCGCACCGCAACTGTTGCTACAGAAGTTCCCGGGGCCGGCATTCACGGTCACGACCGCATTGCACTTCGTGCCCGGGGCGGAGGGCGATACGGCGGGGCTGATGGTGTTCGGCCACAACTATGCCTGGCTCGGGTTGCGGCAATATGCCGGCCGACAGTGCCTGGTCCTCGCCACCTGCCCGAAGGAGCACCGCCATGGCGCGGAGCAGGAGATCGCGTCGCTCGAAACCAGCCGGGATGTAGTCCAACTCCGGGTTTCCGTGACTCGCGATGCACGTTGCCAATTCGCGTACAGCTGGGACGGAATCGCCTTCGAGCCGATCGGCGGCGAGTTCCGCGCCTCGTCGGGCCACTGGGTGGGAGCCAAGGCCGGTCTTTTCGCCTCCGCCGCCCCGGCCGTCACCACACCCGGCCACGGCGATTTTGCCTGGTTCCGCTTTTCGCCGGAAGCCGGCTGACCCCGGTCCCGCCGGGTCCGCAGTTTATCCTGACGCTTCGCCCAGCAGGCGCGCGAAAATCATCTTGCCGCCCGCCGAGGGCAGCACGCTTACGATTTCCACCTCCACCCGCTTGCCGACGAAGCCGCGGGAATTGTTCACGACCACCATCGAGCCATCTTCGCAATAGCCAATCGCCTGCCCCTCCTCCTTGCCGGCACGAACCAGTTCCACCTGGAGCGTCTCGCCGACGAGCACCTCCGGCCGCAACGCCTTCGCGAGCTGGCTGAGATTCAGCCACGGCACGCCGTGAAACTCCGCCATCTTGGCCAGGTTATAGTCGGTCGTGAGCAGCTTGGCGCGCATCGATTGCGCCAGAAACACGAGTTTCGCATCCACGTCCTGCCGCTTGGTCACCTCGCTCTCCACGATGCGGATGTCGAGGTTCTTGATCTTGCGCAGGGCGTTGATCACCTCGAGCCCGCGCCGCCCGTGCGCCTGCCGCAAAGGATCGGCCGAATCAGCCACGGCCTGCAGCTCGCCGAGCACGAAACGGGGGATGATCAGCGCCGCTCCCATGAATCCGCTCTCGCAGACGCGGGCAATGCGTCCGTCGATCAGCGCGCTCGTGTCGACCACGACCAGGGGCACGTCAACGTCGTGCGGCACGAAGCGCACGTAGGGAATCACGAGGTTGAACTCGTCCTTCCCACGCAACGCGATGACCGTGCAGAGATAGGTGACGATGAGGAAGAGCGCCAGCCGCGACAGATAGATCAGCTGCGGTTCGCCCGATGCAAAGAGCGGCGAAGTGCTGATCAGGAAGGAAACGAGCACCCCCATGAGCAGACCGAAGGTGATCGCCGACAAGCCGCGCAGCGAGAACCCCTTCAACAGCAGGTCCACCAGCACCACCAGCACACCGATCGAAAAGCCGATGAAGACGGCCCGGCCCTGGTACGCGTCCCATTCGCTGATGGTGTAGCACACGAGCCAGCCGCCGGCGGCGCACAGCGCGATGAAGACCAGCCGTATCGCGAGAAGGGTTTTTTGCATGGCGGAAAATAGGACCGGCGCGCCTCAGCGCAGAAAGTAATACAGGACAAACGGCAATCCAACTCCCACGATCATCAGGGCATAGAGCAGGATGAGGGTGCGGCGGGCTTTGGCCTGTTCAGCCGGTGTGGCCTCCATATACCCGCCGAAGTGCATCCATCCCCTCCGCGATGACAATCCTATACTGGGGGCGGACCGGGCTTGGCCCGACCGTGCCCCAACCAATTGTAGTCTGTACGAAAGCGACCGCTTGCCTTATTTCCCACCGTGATTTCATCCCATTTCATGATCATTCGAGCCTTACCCGCCTTTCTCGCGGCTTGCGCCCTTCTCGCCGTGGCCCGGGCCGAACCGGTTTCCAAAAGTGAAGCCCGGGAGGCGATCGCAGTGCTCGAAAAGAGCGTACTGAGCGCCGACGCGGCTGAGGCTGCGGCCACGATTACGCGTTTTGCCGACGAGAGCGAGGACGTCTTGATCGTCGTGGGCCCGGAAACGATGCCGTGGGTGCAGGAATCCGCCGGTCCCGATGCCAAGGTCCGTGAACTGCTGACTGCCGCCTACATCGCTGGAAACGTCAAGGCCCAGCTGGCCAAACGGCAGCCGAATGACGATCCCTACAACGGCTGGCTTTTCGTCCTCAAGGCCTACCGGGAAATCCGCGGCAAAAAATCCCGCATCACCATCCCCGAAGTCGAAGAACTGCTGGCGAAGGAAAAGGACGGCACGCTCAAAAAAGAAGCGGACGCACTGCGCAAGAAAGAGCAGGCGCCGCAGCGCGAAATCATCTGACGCCTCACGGCACGGTCACAGCCGGTTTTCGGCGAGCGGTTTGCGGCCCACGGCCATGATCGACGTGCCCCACGCCCAGTGGCCGCCGACGCGCAGCCACGCGTGTTCCAACGCCATCGCGGCGCGAAACCCGAGTTCCACCGGCGCGGAGTGGAGTCTTACGTCGCTCGTACCGCCCGCCGGACGGAATAATTTGCGCCGCGCGACGATCAGCGGAAACGGCAGCGCGTTCCAGTGCGTGGCCTGCACACCGCGAAAACCCGCCTCCGCCAGCAGCGCGCGCACCTCCCGCCGGGTATAGCGACGCTGGTTCTGAACCGCCTCGTCATGGTATGACCACAACCACCTGTAAGCGGGCATGTTGATCGCCGCCAGCCCGCCCGGTCGCAACACCCGGAGAAACTCGGCCAGGGCAACCGCCGGGTTGTCCATCTGGCATACGACGTCAGCCGACACCACCGCATCGAATTCGCCATCGCCGAACGGCAACGCCACGAGCGACGCCTCTCGCACATCGCCGCCGGTGCGCTGGCGGGCGAGCTCGCAGGCGAGCGGGGAAAGATCGACCCCGCTCCAAGTCCATGTCGGATGGCGTTCGCGCAACCTTAGCATGAGGCCGCCGGTGCCGCAGCCGGCATCCAGCACGCGGGCTTCGCGTCCGGCCGGCAGGGCGCGGGCCAGCTCTCGCTCCATATGCGCGTGCAGCGAACGGAAAAACCACATGTGGTCTTCGACCTCGGCGAGCTTCAGGTATTCGTCAGTGTTCATCCGGCCAACGATGATCGCCCTTCCGGTCCGCCGATTTCAACTGTCATTCTGTGCCCGGCGAAAAATCCATCTCGGCGGGGCACAACTGCTCACTGGTCCGGCCAGGCCGGTGGCGAGGTTATCTTGATCTAGGGTTTCTCTCCGGCGGTGAATTCCACCCACGGCTCGGCGGGCAGGTCGATCAGCAGTCCCTTCAGCCAGTCGAACTGCGGATGATCCTGCAGAAATCGTTTCGCGTCGAACGCGCGGCCGCAGGCCGAGCCCCAGCGGGCGGCGAATGACATTCGTTTTGCCATGGCGGTGTCGACAACCTTGGCGTCGAGCGTGCCCCCGGGCGTAAACGGTATTGCGGTCGGCTCAGGACCCCAGTCGGTCTCGAGCTCGAAGTGGCCGCAGAGGGTTCGCCCTCCCGGCCGGTCCGCCTTGGCATAGACATCGT
>DATJPQ010000192.1:0-10283 GCA_035506315.1 Opitutaceae bacterium
ACCCGAAACGGACCGCCTGAGCGCCGCCAGCAAGGAATCGCTCCAGGCCGCGCTGCAGCAACAGCCGGAAATCCGCCCCGAAGTTGTCGCGCTCGGACAGAAACTGGCGGTCGACTCCACTTATCCGCCCCTGGAAATCATCCGGCAACTCAGCAAGATGTTGATCGCGATGAACGATTCCTCTGAGCAACCCTAAACCCTTTTCTGCAATGGTCTCCCACGGTTACGCCCGCGCGTATCATGCCCAGTCCGTGCTGACGGCCAGCCCCGGCCAGCTCGTATTGATGATGTTCGATGGCGCGTTGAGGTTTATCGCGCTCGCCAAGGAGGGTTTCAACCAGCCCGAGGAAAACGTGCGCCGATTCGAAACGATCAACCTCAATCTCCAAAGGGCCCAAAGCATCCTCGCCGAGCTGCAAGGCTCGCTCAACCACGAAGCCGGCGGTGAGGTTGCTGTCACCCTTGACCGGCTTTACGATTATTACTCGCGCCGCCTTTTCGAGGCCAATATGAAGAAGCGCATCGAGCCCGTCATCGAAGTCGAGGGCTTCCTCCAGGAGTTGCGCGATGCCTGGGCGGAGATGATCCGCAAAGAAGACACCACCCGTTTCCAGGATACCCGCGGGGTCGCGTGAGCACATGAATGTCGCCCCGGTCCAACGACTGGAACGCCTGCTCACCGCCCTCGATACGCTGGTGGCGCAGGAAGCCATGCTGCTCGAGGCCGAGGCCTGGGCCGAAGCCACCGACGTGCGCCTGCGGTTGAGTGCCGTGGCCGAAGCCGTGGCGCCGCTGACCCTGGAACTGAACCGCGATGGGTTGCTCCCGCCCGCCCTGATCGAACGGATGGCCGCCATCATCGCCCGGCAGCAGACGATCATCGACAATCTGCAGAAGAACCTGGCCCGGATCAAAGCCGAGCTGCGCATGGCTGACACAGCCCGCGGCCGGATCAATGTGCTGCGGCCCGCCTACGCCAGCGGCACCCGGCATGGAGGCACCCAGGCTTTCAAGGCGCACGGTTGAATCCTGCGCCTTTAGCGCAGCGATTCCGGTAATTCTCCGTCTGCGAACGTCAGTTGCCGGTCGCGTCCCAACAGTGCCCGTTGGGCATCATTTAACCGACGGCCGCAAGTTTTTCCAAGGCAGGCTGGGCTTCGCCTTCCGCTGTAGGTGTCAGCCCGGCCGCGGCTGGACCCGCCAGCCAGATTTCAGCAATCCGGGAGGCAGCGGCGCGCCAATTGAAGTTCTCCTGCGGATAAATCGCGTGAGTGGCAGGAGTTTCGCAACTGGGCCAGTACAAGGCGGCCTTCAGGCAGATCTGGCCATCGGCCAGGGAAAAATGTTGCAGTTGCACGACACCGCCGCCGTCCAGTGCCATGCGTGCCAGACCCTTATGGTAGTTGACCATGCGCGTGGAGGTTACGGACGCGCCACGACTGGTGCTCAAGGCATCTTCTATCAATAAGAGAAAGGAGAGAAGTCGTGTAGTCATGACACACTATGGCACCTGCAACTTTATCGGCACGTCCGGACGTTCTTAAAGAAAAATTTAAGTAAAAATGGATCGTGCCGAATCAAGGGCAGTTCGAAACTGCCCTTCGGTAATGCCTCTTCCCACCAGCAATCCATTCTCCGTCCTCCCTGAGGTGGTGGCCGGCGCTGGTATCACTGCGCCTGCACTCCTCGCCCGCGTGGTGGCCGAATCGTCTCAGGCGATCGTGATCGGAGAGGTCAAGGCCGCCGAATTGCAGCACATCATGCACGTCAACCCGGCCTTCGAACAGATGACCGGTTTCACCGCCGCCGAGGCCCGGCATCGCCAGGTCGAGACGCTGCTGGCGCCGCCCGACTCGCTCGAAGCCTGGCTGCAAATCGCCCAACGCCTGGTAACCGGGCAAAGCTTCACCCTCACCTTGCCCGCCCAACGCCGCGACGGCGGGCGTTTCTGGGCCGGTCTGCACGGCTATTCCCTGCGCAACGAAGCCGGTCACGCCACGCATTGGGTGCTCACCTTCAGCGATGTCACGGCAACGCATGAGCCTTTGCTCGAGTTGCGTCGGAGCGAGGAGCGTTATCGGCTGCTGGCGGAAAACAGCTACGATCTCATCACCGTCCATCGCTTCGACGGCCTGTGCATCTACGCCTCCCCCGCCATCCGTTCCATGCTGGGTTATGAGCCGGAGGACATGTTGCACCAGCCGCTGGAGTCGTTTTTCCATCCGGAGGATTGCATCAAGGCGCGGCGCGTGCTCGAGCGGCATTTTCACAACCATCCGGAAAATGGCTTCGTGCACCGCCTGCGCCGCAAGGACGGCACCTACCTCTGGTGCGAGACGATCAGCAAGACCACCTGGAACATCGAGGGCAGCCAGTCGGGGGGCCTGATCGCCGTCACCCGCGACATCGCCAAACGCCGCGCCGCCGAGGAAGACCTGCAGGCGATGCACGCCCTGCTGGCGGCCGTTTACGATGCGGTGCCGGTGGGGCTTTGCATCGTCAACGCCGGCGGAGAAATTCAGCAGTGCAACTGCGCCTTCGCCGCGCCCTTCGGCCTCGTTCCCTCCGATGTGGCCGGACGTCCCGTGCACGGGCTGCTCCCCCCCGCCGCGCTCCTGGCCGGCACGCGCGACTGCGAATGCACCGGCGCCAACGGCGAACCGTTTCCCGCCTCCATCACGGTGGCCACGTTGCAGGCCGGAGCCGTGCCCCACACCCTCATCACCCTCGCCGACCAGCGGGAACGCCGGGCGCTCGACACCCGCCTGCGCGAGGCGCAACGCCTGGAAAGCCTGGGCACGTTTGCGGGGGGCATCGCCCACGATTTCAACAATCTCCTCGCCATCATTCTCGGCTACGCGAGCCTGCTGCGGCAGAGCGCGCCCGACAATGCGCAGATCGGCGTCTATGGCGACACGATCATCGAGGCGGGCCGCCGCGGCGCCGACGTCGTGCGGCAGCTGATGCTTTACGCCAACCAGCATGAGCCCTTCCTGGTGTCGGTCGATGTGCATGCGCTCATCACCGACCTGCTCGTGCGGACCACGCCCGAGTGGCCCAACGATGTCCGCATCGAGTGCGCCTTCAACGCACCCAACGCCACCCTGCCGCTCGACTCCGAGCAGGTGGGGCGGGCGCTCGAACATCTGCTGCGCAATGCCCGCGAGGCGCTCAGCGGACCGGGAACGGTGCGGGTGCGCACCGCCGAGCGCACCACCCTGCCCGGCCAGGATCCCGCACTGCGCTGGTTGCAAATCACCGTGGAAGACACGGGCCGCGGCATGGACGAGGCCACGCGCACCCGGATGTTCGAACCATTCTTTGCGCGGAACAAGGGCCCCGAAGTGCGCGGCCTCGGTCTCGCCGTCGTCTATGGCATCGTACGCGCGCACCGCGGCGTGATCGATGTGCAGAGCGCGGTGGGGCGCGGCACCCACGTGAATATTTATTTCCCGCTGCCGGCCGCCCCCGAGGTGGCGGTGCCGCCGCCCACCGCCCCAGTCGGCGCCCCGCATCCGCATGCGCTTGTCCTCGTGGTCGAAGACGAGCACGACATCGGCAAGCTCTGGCTCAACCTGCTCCCGGCCCACGGCTGGCAGGTCCTCTGGGCGCGTGATGCCGACGAGGCGCTGCAGCTCTACGCCAAGCATGGCGACAACATCGACCTGCTCTTTTCCGACATCGGGTTGCCCGGGATCGATGGCTGGGAATTGTGCACCCGCCTGCGCCTGCAGCGACCGCAGCTGCCGATCTTGCTCGCGAGCGGATATTTCAAGCCCGCCGCCAAGGCCCAGGCGGCGCTCGCCGATCCCGTGGTCTATGTCGACAAGCCTTATCAACCGCTCGAAGTCCTCGCCAAGATGAGCCGGCTCCTCGGCCTGCCCGCACCGCCGGCCGGCGGCTAGGGCGGGTGGACCAATTTCCCCCAGTCCTGTGCATGGCTGCATTGGCAAACCCGCCCTACTCTTTTGTTTTGCGCCGGGCGGGGTCGATGTCCATGTGAGTGGGTTCCAAATTTGCCCACCCTTACCGGATTCGTCCCATGTCGCTCGAACGCATTCTCGTCCTCGACGATGAACCGATCATCCAGAAAGTCCTGGGCGAATTGTTTCAGCGCAAAAAATTGACGGTGAGCCTGGCGAGTTCGCTGGCCCAGGCCGAGGCGCTCTGTGCGCGCGAGACCTTCGACCTGATGATGGTCGACGTGCGCCTGCCCGATGGCGATGGCCAGCAGTTTCTCGAGCGCGCCATCACCCTGCCCGGCGAGCCGCTGGTGGTGATCATGACCGGCCATGGCTCCATCGAGAGCGCGGTGTCCTGCATGCGGGCGGGAGCCTTTGACTACCTGATCAAACCGTTTTCTCCGGGGCAAATCGAGATCATCGTCAAAAAAGCCGAGAGCTACCGGCAGCTCGTGAAGGTCAACCGCTACTTCGCGGAAACCGAGGGCTCGGAAGAAGGCGAGTTTCTGGGCCGCAGCCCGATCATGCAGCGGCTGCGCCAGCTCATCGAACGCGTGGCCCCCACCGACGCCACGGTGCTCATCACCGGTGAAAATGGCACCGGCAAGGAAATGGTGGCGCGCGAGCTTTACCGGCGTTCCCCGCGGCGGAACGAGCCGTACATCAAGGTGAATTGCGCCGCGCTCTCGGAAAACCTGATTGCGAGCGAGCTGTTCGGCCACGAACGGGGCGCGTTCACCGGCGCCACCGAACGGCGCGAGGGCCGTTTCGAACTGGCCCACCGCGGCACGTTGCTCCTCGACGAGGTGAGCGAGATTCCGGCCAACCTCCAGGCCAAGCTGCTGCGCGTGCTGCAAGAACGCGAATTCGAGCGCGTCGGCGGCACCAAGACGATCAAGGTCAACGTGCGCATCCTCGCCACGTCCAATCGCGACCTCCTGCACGTGGTCGAAAAGGGCGAGTTCCGCCAGGATCTTTACTACCGGCTCAATGTTTTTCCCGTGCAGGTGCCGCCGCTGCGCGAACGCCCCGAGGACATCTCCCTGCTGGCGGAGACGTTTTTGCAGCGGTTCGCCCGCAAGCATGGCCTGAAAATCCCCGGTTTCAGCGATGGCGCGCAGCGCGCGATGGCCGGTTACCCGTGGCCGGGCAATGTGCGCGAGCTGCAAAACATCATCGAACGGGCCATCATCCTGTCCGAAAACGGCCGGCCCGTTTCAGCAGGAGCACTGGGCCTGCCGGCCTTCGCGCCGCCACCCGCGGGATCGCCCATGCCACCCATTGTGGGGACCATCGCCCCGTTTCCGGGCACACCGTCGCCCTCAGCCGACTCGCCGCCGCTGCCCGCCGTATCAGCCGCGGGAGGAGAATCCGAACCCGCCCGGCCGCCTGCCATCATCGAAAAATTCGTACCCAATCCGCCGGACGATTATCCGCCGCCGGCGGTTGCCCCGCCGGCTGAATCCGCCGCGGAAATCGTGTCGCTCGATGAGCTGGAACGACGGGCGATCTTGCGTACACTGCAAGCCACTGGCGGCAACCGCACCAAGACCGCGGAACTTTTAAAAATATCCATCCGTACTCTACGCAACAAGTTGCAAGAGTATCGTGCGGCCGGCCTGGGTCCCGAGGCCGAACTTGAATCCGGAGAGTAGTGCCCCGCCGGGGCGGGAGTACGTCCTTGCGCGTCACCGGCTTTTCGCCTTCGCTTCAGCCGCCAACCTTTGTACCGATATAACCTCCATCGCCATCTGCCCAGCACGCGTTAGCGCTGTTCTTGCTTACTGCGCGCACATTCCCCGAAAATATTCATAAATCCCGCGGGAAACGCGCCGATAAATGACCACGGCCGTTGGCGCATCCATTTATTCTCCATGTCCACCATTGAAACGATTTCCGAAGACATCTTCCAAGACACCATGAGTCGTTCTGTGCAGGATGTTTTCCGCACCATGCTTGGACGCAACGCGACCCTCATTCACGGCACCGGCGCGGCCAATTCGACCGGGCAGCCCTGGAAACATCCCATCGAGTTCAACGGGCAGCAAGTGGTCGGCACCGTGGGCTTCATCGGAGAAATCAGCGGGCTCATCTATCTTTATCTCAGCGCCGAGTTCGCCAAGATCGTCGCCAGCGGCCTGCTCGGCATCTCGGTGGAAGAAATCGACGCCGGCGGCGACGAGTCCGTCAACGATGCAGTGGGTGAACTCACCAACATGACGGTGGGGGGCTTTAAAAATCAACTTTGCGACCAGGGCTATCCCTGCCGGCTCACGATCCCCTCGATTCTGCGCGGCAGTAATTTTTCCATCGAACCGGTAAGCGGCGCCACTCGACGCACGTATAGTTTCGACGTCTCGGGCCATCGCCTCGTCACCGACCTGTTGATGAAGACCAGCGAATAAGCCGCCAACCCACCTTCCGACATGCGATATAAAGTACTCACCGTCGACGACTCCAAGACCGTCCGGATCATTGTCCGCAAAGCCTTCAAACCTTTCGACTGCGAGATTCTCGAGGCTGCCAATGGTGTGGAAGGTCTCGCCATGGCCAGCAAAGAGCGTCCCGACATCGTTCTGCTCGACATCACGATGCCGGTCATGGACGGCGTGGAGATGCTGACCAAGATCAAGTCGGACCCCGAGTTGAAGGGCATTCCGATCATCATGCTCACCGCCGAGGGCGGCCGGGACAATGTGCTGAAAATCGCCAAGATCGGCGTGCGCGATTATATCGTGAAGCCGTTCAAGGAGGAGCTTTTGATCGAGAAAGTCGGCCGCGTGATCGACCTCAAACCGATCACCGAGGGGCCGATGAAGTCCAAATCGATCCTCGATCCGTGCTCGATCCTCGTGATCGAGGACAAGCAAACCATCGTGAATCAGATTCAGGAGGGTTTGAAGCACACTCCGTGGAAAATCAACAGCGCCACCACGACCGGCGAGGCGATCGACTACTGCAGTCGCAATGCGACGCCCGATCTCATCATGATCTCGCTGTCGCTGCCCGATGAGGCCGCCTTTACCCTTTTCCGCCTGCTCCGCGCCAGCGTGAAGACCAAGTACACTCCCATCTTCGGCCTGGTCGTGAAGACCGAGTTGCTCACCCAGCAACAGGCCCAGCAGGTGGGTTTCTCCTCGATCGTCACCAAGCCGCTGGATATCTCCGAGCTCGAATCGAAGATCGCGAAGGCGATGAACCTCGACACCTCGCGGCGCTATTTCCACACCGAGGGCGATTTCCTGATGTTCAAGCTGCCGGAGAACTGCACCCAGCTCGTGGTCAACGAGGTGATGAATTACCTCAAACCCAAGGTGTCCGAGGCGGTCGACAGTGGCATCAGCAAGGCCGTCATCGACCTCAAGGACATCAAGTCGCTCAACATGACGCTGATCAAGCTGCTCTTCCAGTCGATGCAGACCTGCCGCGAGCTCGCGCTGCAATTCGTGCTGGTGGGCAACGACAACATCGTGGCCGAGTGCAAGGGCTTCGAGGACACGCGCAACTGGACGTTCTTCCCCTCGGTTGAAGACGCGAAGACGAGCATGACCAAGGTCGGGGCCAGTGCCCCCGGCGCCGCCACTCCCGCTTCCGCGGCTGCTCCGCAACCCGCCGCCGCCGGAGTCGCGTAAGCCTGATTTTCCCGGCTCGGTTCCGCTGGTCGGAGATAAAACCCGATGCCGGCCCTGCGATACGACCCCGCCCCTGCCCGGGCGGGGTCCTCGTTTTTCCGGAACCGGCTTCTCCCCCGCTCCGCGCGGCCGGCCCGGAGCATCCCCGTCCGGTGCGCGGCCGCTGCATCCCGTCGAAGAATTTGCGCCATTTCGGTTTTAGAAACTATGCGCCGAACCGATAGCTGGTGTGGGCCGAATCAGAACAATCCGCCGCTCATGGATTGCTTCTCCTGCTTATGAATTCCTGCACCCACACACTGCTGACTGGGCTGGGCCGCCTCGTGCGCTGCCTTACGCTCGTGCTGCTGCCCGCCCTCGTGGCGGAGGGCGGCCAGACGGGTTCGACCTATGCCGGTCCGGCGGGCGCCCCGCCCGAGAGCAGTCCGGAATCGTCGCATCCGTACTCGGCGCCCTATCTGGCTGTCGTGGGACCGCCGCCCATGCGCTTTCGCGAGCCGCCGGCACCGCCCTCGTTTGAACTTGAACCCGTGGCCATGGGCCCGGCGCAGTTGGAGGAGACCCTGCCGGTATCGCCGCCCTCGTCGGTGGCCGCGGGCGGACGCTTCGATTCCTCCTCACCGAAGGCCGCATCCCAGAAATCGTCCACCAAGTCACCCGCTTCGTCTCCCACGGCCAATCGCCCGGAAGACAACGAGCCCTCCTCCATTCTGCCTGACGACCTGCACCGCGATGTCCGTCCGGAGGATTTGCTGCCATACTTCCAATATCCTCGTAACGGTGGCGCCGTCATCGGAGTGCCCGCGCCGGCCCAGCCGACCCTGCCACCCAGCTCGGCCACCTACCGTCAACAATGATGCCTCGTCTTCGCCTCCTCTGCGTTTGCGCTGGTTTTCCCTGGCTGGTGGCCGCGAGTGAGCCTGCGTCCGTTCCTGCGGAAACCCGGCCGACGGCGGCTCCGGCCGCGGAAATCGGCCCGCCCCCGCCCGAGGTGGCGCACCCGGCCGCGCCCGCGGCCAAAGCTGAAGTCCCGGGCACGGTCTTGCCTCCGGAGAATACCTCTCCTGCAGCCGGTGCCGCCGCATCCGGCCTCCACCGTCCGCCTGAACCGACGGTCGAAGAGGGAGCTCCCGGACTGATCAAGAAGGGTCTCGAGAGAACAACCCAGGGCGATTACGATGGCGCCATCGCCGTTTTCAGCCAGGTGCTCACCCTCGATGCCACCGCGGCGCAGCAACGCGCCGCATTGCTCGGTTATGCCCGCGCGTTGCGCAAAAAAAGCGAGTTCACCAAGGCCGCCGCCGTGTACGAGAAAATCCTCAAGGATTATCCACTCGATGAGGACGCCCCCGACATTTACCTCGAGCTCGGCCGTACCCAACGCGCCCTGGGCGCCTACCGGACGGCGATCAGCCGTTTTTACAGCGTGATCAACTCCACGCTGAAGCTGCCCGAGTCGGGCGCGGAGCGCTACCGCCAGCTCGCCAAGACGGCGCAATTTGAAATCGCCGAAACTCATTTCCAGGCCGGCGAATATCAGGAAGCGAGCCGCTTCTACTCGCGCCTCCGCCTGCTCGACCTGGCCACGGCCGACCGGGCGCGGGCGCATTTCAAATCGGCCTACTCCCTTTTCCTCGCCGAGGATTATAGCAACGCGGTCGGTTCGCTGCGCGATTATCTGGACCAGCATCCCGAAGATGAAAACGTGCCCGAGGCCCGCTACCTCCTGGCCGTTTCGTACCGCCGTTTGCACCGCCCGCTGGAAGCGCTGGTGGAGGCGCTCGAGCTATTGCGCACCGAGAAGGCGCTCACCGCCAAGGATCCGAGGCTCTGGACCTATTGGCAGCGCAAAACCGGCAACCAAATCGCCAACGAGTTTTACGAACAAGGCGATTCCGCCAACGCCCTGACCATTTATCTGACCCTTTCCGAGCTGTCGCCCGAACCCGCCTGGCGGCTGCCCATCGTCTACCAGATCGGCCTCTGCTATGAGCGCCTCGGCGAGGCCACCGAGGCGATCACGAGCTATCAGAGCATCCTTGACAACGTGCGCGGCCCGAAAGGGGATGGCTCGGCCCGTCCGGAACTGGCCGATCTCGCCCGCATGGCTGCGTGGCGTCTCGACCAGATCACGTGGCAGCATAACACCCAGCAACGTCTGCTCCTCCTCCTCCCCCAGCAACACCCCGTCCAGGCCACGCCCGCCCCCCACCATGACGCCAGCGGAAACGCTCCAGCAGCACCAACAGCTTTGCGATGAGCTTTACCAGCTCGCGCTCGAAGAGAATCGTTTCCTCAAACAAAATCAGCGGATGCCCGACGCTGCGCTGCTCGACCGCAAGCGCCTCCTGCTGGGCCGGCTCGATGCCAGCCTCGCCGCGTTGAAGGCTGCCAATCTTTCTGCCGGAACGACCGTCGGCGAGCCCGCTGCCCCGGCGGCGCGGGCCAACCGCGCTGCGGTTGAGAAAGCCCGGGCACGGATCATGCAGATCCTGCACCTGGACCGCGAGAACGAGCAACTGCTGTTCCGCTACAGTCTCGGCGGCGGACCCCGTCCGGCCGAGTCCACCCCGCCCCCCTCCCAGATTCAGCGCATTTACGAGCGTTATTCGTAAGGCGCTCCTGAAGACTCGGCCTTTCGTAGGTCAGCGGGCTTGCTCGCGCTCCGACCTCCCGCGCGAGCAAGCCC
>DATJPQ010000193.1:0-2843 GCA_035506315.1 Opitutaceae bacterium
GGCGCCGAAGATGGGGTCGGTAATCGCGTTGATGATTTTGATCGCTAACAGCATCGTGCCCGCGGCTGCGGCGGAGATGCCGAACACGTCCGTGTAAAAAATCATCAGGAACGTGGCGATATTGGCCCAATAAAAATTGAAGCCCATATCGGCGACGCCATAGCTGATCCGCTCCCGCCAGGACAATCGAACCGGCAGCGGCGGCGGAGATGCCAAACGTGTCGGTGTAAAAAATCATCAGGAAGGTGGCGATATTGGCCCAATAAAAATTGAAGCCCATATCGGCGACGCCGTAGCTGATTTTCTCGCGCCAGGACAAGGGGCGCGGGGTTGCGCCCGGATCGACGCCGGAGCAACGCAGCTCGATGCTTTGGATGCTGCCGTTCATGAGGGTCAACCGACCAAATCACCTTGCGGCTGCCCAACCCGAAATCGGCTGGGATGCGCGCTGGCGTGATAAGGGTCTTGGCAAGATCATGCGATGCGGATCATAACGACCAGCCGCGACCTGGGCTATCCCCATCTTTTTTGGCAGGGGGACGGGGACGATCGCCCGACGGATCCGGGGTTCGGGAACCCGAACGCAAAAGCGCCCACTTCGGTTCAGGCCTGAGCGCCTGGCGGATTCTGCCATTTCCCATCCCGCAGCTCCGGCGGCTTGCGGACCTCAACCGCGCAACATCACTTGCAAAGATATTTGTCCAGCCACTCAGCCCACCGTCGATAGACATCCCGCGACCGGTACGGGTCACCGGGAAAATGGCCCGGCACCGGGTAGGCGACCATCGACACGGGCACACCTGATTCCTTGAGGGCGTGATAGAGTTTGTAGGATTGCGCAGGCGGCACGCGGAAGTCGCCCGTGGTAGTCATGATGAGCGTCGGGGTCTTCGTGCCGGCCACGTAGGACATTGGGGACTGGGCGTGATACAACTTCTCGCCTTCCGCCGTCCACGGGGTTGCTCCGCCGGGAAAGCCGTAGCGACACTGGACGTTGCCATCGGACAGGCAATACTCGTCGGTCCAGTCCGTGACGGCTGCGCCGGCGACAGCAGCTTTCCAAAAGGTGTGGTGCCCAATGAGCCAACTGGTCATGTAACCGCCGTAAGACCAACCGCTGACCGCGATCCGGGTTTCGTCTATGATGCCCTTGGGCTTGAGCGCCTCCAGGCCGCTGATCACGTCGCGGTCCGGGCCGTCTCCGGCATCATTGAAAATGGCGTGCTGGTAGGTGTTGCCAAGATTATCGCTGCCGCGATAGTTGGGCGAAAAGACCAGGTAGCCACGCGCGGCGAGCAACTGTGCCAGGGGGAAGAAGCTGGTGGTGGAGGCGGCCTGGGGTCCGCCGTGAATCACCAGCACGAGCGGGAGCTTCACGCCCGGCTGGTATTCCGGCGGATAGACCAGCGTCCCATCCTCGGGAAAGCCGTCCGGTCCGCGCCACTGCAGGGCTTCGACCTGCCCCAGTTTCAGCGCGGCGATTTCCGCATTGAAATCGGTGAGCCGCCGCGGGACCGCATCCGCCGAAGGCAGGAAATAGAGTTCATCCGGCCGATCGGGTTGGGTGCCGACAAACGCGATGCTCCCCTCTTTGCTGACGCTGACCTCGATCCAGTAGAGCCATTTGGGATTTACCCCTCCCAGGTTCAGCCGCTGAGGGTTCCCGGCCAACGGGACGCGCCATAGCGCCACCGCCGTGCCATCATGGCCGCCGGTGAGCACGGACTTTGCATCGGGCATCCAAATGGATTGAAACAGGCACCGGTCGAGTCCCCGGGTAAAGTTCGTTCCCGTCCCGCCGGTGGCCGGGGCCACGAAGAGTTCGTTCACGTTGTAAGGGTCGCGGTCGCGATTGCACCAATACATCAGTTTCGTGCCGTCGGGCGAGAACGACGGAAAGGTCTCGAGTAAAGACTCGCCCGTCAGCGGCTGGATCGTGCCGGAGGCAAGGTCGATAATTTGGACAGCGCACTTGTCCGAATCCCCCGAGTGCGGGGTCGCCTGGCGCACGAACGCAATGCGCTTGCCGTCCGGAGACCAGGACAACGGCGATGCGGGCGGGCTGGGCGGCAGCGCCCAGGGCAGCGACCAAGAGCCCGAGGTGACTCGGCGGGCTTCGCCGCCCGCGGACGAAACCAACCAGAGGTGCACCGGCATCGGCGCCTCTTTCGTGAACAAATCGTCGTTCCCGACCTCGAACGCGTCTTCGCCCTTTTCGATTTCCTTTTTGTTGGGCGCCTCGTCGGCTGCGGCGTAGGCCATCTCATTCCCGTCAGGACGCCAGGAGAAATGCTGGACCGAGGTGGGGGATTTGGTGATTTGTTGCGCCTCGCCGCCATTCATGGGCAGCACAAAAATCTGGTTGGCCGCGTCCTTGCCGGCCCCGTGGGGCGCCAGGAATGCGAGCCGATCACCGGCGGGCGACCAGCGAGGATGCGCGACCTGCTTGCGTTCCTGGGTGAGAGGTCGGTGTTTTCCCGTCGCCACGTCCACGAGGACAAGTTGGGCCGCCCACTGATTCGTGTCGGCTTCGGCTCGTTGGACGACGAGGGCGACGGACCGCCCGTCTGGCGCGAGCTGCGGGTCGGACAGCCGGACAATCCGATCCAAATGATCGAGTGCGAAATGGCTGGTGGACGCCGGTGGCGAATGGACGGCGTCCGGGTTGGAGGCCGAGGCCCGGAACCAAAGCGCTCCGATCGCCACCGCGATCGTGGATTGGGCGATAAAGAGACGATGCGGAATTCTCATGGATGGCTCCAAAGTAGCAGCCTCGTGCCCCATCGGCAACCGGGCCTTGAGAAAACGGCCTCCTCTCCCCGGCCCTCTCCTCCAGAGGAGGA
>DATJPQ010000194.1:0-10077 GCA_035506315.1 Opitutaceae bacterium
TATCGGGTCGACCCGCGAGAGGCCCTCGGGCGACGCGGGATCGCCCTTTTGCGAAATGAGCATACGGACGGCCTTCCCGTCCGGCGACAAGAATATCTTCATGACTCGTTTAAAGTCCGAGTTCTTGAAAACTTCCGGTGGCAGGTAGAAACTATCGTCGTTTTTTGCGGTGTCGAACGCCTTCCCCATGGCTGTCGAATTACTGCTATTGTCGTCCATCTGGCCGAAGGCCCCGGACATGGTGCTATGCATGGTTAGCATCATGGTCCGCATGCTCTGCATGATCGCGATCATCTCCGGGAACTGGGTGACCAGCTGCGGCATGATGACGTCCAACTGATCGAGGTCCGCTACCAGATCGCGCAGCTTATCGGTAAGCTCGTCAACACCGTCGAGTGCATCGAAAATTGATCTAATCGAAAAGCAAATGGGAATATCATAGCAGTGCTTTTCCCAGTAAAAGTAACTGCGGACCGGCCTGAAGAAATCCTCGAAATCCGAAATACGATCTCGCAACTCATTCGTAATTTGCTGCATTTCATGTGTTTTGCCGACCATCTCATGCGTCGTCGCGACCATCTGCTGTAAAAGGCCATACATACGTTGCATGATTTGGATCGTTTCTCCCAGCATTTCGGCCTGCTTGAGCATGTCGTTCATGCGCTCTTTCTGAAAATACATGAATTGTTGCTGGCCAGCTTGTTGCATGCTGAGCAAATACGGTATCGTTGTGTGGTCGAGCGGGGTTCCCTCGGGCCGCGTTACAGCCTGAACCTTGGAAATGCCCGGAACAGCGAGGACGGCCTTGGCCAGTTTGTTCAATATGAGAAAATCTGCCGGATTCCGTAGGTCGTGATCGGCCTCGACCATCAGGACCTCGGGCGCCATCATTGCCGACGGGGGAAAGTGTCGGGCTGCGGCCTCATACCCCAGATTGGCCGGAATATCTTTCGGGATGTATTTCTGGTCGTTGTAGCTGGGCTTGTACCCCGGCAGCGTCAATAGCCCGACGAGCGCGACTGCTAATGTCGCGACGAGAATGGGCGCGGGCCACCGAACGATCGCCGTGCCTACCCGTCGCCATCCGCGAACCTTGATTTTCCGCTTGGGCTCAAACAGACCAAAACGGCTTCCGACACTAAGAACCGCCGGAACCAGCGTGAGCGCGACCGCGACCGCGACCGCGACGCCCACCGCGCAAGGGACGCCCACGGCTTGAAAAGCGGGCAGCCGGGTAAAACTCAGGCAGAAAAGCGCTCCGGCGATCGTCAAACCGGAGCCCAAGACAACCTTGGCGACCCCGTGGTAAGTGGTGTAGTAAGCCGTGTCCCGGTCCTCGCCGGCCTGACGTGCCTCCTGATATCGCCCGACGAAAAATATCCCGTAGTCCGTTCCTGCTGCGATCCCGAGGGATATCAGCAGATTAACGGCCAAGGTATTAAGGCCAATAAGCTCATGATGGCCGAGGAACGCTACGATTCCTCGGGCCACCTGCAATTCTATCCCCACCATCAGCAACAACAGAATTACGGTGATAACCGAACGGTAGACGAGAAGCAACATAATAAAGATGACCGCGACGCTTAACGCCATGACTGTGAGGATCGTCCTGTCGCCACTGTGGCTCATATCCACCTGGATCGCCGCAGGGCCGGTGACATACGCCTTGACCCCCGGCGGCGCTGGCGTCTCCCTGACGATGCGCTGGATGGCTTCGACCGATTCAGTCCCCAAGATTTGGCCCGGGTTACCGGCGAGATTGATTTGAACGTATGCGGCCTTACCATCGGCGCTTTCCGCGGCGCCTCTGGTGAGTTCATCGCCCCAGAAGTTCTGGATGTGCTGCACATGCTTGGGATCGTCTTGCAACTGACGAATCAAACGGTCGTAGTACTGGTGAGCATCGGCGCCGAGGGGTTGCTGGCCCTCCAAGACGATCATCGCGGAGCTGCCGGAATCGGATTCCTTGAAGTCCTCAGTCATGCGCTTTGCCGCCTTGAAGGACGGCGCATCATTGGGATTCAGTGATACCGAATGCTCTTTCTCGACCTGGTCCAGTGAGGGGACGCCGATACCCAAGGTGACGATGATCGCCAACCACGCCAAGATGATGGGCACCGGAAATCGATGGATCGTCCGCGCCACCAATGGCGCACCGTCGTGCAGCTGACGATTGCTCATGCGGCCTTCAGCAGGCAGGAGGTGAAGGCGCTCACTTCGTGCGTGACCTTCTCGGCCTTGACCACGCCGTCCACCATGATGCGGCAGCCGATGCTGTCACTATCACCCTGGGCCGCGATACTTCCGATGGACGCCGCCCCGGTGATTGCGAACTCCAACGACCACGGCAGGCTTACTCCGTCAACATGCTGCGGGTCACCAGTGTCGCCGAAATAGCTGATGTCGGCCACGGTCCCCGGTGGTCCGAAGACCTCGTATCTCAGGTGCGTGGGGTTGGAGGGCTTGGTGTTGTCGATTCTGGTGTCGGCATACGAGGGGCGTTTCTCAGAGCCGAAGATGCCGTGCAGCCGCGACACAGTCAATCCTCCGCCGCCGATCACGGCCAGCACGACCAGAGGAATCCACAGCCGCCTCAGCACTCTGAAAATCACAGATCCCGGATTTCGACGACTCTTACCAGATCGCCCTTGTGCTCGAGGTGCGGGTGAAGGTTGACGAACACGTCGCAGGAGAATAGGTCGGCGGCCAGGCGGTTGGCTAACGGCTGCGTCTTGGCCGCCCGCGGTGGCGACATCGGACCCGGTTCGCCCGACATCGCGCACGCTGCCTTCAACCACCGCACCACCCTTACCGACAGGAGTTCAATAACGGATTCCAAACATAGTCGAGGCCAACAGGGGCCACCTGAGTTTTTCCATAAAGTTCCGGGCGTGGCTCCTGAGGCAGTCTCAGCAATTGGCGCGCGACGCGGGCTCCGGGCTGGCGACTTCGGGTGCTGTGTGTGCGCCGCCCGCAATGGGTTTGTTCTTATGGGTTTCGGTAACCGTCCAGCCTGAGGTAGGAGCGCCGACAAACGACCAGGCCCTCCGGTCGGACGGTCGCGGGTTTTCGCGCGTTGAGGCGCACGGGGACGAATTCTTTATTCGATCTCGCCGGTCAGGCCGAACTCGCCCAGCGTGCGCGCGGCCAGGTCACGCAAAGCGGGCTTTGTGTTTTCGGCGCCGGGTTGGTAGGCGAGGACATGGATGAAAACCTTGCGGAGCACCGGCGTGCGCAACGACAGCAGTTGCAGTTGCCCGCCCGTTCGCTCAAGCCACCGTCGCGTTACGCGTTGCCTAATCCCGCGTGCGAAGGCGTAATTGCAGTGCGTGCCATCGATAAAGCCCACCACCGAGCCCACGTCGCCGAGGTTGGAACAAACTGCCGGGCGATCGGGGTCGGCGAACGCCGCATCCACTCCCCGTCTCCAGGTCCGTTTCGGCGTGAACGGGATCAGCGCAGCGAGCCGCGATGACTCATCTGGCGTTTCCCGCGAAATCTTCAGCGCCTGCTTGATGGCGGCGCGGAAATCACGCAGATCCGTGGTCAACCGCGTGGGGTCGACGCTGACGCGGGCCAAGGACACGGCGACCGCGCGCGTATCGCCCTCCGTGCGGTCGCTCATAAGGAGTTGCACGGTGACGGTGCCGTCATCGTCACGCCGGCGCCCAAGGTGCTCCCCGAGTTTCGCGGTCAACCCGGCGGCCAGCGTGCTACTCGATCCGCCGAGAGCCTTCGCACGCACATCCCAATCATCCAGGTCGATGGAAATCGTGACACCGGGTACGACGACAGGATTATCGCCATCGATTCCATCGACGGCGACGGGTCGCGGGGCCGGTGATCGGGCACTATCGTGCCGTTGACGGCGGATCAGTTTTGCGAACGCGACAAGCGCCCGGGCGGCCTCAGGTGCGTCCCGCGCTGTTTGGCGGGCATCCTGAACCACCGCACGCAGACGAGTGCGTGAACGCGGTGCGGGGTAGCCAAGGTCGCGCGTGTTGCCCAGGATCGCCTCAACTATTGCGATGAGAAACCCGATGCCGTCGAGCAGGTAATGAGAAGCCACCAGGCTGACGGCGGTCGAGCCATCCGTAAGGGGAAGAACGGCGAGATGCCAGCCAGGTCCCCGTTCCGGATCGAGGGGCAGTTGTGAGCGCTCATCAGCCCAGTCGCTGAGTTCAGCACGTGGACGGGCGCACTCAGCGATATCGATTTCCGACGGACCCCGATCCAAGACCCACCGATGCCGGCCGAACGGCAGCGGTGAACGCTCGATAAGCCGTGCCAACAACCCGTGACGGAGATTGTGGTGAAAACGCCTCAGCCCATCGAAGTCGATAGGGTGCCCATAAACCCACACGACCTGCATGACTTCCGTCTGGCCGGCGGCGTGCTGCCCCGCAAAGAAGCCTTGGTCCATGAACGTGAGCCGATTGTCCGGCCGCACAGCACCGTTGGATGTGTGGCCGTTAAAGGACGCGCACGCAGGACGTATCCGGGCTGGCACTGATCAACCTTCGACGACACGGATCGATTCGTCCGTGACGCCTGGTGGAGCGCATGCCCGGTCACGGGCGGCAACGCCGTGCACGACCGTGTGGGTCTTGGTGGGGTCGAACCGATTCATCGCATCAGGTTAGCTCCGGTGCTTCCGCTCGGCCCAGCATTTAGCGAAGACCCCAGCCGTGGTTGATGACGCCTGGGCACCGGATTCGTTCGCAGGCGCACGCCCGGACCCCGCAAATTGCAAAGCAGCTAAACGGATGAAGCCGCGCAATGCGACCCGGTTGTCCTGATCGCCCATCACCCCGAAGAGTCGAGCCTCCGATTCGCCCTTTGTCAGCCAAATCGGCGTTGAAGACATTGACATCTGGGGAGCCTCCGGGCACCTCCAAAACCTATTGGATTTACGTTCAATAGCGCCGGTATCCGGGTTATGCTGCTGGGCGGCTGAGCCGGGGACGCGGGCTGCCGCTTTGGTTCGCAGAACGCGCACGGGAAGTGAAGGGCCAGGATCACCCGATGAAATTTGTGCTGGCATTCTATGGGACTCGCGGCGATGTCGAGCCCGGCGTCGCAGTCGGCCGCGAGTTGCTGCGCCGAGGTCACGACGTGCGCATGGCCGTCCCACCCGACTTGGTCGGCTTCGCCGAGGCGGCCGGGCTTGCGGCGGCCGCCTACGGGCCCGATATTCAGGCGTGGCTGGAATCGACCCGCAACTTCTGGACTCGCGTGTTCCGCAATTTCTGGAAGATCCGGGAACTGAAGGAGTTGTTGCGCGAATCTCGGGAGCCCGGCACACAGTGCTGGGGGGCGATGAGCACGATGCTGACGTCGCTGGCGGACGGGGCCGACCTGCTGTTGACCGGCGTGAGTTACGAGGAACTCGCGGCGAACGTCGCGGAGTATCGCGGCATTCCGTTGGCCACGCTGCTTTGGTTCCCGATGCGGGTCAACGGCCACGTCGTTCCGATTCTGCCGTCGCCGTTGATCCGCTTGGCGATGACGGTGTATGAGTGGCTGGTTTGGCGCGGGGTGAAGAAGGTCCAGGACATGCAGCGCCGTGGACTGGGCCTACCGAAGGCCACAGGGCCGGCGCCGCGACGGATCGCAGAACAAGGATCGCTGGAAATTCAGGCCTATGACGAGGTGTGCTTTCCTGGGCTGGCAGCCGAGTGGGCGAAGTGGGATGGCAGGCGGCCGTTTGTCGGCACACTGACGATGGAGTTGGCGACGGATGCCGATGAGGAAGTCGCGTCGTGGATCGCCGCGGGAACGCCGCCGATTTGCTTCGGGTTTGGCAGCATACCGGTCGAATCTGCTGCCGACACGCTGGCGATGATCGGCGCGGCCTGTGCGCAGTTGGGCGAGCGGGCGTTGGTGTGCGCCGCCGCGTCTGATTTCAGCAGCGTCCCTCATTTCGAGCACGTCAAGGTGGTGGGAGCGGTGAATTACGCGGCGGTCTTTCCCGCCTGTCGCGCGGTCGTGCATCACGGTGGCGCGGGCACCACGGCTGCAGGCCTGCGCGCCGGGGTCCCGACTTTGATCCTGTGGATGGCGGACGTTCAGGTGATCTGGGGAGCTGCGGTCAAACGGCTGAAGGTGGGCACCGCCCGGCGCTTTTCGACCGCTACTGAGAAATCGTTGGTGGCGGATTTGCGCACCATCCTCGCTCCGGAATATCTCGCCCGCGCCCGCGAGGTCGCCACCCGGATGACCAAACCCGCCGATAGCGTCGCGGCCGCCGCTGATCTTTTGGAAAATTCCGCCCGCTTGCGGGGTTTTGGCTGACCGGTCAAGGGGGCGAACTGGAGACGGTGGCTTTTCGTTTAGCAAAGTGTGCACGGGAAGTGAAAGGCTGGGGTCAGCGATGAAATTTGTGCTGGCAAACTGGGGAAGGCGTGGCGATATCGAGCCCTGCGTCGCTGTCGGCCGTGAGCTGCTGCGCAGAGGCCATGACGTGCTTATGGCTGTCCCGCCTGACCTGGTGGGCTTCGCCGAATTGGCTGGGCTTGCGGCGGTCGCCTGCGGACCGGATACGCACGCCATCATGGAAACGACGCGCAAGTACTGGACGTGTTTCTTCGGCAGCCCTTGGAGGATCCGGGAGCTTGGCAGATTGCAGCGTGAAGTCGACGAGGGCATTGCCCAGTGCTGGGAGGGGATGAGCACGACGTTGACGTCGGTGGCGGAAGGGGCCGACCTGCTATTCATCGGCGTGAATTTCGAGGTCGCCGCTGCAAACGTCGCGGAGTATTACGACATTCCGTTGGCCACGTTGCATTGGTTCCCGGTACGGGCCCGGAGCCAACTCCTGCCATTCCTGCCGGCGCCGTTGGGCCGGTCCGCAGTGTCGGTGTTCTGGTGGCTGTCTTGGCTCGGGTCGAAGAAGGTCGAGGACGCGCAGCGCCGTCAACTCGGTCTGCCGAAGGCCACTGGCCCCGCGCCGCGGCGGATCGCCGAGCGCGGATCGTTGGAAATTCAGGCCTATGACGAGGCGTGCTTTCCCGGGCTGGCAGACGAATGGGCGGAATGGGATGGCAGGCGGCCCTTTGTCGGCGCGCTGACGATGGAGTTGCCGACGGATGCCGATGAGGAGGTCGCCTCGTGGATCGCCGCGGGAACACCGCCGATTTGTTTCAGCTTTGGCAGCATAGGCGTCGAATCCGCAGCCGACACGATCGCCATGATCGGCGCCGCCTGCGCGCAGTTAGGCGAGCGTGCGCTCGTTTGTGCCGCTGGTGCTGACATCAGCAACGTCCCTCATTTCGAGCATGTCAAGGTGGTGGGCACGGTGAATTACGCCGCGATCTTTCCGGCCTGCCGCGCGGTCGTGCACCGTGGAGGTGCGGGCACCGTGGCTGCGGGCCTGCGCGCCGGGGTCCCCACGCTGATCCTCTGGACGTTGCCCGATCAGCCGCTCTGGGGAGCTGCGGTCAAACGACTGAAGGTGGGGACCGCCCGGCGCTTCTCGGCCACTACCCAGCAATCGCTGGTCGCAGACCTGCGCACCATCCTCGCCCCCCAATACCTCACCCGGGCCCGCGAGATCGCCACCCGGATGACCAAACCCGCCGAAAGCATTGCGGCCGCCGCTGATCTTGTGGAAGATTTCGCCCGCCGCAAGGGTGTTGGCTGATCGGCGACGGCGGGCGTCGGGCTGCCATGCGCCGCCAAGGCCTACAAACCAAGCGCAAACCCGAGCGGTAACGGACATTGACCAGGTGAAGCCCACCCTGGCAGCGTGCGCTGCCCGGTGCGGCCAGATCGCCACCCCGTGGCCTGCCAGATCAACTGACATCGGTATCAGACACAACCTGCCTCTAGAACAGGGTGGACCGACTATCGCGGAACCGCCATGATTGTTTCGGAAAATTCCGAAACGCATATTGACGACATCAATGAAAGCCTAAGCTCATCGCCGACAGATGCTGGCATGCAAGACAGGGGCCGTTTTGACCGTGACCGATAGCGACGTCCGATCCCTCTATCTCGACCTGCTCCGACGCAACCTCACCAGATACGGTGTCGACGAACTGGAGCCCGTCGGGTGGTCGCTGGGGCACCCTCTCAAAGTCGGCAATCTCATGCTGGTGAACAGACGTCCGTTCGATCAGCGCAAGCGCGATTTGGGCGGAGACTGGCCGGCGGAGGCCGAGACGATGATCGGGATGCACAGACTCACGAGTCTGCAACGTTGCGTTGAGACGGTGCTGGCCGAGGACATCCCCGGTGATTTGGTCGAGTGTGGAGTGTGGCGTGGGGGAGCGTGCATCCTTATGCGCGCGGTTCTGGCGGCCTATGGGGATGAGACCCGATGCGTGTGGCTGGCCGATTCGTTCGAGGGTCTGCCGCGCCCGGACACCGCAAAGTACAAAGCAGATAAAGAGATAAAGGTAGGACTCGCTGGGGCCGCGCTTGCAGTGCCGGAAGCGGAAGTCAAGGCGAATTTCCAGCGTTACGGGCTGCTCGATGACCGGGTTCGCTTTCTTCCGGGCTGGTTCAAGGACACGCTGCCGGATGCCCCGATTGATCGCATCGCGGTGTTGAGGCTTGATGGCGACCTTTATGAATCCACGATCCAGGCGCTCGATGCGCTCTACCCGCGACTGTCCCCCGGGGGTTTCTGCATCATCGATGACTACCTCGATATTGAGGCATGTCGGCAAGCCGTCGCGGACTACCGCGCCAAAAACGGAATATCCGCGGAGATTTTTGAAATAGACGAGAGTGGACCTGTCGGGTCCAGCCGGCGTCAGCCGGCGTCAGCCGTTGCCGGCCAGCACGGTCCCAGGACGGGCATGAAGGATTTTGTCCACGACCGGCGGGATTTGTCCTCCGGGCGTTGCGGGGGTGTGCTTTGGCGCAAGGAATGAAGGCCCCCGCCGCGCGCGTCAATGGCCTGACAATGACGCAAAGCCCCCTCGATTGACTCGATGATTCAGCCAAAGGGCTGACGGTTTTGCGGAGGGCCGTACCCGTTCACCGCCCGCGCCCGTCGACTGATCCATGTATCGAGAATGTCAGGTCGGGTGGCGCGGGTATCGGGTTATGCTGCTCGGCGGCTGAGCCAGCGGCGCGGGCCGCCGCTTTCATTTCGCAGAACGCGCATGGGGAAGTGAAGGGACCAGGATCCGCGATGAAATTTGTGCTGGCAAATTGGGGAACTCGCGGCGAAGTGGAGCCCTTCGTCGCTATCGCCCGCGAGCTGGTGCGCCGCGGGCATGACGTGCGCATGGCCGTCGCGCCTGAAATGGTTGGCTTCGCCGAGTCGGCTGGGGTTGCGGCGGTCGCCTACGGACCGGATCTGCAGGCGATCCAGTACGCACACCACGACTTCTGGACACTTTTGTTCGCTAGTCCCTGGAGGATCCAGGAGATGGGCAGGTTGTTGCGCGAGGTTTCGGAGCCCCTGAGCAAGTGCCGGGGGGAGGTCGGGACGACGCTGACGTCGCTGGCGGACGGGGCCGATGTGCTGCTCACCGGCATGAATTTCGAGGACGTCGCTGCCAACGTCGCGGAGTATTGCGACACTCCGTTGGCCACGCTGCAAATTTTCCCGCTGCGGGCCAACGGCCAGCTCCTGCCATTCCTGCCGGCGCCGTTGGGCCGCTCCGCAATGACGGCGTTCGAGTGGTTGTCCTGGCGCGGGCAGCGGAAGGTCGAGGATGCGCAGCGCCGTGAACTCGGTCTGCCGAAGGCCACGAGCCGTTGGCCGCGACGGATCGCCGAACGCGGAGCGCTGGAAATCCAGGCCTACGATCAGGTGTGCTATCCGGGGCTGGCGGCCGAATGGGCGAAATGGAATGGCCGGCGGCCCTTCGTCGGCGCGCTGACGATGGAGTTGCCGACGGATGCCGATGAGGAGGTCTTGTCGTGGATTGCCGCGGGAACACCGCCGATTTTTTTCGGCTTTGGCAGCATGCCGGTCGAATCTACCGCCGACTGGATCGCGATGATCGGCGCGGCCTGCGCGCAGTTGGGCGAGCGGGCGTTGGTCGGCGCGGGCTGGAGTGACTTCAGTAACGTCCCGCGTTTCGAGCACGTCAAGGTGGTGGGCGCGATGAATTACGC
>DATJPQ010000195.1:0-10602 GCA_035506315.1 Opitutaceae bacterium
CATCAGCTTGTAGGGAAGAGGAACGAACCAACGAACAGCCGTCCGCCGCACGGGAGCCTCCAGATCGCTGTGCAGGATGAATGCCCGACAGGCCTTGAGTATCAGCTCGTAATACTCGCACAGCGCCGGACACGTCCGCGCGCGTATCGAGGTTTCGAGCACACTGGGCACCGTTTGTTCATGGGCAAACTCGTTCAGGATGTTCCATTGCTCGTCGTTGACCGCCAGGTAAGTCTGCGTTTTGACATTTTTTACGACAAAAACCCCGTTCAACGGCTTGCCCTTGCTCAAATCGGGAGAAAGCGAGAGGACATCTGCGGTCAATATGAGGGATTCATCCATGCGACAACGGCATCAGGCTTGAGCCGGTGGTTGGGCGGACGGAGGCAAACCGATCATTTCCTGGACCAACTCCAACAATTGCTCGTTCGTAAAGGGCTTCTGCAGGCACCGAAAGCCGGCTTCCTCAGCCACCCATAGGTTGTCGTCGCTAATGCGGCTGCTCATCAGCACAATTGGCAGTGTCGCTGTCCGTTTGCGCACATGCCGGACGAAGGTCAATCCATCCATGCCGGGCATGAAAATATCGCTGATGATCAGGATGACTTCGGCTTTGTGGCTGTCCCACTCCCCCAGCCCCGTGATACCGGAATCCGCTTCGAGGGTTTTGTAGCCGAGGCCGCGCAGGGGTTTGGCAACGACCGCCCTCATCGTGGCGGAATCGTCCACAATCAGTATGGTTGCGTGGTCGCCGCTTGCTTTTCCCGGGGCGCCAGCGGACGGGGTGGAGAGCAAACTGCCTAATCGCGAGAGCATGAACGGTATGGTTTGTACCGACTGAAATCTCTTACTCGGCCCGAAATCGCCGATCTTTAGCTAAATCGAGCCACTGGATTGGAATGCGCCAGCATTTTGCATCTAACGTGGTGGATTGTCGCCAGCTTCGACATATGTGACTGACCGATGCTCCGCCCGTCCCTGCGGCACTCGTAGATGCCACCGAACTTTGAGCTGTCCTGCTGCCGGGACTTCCTTATACCCCGCTGCGATGACTTTGGTCGAACATGTCAAACTTGCCGGCGTGGTGGGCGCGGGTGGTGGCGGCTTTCCCTCCCATGTCAAACTCGCCGCGAAGGCGGACACCGTGATCGCCAACGGCGCCGAGTGTGAGCCGCTCCTGCACAAGGATGCCGCCGTCATGGAGCACTCCGCCCCTGAGCTCGTCCGCGGCGTCCAGCTCGCGATGGAAGCCGTCGGCGCGCCGGATGGCGTCGTCGCCATCAAGGCGAAAAACAAGCACGCCGTCGCAGCCGTCGAACGGGCCTGCCAGGGCACCAAGGTCCGGGTGCAACTGCTCGGCGACTACTACCCGGCCGGCGACGAATACGACCTGGTTTTCACGGTCACCGGCCGGCTCATCCCGCCCGCCGGCATTCCGATCCAGGTCGGCGTCGTGGTCAATAACGTCGAGACTTTCGTCAACATTGCCGCCGCCGTCGAGGGCCGCCCCCTCACGCACAAGACCCTCACGATTGCCGGCGCCGTGCGCGAGCCCGCGACGCTCATCGTGCCGCTCGGCACGTCGTTTCGCGATTGCATCGCTGCCGCCGGCGGACTCGCAACCGACGACCCGGTGCTCTGCCTCGGTGGCATGATGATGGGCGAGACGACCGCCGATCTTGACACACCCGTCACCAAGACCACCACCGGCGCGATCGTGCTGCCGCGCACCCACCACGTGGTCGAGCGCAAGCTCAAGCCCGCCAAAGTGCAGGCCAGCATCGGCAAGTCCGCGTGCGACCAGTGCCGCTACTGCACCGAGTACTGTCCGCGCTTTCTGCTCGGCTACATGGTCGAGCCGCATCAGGTGATGCGCAGCCTCGCGTTTACCGCCACCGGCCAGGAGCACTGGAACCAGTGGGCCGCACTCTGCTGCTCGTGCGGGCTCTGCACGCTCTACGCCTGCCCCGAAGAGCTTTACCCCAAGGAGGCCTGCGACAACTCCAAGGCCGAGATGCGCGCCGGCAACATCAAGTGGACCGGCCCCATGACCCCGAAGCCGCATGCGATGCGCGAAGGCCGCCGCGTGCCGATCAAGTCGCTCATGCGGAAACTCCAGTTGCAGGACTACGATCATCCGGCTCCGCTGCACCCCACACCGCTCCAGCCCGACCGCATCACCCTGCGCCTGAAACAAAGCGCCGGTGTACCCGCCCGGCCCGTGGTCTCCACCGGCGATCGCGTGACCGCCGGCCAGGTCGTCGCCGAGCCTCCGGCCAACTCGCTTGGTGCCCTGCTCCATGCACCATTCACCGCGCGCGTCGAATCCGTCACCGCCACCCACCTCATTCTCACCCGCTCCGCATGAACGAAAAATCCATCGGCTTGATCGAACTTTCCAGCATTGCCGCCGGTTTCATGGTCGCCGACACCATGCTCAAGGCCGGCCACGTCCGCCTGCTCCTCTCGCGCTCGATCTGCTCGGGCAAGTACATGGTGCTGATCGGAGGCGACGCCTCTGCCGTCGAATCCGCCGTGGCGGCGGGCGCGACGGCCGCCAACGGCTGCCTGATCGACAGCCTGGTGATCACGAACATTCATCCTGAAGTCATCACCGCCATCGGTCGTTCGCAGACGCCACCGGTCAATGGCGCGCTGGGGGTCTTCGAGTCTTTCAACGTCGCCACGCTCGTCCGTGCCGCCGATGCCGCCGTGAAGTCTTCGAATGTCACGCTGCTCGAAGTGCGGTTGGCGATGGCGCTCGGTGGCAAGGCATTTTGCACCCTGACCGGAGATGTTCCCTCCGTGGAAGCGGCGGTCAATGCCGGCAAGCGCCTGATCGCCGAAGCGGGCATGTTGGTCAATGCGGTCGTGATCTCCCGCCCGCATCCCGACGTTTACCGCGAGGTGGTCTGAAAACTGTCAGCGGGCACTATCTCTGTCCTGGGGAGATGGGGCTGAATGGAACAGAATTGGTCACCTATTCCGTTTATTAGCGTCAATTAGTGTACATCAGTGGTTACTTCTTCCGCCAATTCTGAGCCCAATTCCATCTTTCTTAATCTGCAAAACCTGCAGTCGGTTCCGACAGCAAATTCAGGGTGAAACCTATCTTTCCAATCCTCGCCTGGCTGTTGGCCTCGTCCGTGGCTTTCGCCGAGGGCAACCTGCCCATCGCCCCGAAAGCTAAATCCGCCGCCCCCGCCCAGTCGCAATGGGTGTTCTCTCTTCTGCCCAAATCGCTGCAAAGCAATCCCACCCTCGAACTCACCGTCATCACCGAGGTCACCGACGAAGGGAAAAAACTCCCGCCGGTCTCGCCGGATCATCCGGCCTACTATATAGCTCAAAGCGCCGGTTACGTGCAGGTCGGTGACACTTACGGAAACGAAAAAACGCTGCCCGCTGACGAGCTCGATCGCATCCTGAAAAAATCCCTGGCCGCCAACGGTTATCTGCCGGCCAAACCCCCGGCGCAGCCGCCCACCCTCGCCGTGATCTATTACTGGGGTACGGATAATCTTCTCAACGATGACAACGGAGCGCTGTCCCCCGATCAGGTGGCCCGCAATATCCTCAATCGCGCCGCCCTCGTGGGCGGCGAGAAATTCGCCAAGGAGCTGGCCACGCTCTTTGAACAGGCCGACGCCATGTCTTCGGCCGTCTCGGCTGGCCCAGGCGCCTCGTCGGACGACGGGTCGGGCGGCTCGCCCGGCTCCGCCCCCATGCTCACTCCCGTCAACATGGATTTCGCCAATCCGGTGAATCTCTTCAAAATGAAGAGTCTCAAAAACGAATTTCTCGTGGATCAGGCGTCGGACGACTGCTACTACGTCGTGGCTTCCGCCTACGATTACGCGGCTTTCGCCCATAAGCAGAGAAAGCTGCTGTGGCGCACGCGCATGACGGTGAATTCGAAGGGCGTTTCGCAGACTCAATCGCTGCCCACGCTCATCATCAGTGCAGCGCCCTATTTCGGCCGCGACATGCCGGAGTCGGAAATCCTGAGCAAGCGCGCCAAGGAGGGCGAGATCACCATCGGCACGCCGACCGTGGTCGAGATGCCCACCGCCGCTCCCGCGAAGAAATAAGGGTGGGCAACCCGCCAGGAGCGGACGATTCCCGGCGGGAATACGTCCGCGCTCCCCCGAGCGTATTTTTTGGAGCGCGGACGTGTGCGCCGCACCGTCCGCACGTTTCGGCCGGCTCCGGCGGCCCCCGCCCGGCTCAGAATCACGAATGGACAAACCGGACCACTTGCTGCCATTCGTCATGGGCTGCTCACATGCCCACGACCATTTTCACCATCGCCAACCAGAAAGGCGGCGTCGGCAAGACCACCACCGCGGTCAATCTCGCCGCCGCGCTGGCCGACAAAAAAATTCACACGCTCCTGATCGACCTCGACCCACAGGCGAATGCCACCAGCGCGCTCGGCGTCGAGAAGCAGGAGGGGCGCAGCCTTTACGGTCCGCTCCACGGCGAGAGCACCGCCTTTGAGATGATCACGCCCACGGCCTACGAACACCTCGCCCTGATCCCGAGCGAGGAGGATCTCGCGGCCGCCGAGATCGAGATTGCGCAATCGGAAAACTACCTGGCCAAGCTGCGCAGCGTGCTCGAGCCCTTGCGGGCCAGCCAGGGCTACCGCGCCATCATCATCGACTGTCCTCCGGCGCTCGGCATGCTTTCGATGAACAGCCTCGCGGCGGCTGACTTTCTGCTCATCACGCTGCAATGCGAATACCTGGCCCTCGAGGGCCTGGGGCAGATTCTGAAGAACGTCGACCGCCTGAAGACGGCCGGCGTAAATTCGACGCTCGAAGTGGGTGGAATCGTGATGACGATGTTCGACATTCGCACGAACCTCTCGCGCGAAGTCGTCGAGGAGGTGAAGAAGCATTTCCCCGAGAAAATTTTCGGGACCGTGATTCCCCGCACCGTACGCCTCAGCGAAGCGCCGAGCTTCGGCAAGACGATCTTCGCCTACGACCCGCTCTCGCCCGGCGCCACGGCGTACAAAAGCCTGGCCCGGGAAATCATCGAACGCTTTGGGCTGAAAAATCCTGAGCCCGCGCCGTAGCGCACGGCAGGCGACCCGCCCTGGCTGCCACCGGCTTTGTTTGCCAGTCCTTCGCTATCCGCTTTCGTTGCTTCGTTCCCATGCGCGCTGTGCTCGACAAATACCGCCACGCCTTCCTCGTCGGCCTGCAGAGCAACATCGTTTACCGCTGGAACTTTGCCTTCCGCGGGGTCTTTTCGCTCTTCCACCTGGTCATCGTTTTCACGTTGTGGGGCGCCGCCTACGCCGGCCAGACGCGCATCGGCGGCTTCAGTCTCGGCCAGACGCTCACCTATTTCGTGCTGCTGCTCGTGCTGCAATTCTTTATCGGCGCGTTCACGGAGGACTACCAGATCAGCGAGGAGATTCGCAACGGTCTCATCAACCAGTTCCTGCTGAAACCGATCAATTATTTCTGCTACCGGTTCAGTATTTTCGTCGCGGCGCGGGTCGTCTCGGGCGCGCTGGTGGTGCTGCCGCTCGCCCTCGCCCTGCCCTTCATCTACCACTATCTCACCCTGCCCGCCGAGGCGTGGCGCCTCTGGCTCGGCCTGCCGGCGGTGGCGATGTCGGGTGTCATCCAGTTCAGCATCGCCTTCTGTTTCGGTCTGATGGCGTTTTGGTTCCTGGAGATCCAGTCGTTCGTCATCCTCTCGTACGCGGTCGAAACCCTGCTCGGCGGCCAGGTGTTCCCGCTCGACCTGATGCCGGCCGGACTTTTCCGTCTGTCGCAATTCCTGCCGTATTACTACCAGATGTATTTTCCGGCGGCGATCTTCACCGGACGTATCGACCTGGCGCACACGCTCGAGGGTCTCGTCATCCAGGGCTGCTGGGCGATCGTACTGCTGACCCTCACGCACCTGCTCTGGTCGCGCGGCCTGCGCCGGTACACCGCCGTGGGAGGCTGAACGCCATGCCGCCTTTTCACTATCTCCGCGTCTGGCTCGCCTGTGCCCGCTACTCGATCGTGCGGACCATGATGTTTCGCTTCGATTTCCTGATGTGGTCGCTGGTCGAATTTTTCTGGATGTCCGTCAACGTGCTGCTGGTCGGCGTGATTTTCCGGCACACCAGCTCGATCGCCGGCTGGAACAAATACGAGATGCTGCTCCTGGTCGGCACTTCGATGCTGCTCCAACGCCTGATGATGGGCTTTTTCTGGAGCAACCTCTTCGAACTCGGCCGCAACATCCGCACCGGGCAGTTCGACTTCCTTCTGGCCCAGCCGGGCCAGCCGCTCTTTATGGTGTCCACGCGCAAACTCGACCCCGACGGCCTGCTCAACTCGTTCGTCGCGCTCGCCGTGGTGGTCTACGCGGCGCGGCAGCTCGGGCTGCACCCCAACTGGCTCCACCTCGCCCTCTACGTGGGGATGCTCGGCTGCGGGTTGGTGATTCACTACGCCGCCGTGCTGCTGGTCGTCTCGACCACCTTCTGGCTCATCGGCAGCCAGGGCATCGAGGGCACTTACTTCACCCTCTTCGAGTTTGCGCGCCTGCCCCGCGAGGCGTTTCGCGGCATCTCCAACGTCCTGTTCGTCTATGCCCTGCCCGCGGTCGTCACCACCTTTGTCCCCGCCCGGATGTTGCTCCACGGTTTCCAGCCGGTCCATCTGCTCTGGCTCGGCGGCGTCGCCTTGGTCTGGCTGGCCCTGGCGATCTTCGTTTTCAACTGCGGTCTGCGGCGCTACAGCAGTGCGAGCTCATGAGTGCTGCCCTCGAACAACTCCAGGCCCGTCTCACCTACACGTTCCGCGATGCGGCGCTGTTGGAGCGCGCCGTCACGCATCCGTCGTATTTGCAGGATCACCCCGACACGGCCGAGAGCAACCAGCGGCTCGAATTCTTCGGCGATGCCGTGCTGTCGCTCATCCTCACGCAAACGCTCTACGATCTCTACCCCGGCGACCGCGAAGGCCTGCTCAGCAAGCGCCGCGCCGCCCTCACCAACGGCGCTTTTTTGGCCCGGATCGCCCGGGAGATCGGCCTCGACGCCTGCCTGCGGCTGAGCGCCAGCGAAGAGTCCACCGGCGGCCGGGCCCGACCGGGGGCGCTGGAGGACGCCTTCGAGGCCCTGGTTGGCGCGCTGTATCTCGACAGCGATTTCCCGACGGCCCGGCGGATAATTCTTGGCCTCTATGGCCCGTTGCCCGAGCGGCTGGGTGGGGTCGAGGAGGCGGAGAATCCCAAGGGGCGCCTGCAGGAACTCGTCCAACCGCAACACGGCAACCAGGCGCTGCGCTATGTGGTGACGCAAACCACCGGCGAAGATCATGCCCGCGAATTTGAAGTGGCAGTATTTCTGCTCGATCGTCCACTGGGCTCCGGCCGCGGCCCGTCGAAAAAAATCGCCGAGGAAGCCGCCGCCCGGGTGGCCTTGGAGGCGCTGCATCCTGCCCGCTAGGGCGCCGCCGCGGGCGTTGCGCTTCTCGCGAGCTTCGTTTATCTTGCGTGAACTTGTTTCCGCCCTGCCTGTCAGGGCTAATTGAGTTTCCATTGACCGATCGCCGCGTCCGGCTCTATGCAGACCGTCCTCTTGAAAAACCAGGGAACAATTCAGCGCTATGCCCATCAGAGCGAAGTTGAACGTATGTCAACCAAAGCTCAGGAAGTGGCCATCGACCGGTTGCTCGTCGATCGTTTCAAGCAGGGCGATTCCGCCGCCTTTGATGAAATGGTTTCGCGTTACTGGGATCGTATTTACGCTATGGTGAACCAGCTCCTGCGCAATTCGCAGGACGCAGAGGAGGTCACGCAGGACGCGTTCATCCGCGCCCATCGCGGGCTGGTCAACTTCCGTGGTGAATCGGCCTTTTCCACCTGGCTCTACCAGATCGCCACCAACCTCGCGCGCAACCGTTATTGGTATTGGTGGCGGCGCAAGCGCGATCACACGATTTCGTTCGATCAGCCGGTCAGCACCGACAACGAGACCACGCTCGCCGAACTCATCCCGGCCGAGCTGGAAACGCCGGGCGACGCGACGGTCACGCAGGAATTCGTCAGCCGCATCGGCGAAAGCATGGAGAAGCTCAGCCCAAAACACCGGGAAATCCTGATCCTGCGCAACGTGAAAAACCTGTCGTATGAAGAGATCGCCGCCATCCTGGGCATCTCGGTCGGCACCGTAAAAAGCCGCATCGCTCGCGCCCGGGAAAGCCTGCGCGCCCGACTCGGGGAGGACTTCAAATGAAAGAATCGAAATTCATCGAACTGCTCAACCTCTACATCGACCAGGAAATCGGCCCGGCGGAGGCGGAACTCCTGGAGGAGGAGATCCAGCGCGATCCGGCGCGTCGCCGCGTCTATCTGCAGTATTGCCGCATGCACCGGGCGAGCGCCGTGCTCTTCGAAAGCTTCCGCGCCGAGAACATACCCGCGGGCGGCAAGCTCGCCGAGGCGGCACGCGCCGCTTCCGCGAAGGTCGTCGCCTTTCCCACCCCCGCTCCACGCCGCCCGACGCGCTGGATTTACGCCGCCGGCCTCGTCGCCGCCGCGGCTTGTGTGGCCTTTGTCTTTGTGCGCCGGCCGGCCATCGATCGTTCCCGGCCGGGCGACGGCGCACTGCTGACGCAAACCGTCACTGTCCCGGCCCGATCCATCACCGCACCGCCGTCGGCGGTTACTCCCGCGACTTATGCCCCGGCGGTAGCCCCGATGACCCGGCGTGAATTTACGCCCGTGTTCGTGGCTCACACGCTCACGCCCCCGGAAACGTCGAACCCGGCCGCCCTGCTCGCCACCAATCGCAACACCCTGGAGTGGATGCAGCGGATCCAGCTTTCGCCCGTGCAGAATCTGGCCCTGGAAAATATCGTTTTCGGGACGCCACCGGCTCAGTCGCAAGATCAGCGCACCTACCGCAGTTCACTGCCGGTCCAGGGCAACGTGGACAAGGTGTCGTTCGAGTTCCAGCGCTAGGAGTTTGTCGGGTTTCCGATAAAAGTGTGGAGCTAGCTCGTGGGCTCCGCCGCCAGGCAAACCGCCCCGCCCGACAAACTCCTTAATCCGGCGCTGTGCGGCGGAAAATTGCCGTGATGTCCCGGGCCACGCAGCGCGAAGCGCTGCTCACAGAGGCTCGCAGCATCTGGTGACCGACTTGGTGGAGCGGCTTGACCTCAAGACGCTTCTCCGGCGACCGTGCCGGACCAGCGCGTTGGGGGTCAACGCGCTCCACCTCTGTCACTCAATTGTGCAGCACTCAGTAAGTGGCCTGTGGGCGAAGTCCGCAGGCTCCCAGTTTCGGCTTCCCCGCCGCCCCGAGGTCTGTTCACTTACCCGCCGTCTCTGTCTGGTCCATTTCCACACTCTTCCATGAACACTACGATCACTGCCATCACTGCCCGCGAAATCATCGATTCCCGCGGCAATCCGACCGTCGAGGTCGACGTGAAACTCGCCTGCGGCGCCCTCGGGCGCGCCGCGGTGCCCTCCGGCGCCAGCACTGGCGAGCATGAGGCTATCGAACTCCGCGACTCTGCCGCACCCGTGAAGATGCTCCCCAAGGGCATCGACGGCAAGAAACGCTTCGGCGGCAAGGGCGTCCAGGCCGCGGTCAACAACGTCAAGGCCGTCATCGCCCCCGTGCTCGTCGGCTTCGACGCCTGCGATCAGATCGGCGTCGACCGCCTGATGATCCAGCTCGACGGCACCAAGACCAAGTCGAAGCTCGGCGCCAATGCCATCCTCGGCGTCTCGCTCGCCACGGCCAAGGCCGCCGCCAACGCGCTGGGCATGCCCCTCTACAAGTACATCGGCGGACCGAACGCCAAGGTGCTCCCCGTGCCGATGATGAACATCATGAATGGCGGTGCGCACTCCGACGCCCCGATCGATTTCCAGGAATTCATGATCATGCCCGTTGGCGCCCCAACTTTCCGCGAGGCGCTGCGCTACGGCTGCGAAGTCTTCCACGCCCTGAAAAAGGTGCTGAAAGAAAAGGGCCTCTCCACCGCCGTCGGCGATGAAGGCGGTTTCGCGCCCAAGCTCGAGTCGGCCAACGCCGCACTCGACGCCATCGCCCTCGCGGTGAAGAATGCCGGCTACAAGTTTGGCAAGGATATCGCCATCGCGCTGGATCCCGCCGCCTCCGAGTTCTACGATTCCAAGGCCAGACAGTACTTCTTCAAGAAATCCACCGGTCAGCGCCTTTCCGGCGACGAGATGGTCGAAGTCTACCGGCAGCTCACGGCGAAATACCCGATCGTCTCGATCGAGGATGGCTGCGCCGAAAACGATTGGGAGACCTGGAAGAAAATGACGGTCGCTCTGGGCGACAAGATCCAGCTCGTGGGCGACGACCTCTTCGTCACCAACACGGAGTTCCTCAAGCGTGGCATCGACACCGGCACGGCCAATTCGATTCTGATCAAGGTCAACCAGATTGGCTCGCTCACTGAGACGCTCGACGCCGTGGAGATGGCCCAGGACGCCAACTACACCGCCGTCATCTCGCACCGCTCGGGTGAGACGGAAGACACCACCATTGCCGACATCGCCGTGGCGACCAACGCCGGCCAGATCAAGACCGGTTCGCTC
>DATJPQ010000196.1:0-8847 GCA_035506315.1 Opitutaceae bacterium
GGCGGCGTATTATCAGGCCAGGATGTTCGTCAACACGTTCTATCTCTCCGGCCGCAAGGAGGACGCCAACAGTGTGCACGGCTACCTGACGATGGCGCTCAACAGCATCCGGAACCTGCTCGGTGCGTTGCGCACGCCGGGTGCGGTCCAGGGCGACGTCGCGCGGGACAGCCAAAAATTGCTGGCGGAGGTGGAGGCCGAAATCCCCAACTATCTTGCGGCCTTCGACCAACTGAAGGCCAACTACACGCAACGCGATGCCCTGATGCAACAAGTGCGGGACCTCACGCCGATTTTCACCCGTAAGCTCATGGGGATGCGGTTGTCGCTGGCCAATCAGCAGGATGCGCTCGAGGATGACACCTCGGTCGCCCAGCTGCAGAACAACGTCCTGGTGATTGTCTTCGGGGTTCTCGGTGTCACCGCGGGCGTGATCAGCGCAATCGTGATCACTCATGCGGTGACCAGGCCCATCCGGGGCATCACGGCGGTTTTGATCGAGGATGCGGACCAGACCTCCGCTGCCGCGCTCCACTCCACGTGCGCCAGCCACTCGCTGGCTGCCGGTTCCGCCCAGCAGGCGGCGGCGCTGCAACAGACGCGATCCAGCCTGGAATCGATGGCGGCGATGATCCGCCATAGCGGGGTGGATGCACAGGCCGCCGCCCGGTTGGCCGCCGAGACCCGGACGTCGGCCGACGCCGGCGCCACTGAAATCCAGGAGATGCAGGCCGCGATGGACGCCATCCAGGATTCCAGCACGAAGATCGCCGCCATTATCAAGACCATCGACGAACTCGCGTTCCAAACCAACATTCTCGCCCTGAACGCCGCGATCGAAGCCGCGCGCGCCGGTGAAGCCGGCCAGGGGTTTGCCGTCGTGGCCGACGAGGTGCGCAATCTCGCGCAACGCAGCGCGCAGGCGGCCCGCGATACCGGCGAGAAGATCCATGCCTCGATCGAAAAAAGCCGGCAGGGCGTGGGCATCAGCGATCGCGTGGCCACCCGGCTGGCCGAGATCATTGCCAAGGCGCGGCAGGTGGACGAGCGGGTGCGTCAGGTGAACGAGGCCTGTCGGCAGCAGGAGCAGAGCGTCGGTGAACTGACGCAAGCGATGGCCTCCATCGATTCGGTCACGCAGCAAAATGTCGTGCACGCCGACGAAACCTCCAACGCCGCGGCCCAGCTCGAAGTCCAGGCTCACGCCCTGAAGCAGGTCGTGTACGATCTGACGATCATGGTCGAGGGAGTGGCGCCGGTGGAGGTCCAGGAACCTGCCACCCCAGTCCGGAATCCGCCGAAGATCACTATTCGCGAACAGGCCAATGGCCGGCCCTGGCCCTCCTGGCGCCCGGTCCCGTTGCCGGGCGGGGCGCATCACGCCGGTGCGCAGAGCGTTTTCGGCGAATCGTGAAACCACGCCCGGGATGGAAATTTGCCGGCGCCGGCCAGGACGGTGTCGCCTGGGTGCACCCGGTAGGCCATGGACGAATGCCGCGTCTCACGGATGGCTTCCCGCTCTTCCTGACCGGGCCGCTGGCCGCCTGGCGACCCATTTTTTACCGGATTGGCACACGCCCGGCTCGCCTTTGGCCGGATTTACGTCCCTTTCTTTCCGCCATGGTCATTCGCCTCGCCTTGCTCGGAGTCGCATTCGCGACCGGCCTCTCGGCCGCCCCGGACCGCCAGGTGGTGGTCCTCGTGTGGGATGGCATGCGCCCCGATTTTGTCTCCGCCGAAATCACGCCGAATTTGTCTCAACTGGCCGGTCGGGGCGTTTTCTTCGCCCACCACCACCCGGTTTATCTCAGCGCCACCGAGGTCAACGGCGCCGCCCTCGCAACCGGCGCCTATCCGTCGCACAGCGGCCTGATCGCCAATACCGACTTCCGCCCGGCGATCGATCCGGCGGAGCCGGTCGATACGGGGAAGCCATCCATCATCCGCCAGGGCGACGAGGTCAGTGACGGCCATTTACTCGCGCTCCCGACGGTGGCGGAGATCCTGCACGCGCATGGCCTCTCCACGGTCATCGCCGGTTCAAAAGGCGTCGCCTTGCTCCATGATCGCGGCCGTCGGTCCGACGGACCGGAATCCTCGCCCGTGCTGTTCCAGGGCGCGATATTGCCGCCGTCACGAGCTGCCACGCTTTCCGCCCTGGGCGCCTTTCCCGTCGTGGCCGCGGACGAAAGCAAGACCGCACAGGACGCCTGGACCACGGGCGCGTTGCTCTCGGTGCTGTGGAAAAACGGCGTGCCACCTTACACGCTGCTCTGGCTCGCCGAGCCCGACGCCTCGCAACACGCCGCCGGCCCCGGCTCCGCCCAGGCGCTCGCCGCGATCAAGAGCAGCGACGCCAACCTCGGCCGCGTCCTCGCCGAACTCGACCGGCGCGGCCTGCGCGCCACGACCGATGTCCTGATGGTCTCCGATCACGGCTTCTCCACGATCGGGCGCAAGGTCGACGTGGCCGCGGCGCTCGCCGCCGCCGGCTTCGACGCCCGGCGCAAGCTGCCCGGCGGGCTTCAGCCGGGCGGTGTGCTGGTGGTCGCCAACGGCGGCTCCACGCTCCTCTACGTCGGCGGCCACGATCCTGCGGTTTGCCGCCGGCTCGGGGAGTTTTTGCAACGGCAGGACTGGACCGGTGTGATTTTCTCCCGCGAGCCGCAGGAGGGCGCCTTCCCGCTCGCGACGGCGCATATCGACGCGCCCGGTGCGCCCGACCTCGTCGTTTCCTTGCGTTGGACGGCGGACAAAAGCGCCACAGGCGTGCCCGGTCTGCAGGTTTCCGATCTCACTCCCGGCACCGCCAAGGCCGGCAATCACGCCAGCCTGAGTCGTTACGACATGCATAATACGCTGGTTGCCGCCGGTCCCGATTTCCGCCCCGGCGTCACCGACCCGCTGCCCAGCGCCAACACCGATCTGGCGCCCACGATCCTGTGGCTGCTGGGCTTCAAGTCCGAGGCGGCCCGGATGGACGGACGCGTGCTCGCCGAGGCGCTTACGGTCGACGGTCCCCCGCTGAAGTCGTGCGAGCTCCAGCGTCTCACCGCCCAGCGCGACACCGGTGCCGGCGTGTGGCGGCAATATCTGCAGGTGAGCGAGGTCAACGGCGTCCGTTACCTCGACGAAGGCAACGGCGCCCTCACGCCTAAGTAGTCTCGCGTCGCGTCCGGAGGCTTGTCAGTTTTTGAGCAAGGCTGCCGACGGTTGGGCGTCTCCACCTGACCGCCAGAGACCTCGCCTGTAGCGGCGGTCCATGACGGCCGAAAACGTGCGGTGAGATTTCAGTGCTTTGTCGGCGCTCATAGAGCGCCGCTACAGAATACCGTTTCGGCTCAGGACCATCGGTAACCTCGTACGGCGCTCAAAAAACAAAAGATGCTCCCCGTCGCGCCCGACCCTTGGGGGCATTGCTCGTCCAAACCGGTTGGACACTTATCAAGGGTCAAAGTCGTTCCGGCGGGTCGCGGCCTGCCGCTGGACCGGGTGGCTCCTCCGCGATGTTTTTTCGCCGTTGTCACGTGGCTGCCACCGGAATGTTGCAGGCTGGCGTCATCATGTCCGCCATGCGCCCCACCGTCCTGACAGTCGATGATGAGCCCGACGTGCTTGAGCTGATCCGCTTTCATCTCAGCCACGCCGGTTGCGAGGTGCTCACCGCCACGAGCGGACGCTCCGCACTGGAAACCATCCGGATGCATCGGCCCGATCTGGTCCTCCTCGATCTGATGCTGCCCGACATCGACGGGTTCGGCATTTGCGAAATCCTGCGCCGGCAGCCGGCGACCGCCACGCTCCCGATCATCATCGTCAGCGCCTGGAGCACCACCGACTCGCGCGATCTCGGCCTCCAGCTCGGCGCGCTCGATTATCTGACGAAGCCGTTCAGCCCGAAGACGCTCGTCGAACGCGTCCAGCGTCTGCTCAATTTGCGTCCGGCCACGCGGGAGAAACCGCCGGCCGCGGCGCCCACGCCCGCACCAGCACCCGCCCCCGGGACCGTGAACGGGCAGCCGGCGCCCGTCGCCAAGGCCCCGCCGGTCCGCAACTGATGGCCGTGCTGCCTGCCGTAGGGGTGCTGTCTTGCTGTGGCCTACGGCCACAAAAATGGAACGTATGGGACTAATGGGACCAATGACGATATGCAGGGAGAGCGCCCAGGCCTGCCCTCACTTCCGGCGGTCGAGATTCGTCCCCTCGGGCCCATTCGTCCCATTTCAGGCCCAAAGGGCGCAACCAGTCCGCGCCCTTACCCGGAAGCCGCGGCCGCTCACGCTTCCGCCAGCTCCACCGCCGACTCCCCGGCCGGCAGCGGAAACTCCCGGGCGAAGCTGACGAAATCGATCAGCTCGAAACGACCGTCGTAATGCTCGCCGATGGCGGTGAGCGATTCGACCCAGTCGCCGGAGTTCAGATACTCGATGCCCTGCAGCGGCTTGATGGCGGGTGTGTGGATGTGGCCGCAGATCACCCCGCGGCAGCCCTTGGCGCGGGCAAAGGTCACGAGGTCGTCCTCGAATTTCGACACGTAGCTGACGGCGGATTTCACGCGCGACTTGATGGCCTTGCTCAGCGACCAGTATTCCTGGCCGCGCCAGGCGCGCCAGCGGTTGTAGGCGCGGTTGAGCTGGAGCAGGACGTGGTAGCCCCAGTCGCCGAGGTGCGAGAGGAAGACGAAGTCGCGCGTGATCGTGTCGAACACGTCGCCGTGCAGCACGAGGTAGCGGCCGTGCACGCCCTCGTGGATGTAGTCCTCCACGACCTTGAGCCCGCCGAACTCGAAGGGCAGGAACTTGGCGAGGATGTCGTCGTGGTTGCCGCGCAGATACACCACCTCGGTGCCCTGCTTTTCGAGTTTTTTGAGGACGATGCGGATGAAACGGGTGTGGTCGTTGGTCCACTGGTCGCCGCCGCGCAGCCGCCAGCCGTCGATGATGTCGCCGTTGAGAATCAATTTCTGGCAGCGGACGTTGCGCAGAAAATGGCAGACCTCGCGGGCCTTGCACTCGGCGGTGCCGAGGTGCACGTCGGAGATGATCACGGTGCGCAGGTACAGGCGTTTCTTTTCCATGACAGTGGTGGCTAAAATTCGAAATCCGAAGCTCGAAATCCGAAACAAAGGGGGAAATTCAGGCGCGGGAATGGCCGCAACATCCCGGCGTGGGGAAAATCCTGTTTTAGGCGTTTCCATTTTCCGGCATTGTTTCGGATTTCGAGTTTTGAGCTTCGGATTTCCCGCGCGGTTTGTGATTCTGCCTTCTCGCGTGCGGGGCTGGGCCGGGCTACCGTTGAATGCGCCGGCACGACGATGCGCAGGCTGCGCGGCCGCACGATCACCTCGACCCGCGCTTCGGCGTCGTGGGTCTCGCCGTCGGTGTGCAGGAGTCCGGGGATGGACCGTTCGATGACGAAGCGGCGGCCGCGCATCCGGTGCACCCGGGAGCTGCGGTCGACGGAGCCCGTAAACAGCCGCGCGACGAGAGTGGCGGTGCTCAACGGGTTCAACGGACGGATGGCGATGAGGTCGAGCACCCCGTCGTCGACCCGGGCCTGCGGGGCGATGCGGGCGTAGTTGCCGTATTGGTCGGAGTTGGCGATGGTGACGATGAAAACGTCGAGCCGTTTGGCCGACCCGAAACCGTGGGAGATCGTCACGGCCTGCGGCAGGAAACGCACATAGGCGGCCAGACCGGTGCGGGCGTAAGCGAGGAAGCCGCGCCGCGCGAGCCGGTTGAAACGGCGGCTGATCTCGGCATCGAAACCGATGCCCATCGCGTTGCAGAACGGGTGGCCGTTGGCCGTGCCGGTGTCGATTGCGACGACCCGGGCCCGCGGATCGGCGAGCAGGCCGAGCGCGGCGCGTGGATTCGTCGGGATGCCGAGGTGCAGGGCCAGGCCGTTGCCGGAGCCGCAGGGCACCAGACCGAGCGCGGCGGGGGCGCCGATGAGCGCCTGGGCCACTTCGTTCATGGTGCCGTCGCCGCCCACGGCCACCACCCGCTCGCAACCGGCGGCCAGCGCTTCGCGGGCGAGCTCCGTGGCATGGCCGGGCCGCACCGTCGGGATGACCTCGGCCGCCAGCCGGTGGGTCGCGATGAACTCGCGGATGATCGGCACCAGCCAGGGCCGGCGGCGGTTTTTGCCGGAGCACGGATTGAAGATGAAACAAGTCTTCATGAAGCGGACGCCGCGCCATTGAGCACATGGCGCGCGATGTCGCGGGCGGCGTCGGGCCGGGCCAGCGGCACGAGGGCGGCGCGCCATTGGCGCCAGATCGCGCCCTGTCCGGCAAACGCCCCGCGGAGCGCGTCAAGCGCCTCATCGGGCGTGGCGGCGTACGCCCCGATGCCGCGCCGCCGCAGGAGCTCGTAATTGCCCTCCTCCTGCCCGGGGACGATCTGGTTGACGATCATCGGGCAGTGCGCGGCGATCGCCTCCTGCGTGGTGGCGCCGCCGGCTTTGCTGATGACGACGTGGTGCGTCATCAACAACCGTGGAATCTGGTCGGTCCAGCTCATGATGGTGGTCGGATGGGGACGTCCGGCGGCGGCCTTTTCGAGCCGGCGGCGCAGGCGCTCGTCGCGGCCGACGGCGAACGTCAGCGACCAGTCGGTACCGGCGAGCAGCGCGCCCGCGGTCGCCTCGGCGGAGCGCACGCCGGAGTGGATGATGTAGAGCACGGCGGGGCTGGCGCCGGCGGCGAGATCGGGCGGGGCGAGGCGGCCGGCGTGTTCCGCGAAAAACGGCTGCACGGGGAAACCGTACTCGTACAGGCGCCCGGCCGGCACGCCCAGGCGCCGCACCACCTCGGCCGTTTCGGGATTCGGCACGAACCAGCCGGCACAGGCCGGCCGGGTCCAGAGCGAGTTGATGCTGATCGAATCGGTGACGATGTTGAAGTGCGGCGCCCGCAACACGCCGCGCTGGCTCAGCCGCTCGGCCAGGAATCCGTAGGCGGGAAACGTGCTGCAGACCGCGTGCGGCGGTTCGCGTTCGAGCAGACGGGCCAGCGCGCGCAGCTCCTTGCGCAAAAACCAGAGATGGCGGGGAAACATGCCGGGCCGGTCCGACCACGCATAAACTTTGCTCCACAGCCGCGGCGCGCCGTTGATCATCGCGAGATAGCCGCGCCGCGTGAGGCGGTTGAGGCGGGGCGACGCCAGGGCGAACAGGTCGGCAATCTGCGCGGTGCCGGCGCCGCCGGCGGCGTCCACCGCGGCGGCGAGATTGCGGGCGGCGGCGTTGTGCCCTTCGCCAAAACCGGCGGTAAGGATGAGCACGCGGCTCATGGGGCGGGAGAATGCGACCGGGCGTGGACGCGACCGGCGCAACGGCTTCCTGGCGGAAACAGCCGGGCACCCTGGCCGTAATTTTGCGCACAGAGGCGCGGATGAATATTACGTAATGCGTAATATTCATCCGAAACGACGGGAGGGTTGTTCGCGGGGGATGACAGAGCGCAACGCCGGTCATTCCGGCGGCAGAAACCCGATGAAATGATACGTATTACGTAACATTCCAATAGATCGAAGCGATGGAGCGAAGGCAGGCGGCGGGGGCCGATCAGCGCGGGGGAGGAGCGGTTCATCGGGGGAGTGGCGCGGCGGCGGCCGCCGCCATCAGGTCGGTTTCGAAGCGCATCACGACATTCTCCCATGACTGCGCCTGCATCGAGGCGGGGGCCGCGCGGCGCAGGCGGCTGCGCAGGGCCGCATCGGTGGCGAGCCGCACGCCGGCGGCAACGAGCGCGTCGGGGGCGGAGCGGGGCACAGCCAGGCCATTTTCGCCGGAGCGGATGAACAGGCGGGCGGCGGCGTAGTCGAAACCGGCCACCGCCAGGCCGCTCGCCATGGCCTCGGTCAGCACGTTGCCGAAAGTCTCCGTAAGGCTCGCGTGGATGTAGAGGTCGGCCGAGGCATAATGGCGCCCGATCTCCTCGCGGCTGAAAAATCCGGCAAAGAAACACTCGCGGTGCCGGGCCTGCAGTTTGAGTTTCAGCGGACCCTCGCCCGCGAGGACGAAACGCAGCTGGGGATTGGCGGCACGCATGGCGGCGTAGGTGCGAAACAGCAGCGGATAATTTTTCTCCGTGGCCATGCGACCGACGTGCAGGACCACCAGGTCGTCGTCGCCGACCCCCCAACTGGCCCGCAGGCGGGCGTCGCGCCGCCCGGGGGAGAAATGCCGGAGATCGACGCCGCGGGAGAGTACGCCGAGGTTGCTGAAACCCAGGTCGGCGAGCTCGGCGCACATTTCCGGGGTGGGGGCGAAGGTGCGCCGCGTGCGGTTGTGCACGCGCCGCAGCCAGGCGAGGGTGAGGTGACGCAGCGGGCCCCAGCCGTAGTGGCCGGCATAGGCATGGAAGTTGGTATGAAAACTCGATGTCACCGGCACGCCGAGTGAACGGGCCGCCGCCACGGCCGAGGCGCCCAACGGCCCCTCCGTGACGACATGGACCAGATCCGGGCGCTCGGCGCGCCAGCGCCGGCGCAATCGATGCCGCGCCGGCAACCCCAGCCGCAACTGCGGATAACCGGGAAAAGGCAGCCCCGGCAGCGCCGCCTCGCGGTATTCCGGATGGGTCGAGGCGGCGGGCAGGTCGCGCCGGTGCGGACGCAGTACCGTTACTTCATGCCCGCGGCGGCCCAATTCGCGGGCGATGACACCAAACGTCATCGCCACGCCGTTGACCTCGGGCGGAAAAGTTTCGGTAACGATGACAAGTTTCATTCATGCGGCGCTCACGGAAGCACCGTGAACTCAGCATAACGAGGTAAGATGGCGATCCGGTGACAGTTATGTGACAAACTGGAGACTTCGCCAGCAGAGGCGCACCCCAAG
>DATJPQ010000197.1:0-3261 GCA_035506315.1 Opitutaceae bacterium
GCTGATCGATGTGGATCCAGAAATTGCCAAGGTCATTCGGCTGGAGACCGAGCGGCAGGGATCGAAGCTGGAACTGATCGCCTCGGAGAATTTCGTCAGCGAGGCGGTCATGGAGGCGATGGGCTCGCCCCTGACCAACAAGTATGCCGAGGGGTATCCCGGAAAACGCTACTACGGCGGGTGCGAGTTCGTGGACATGGCCGAAACGCTGGCGATCGATCGGGCGAAACAGTTGTTTGGCGCCGATCACGCAAACGTGCAGCCGCATTCCGGGGCGCAGGCCAATATGGGGGCCTACTTTGCCGTCCTGAATCACGGAGACACGATCCTCGGCCTCAACCTATCCCACGGGGGGCATCTTACCCACGGCAGCCCGGTCAATTTTTCCGGACGTTTTTTTAAGGTGATCCCGTATGGGGTCGACCCGAAGACAGAGCAAATCGACTTCGCGGAGGTGCGGCGGCTTGCCCAAGAGCACCGGCCGAAGCTGATCGTGACCGGCGGTAGCGCGTACCCGCGGACGCTCGACTTCGCCAGGTTCCGCGAGATCGCGAGTGAAGTCGGCGCCTTCCTGATGGCCGACATCGCCCACCCGGCAGGCATCATCGCCGCGGGGCTGCATCCCTCACCCATTCCGCATTGCGATCTGGTGACGACCACTACGCACAAAACGCTGCGCGGGCCGCGGGGCGGCATGATCCTATGCACGGCTGCACACGCTGCCGCAGTAAACAAGACGATGTTTCCGGGCATGCAGGGCGGGCCGCTGATGCACGTGATCGCGGCCAAGGCGGTCGCCTTCAAAGAGGCGCTCACCCCGGAATTTCGCGAGTATCAGCGGCAGATCGTGGCCAATGCCAAAGCGCTGGCCGAGGCGATGATCGCCCAGGGGTTCCGACTCGTCTCCGGCGGGACCGATACCCACGTCATGCTGGTGGACGTCGGCGCGAAGGGGTTGACCGGCAAGGCCTGCGAGGCAGCGCTGGACCAGGCCGGCCTGACGGTCAACAAGAACACGATCCCGTTCGAAACCAAGTCGCCCATGATCACCTCAGGGATTCGGCTGGGCACGCCGGCGCTCACCACGCGCGGCATGCGCGAGGCCGAGATGCGAACCGTGGCCGCCCTGATCGCCGAGGTATTGGCGGATGTCGAAAATCCGGCGTGTCTGGTACGGGTCGCCGGGAAGGTCCGCGAATTGTGCTCGGCGTTCCCGTTGTATGCGGAGCGATTGGCGGCCTAATAACGTGATGATGACTGGGTGAATCGTGCGCTGCCCGTACTGCAATGCGATGTCCGAAAAAGTGATCGACTCCCGAGAGGGCAAGGACGGCGAGGTGATCCGCCGCCGCCGGGAGTGCCTACAGTGTCACCGCCGGTTCACGACGTACGAGCGGATCGAAGAAATCCATTTCATGGTCGTCAAGAAGGACGGGCGGCGCGAGCCGTTCGACCGGCACAAATTGTTGAACGGGCTGACCAAGGCGATTCAAAAGCGCCCGGTAAGCGTGGCCCAACTCGAAGAGATCGTGGACGAGATCGAGGGAAAGCTGTCGGAAACGCCGGACCGCGAGATTGCCTCGACGGAAATCGGGGAGCTCGTCATGCGCCGCCTGCACGACTTGGACGAGGTCGCGTACGTCCGGTTTGCCTCGGTATACCGCCAATTCAAGGACGTCCACCAGTTCGTGGAAGAGGTCAAAGGCCTGCTCGGGCCCAGCAAGCGCGTGAGCAAAGAATAGTTCGCGCGCCCTGCCCGCACGCGGGCGGGCAGGCGGCATCCGAGACGGCTGCAGGGAGGGCGTCCCCCCGGGATGTCGCGTTTACGCTTATATCCTCTCATGGTTGACCTTTCCGGCCGACGCTGCCTCGTCATCGGCGGAGGACGCGTTGCGGAGCGCAAGGCTATGCGCCTCCTTGAATGCGGCGCGCTGGTCGAGGTCATCGCCCCGACGGTCACGCCGCAGCTTGATGCCTTAGCCGGCGAGGGGCGCATTCGGTGCCGGTGCCGACCGGCGACGCCCGTCGATGTGCCCGGGGCGTTCCTGGTGTTCGTCGCAACAGATGATCCGGCCGTGAATCGGGTGCTGGCTCAGTCGGCGCAGCAGAGCGGTGCGCTGGTCAACGTGGCGGACGATCCTGACGCCTGTACGTTCATCGTTCCATCGGTATTCCGGCGCGGTGACTTGACCGTCGCCGTCTCGACCGCCGGAGGCAGCCCGGCATTGGCGAAGCGCCTGCGCGAGCGGCTCGAAGCGACCATCGGGCCGGAGTACGAGGCATTCCTCTCCGCGCTCCGCGAGTTGCGCGAAGCCGCGCATGCGCAGATTCCGGATACGGCGGAGCGTCAGGCGGTGTACCGAGAGGCGCTCGACTCGGACCTTTTTGCGGTGGCGGCGCGTGGCGATCGCGAGGCGGTGGCCGCCCGGATCGCCGCACTGATTGCCCGCGCTCCCGGATCCCAGAGGCGTGAATCATGAGCCGCGACCTGATCCTTCTGTGTCTTGCCCTGCTGGGATACGCCCTGGGCACGCTGCATTATCTCCTCAACCTGGTCCATCCGAACCGGCGCGTTGCCGCCGTTGGAACCGCGTGCACGCTGGCCGGCTTCGTCTTGCATACGCTTGCGTTGTTGTTTCGATTGATCGAGGTAGGCCGCCCGCCGTTCGCGAGCCCGTACGAAACCCTGTCCTTCTTTTCCTGGACGGTCGTGTTGGTCTATCTCGTCTTCGAGTTCCGTTATCAGAATAGGATCATCGGTGCGTTCGTCCTCCCGATCGCGGTGCTGGCCGGATCGGGCGCGGCGGCGCTCCCGCGGCGCATCGGCGAACTGGTGCCGAAGCTACAAGGCGTCGGCCTCTGGTCGCACGTTGCGCTTGCGGTCTCCGGAAACGCCACCTTTGTCCTGACCTTCTGTGTAGGGATCCTCTATTTGTTTCAGGAGCGGCAATTGAAATCTCACCGCCCCGGCCCCCTCTACTTCCGCTTGCCGTCGCTGGAACTGCTGGACCAGGTGGCGATCCGATCCGTGCTAGTCGGTTTCCCCCTGTTGACGCTCGCAATGCTCAGCGGCGCCGCCTGGGCGGAGCACGCACGTGGTTCTTTTTTCAGCGTGCGTGCTCGAGAAATCTGGTCGGTGTTGAGTTGGCTGATCTTTGCGGGTCTCTTGTATGCCCGGGTGTCAGCAGGCTGGCGCGGTCGCAAGGCGGCCATGCTCGCAATCCTCGGCTTCTGTTTCGTTCTGTTCAGCTTTCTGGGTGC
>DATJPQ010000198.1:0-4141 GCA_035506315.1 Opitutaceae bacterium
ATTAGGTTGGACTCTGAGTTCTTCGGTCGAAAATCAATACCCATCAGCCCATGAAAAAAATCCTTACAGCCTTTATTCTATTGCTTGCGGCCCTGTTCACCGGTTGCGCCACGGCGGATAAACTCAATGACCTGCGTATCGGGATGTCGAAAGATCAGGTTATCGCGATGCTGGGCAAACCCGACAGCACCAGCGCGCAAGCAAATATCGAATATCTGACCTATTATCTGTCCAACGACAGCTCCTATACTTATGGTCGCGACCAGCCCTATATGGTACGGTTGGTGGACGGAAAAGTGGAGTCGTTCGGACGGTTTATGCAATTATTCGACATCTACAATCGCCCCGTGGGCGGCAACGGCATGGGACAAATGATTACGCCCATGGGAAGCTCCGGCGTCCCCCTTACCGTGGTACGGCCGGGAGGGCCAGATCTGGCCACGACTCTGACCAGGCTGAAAACGCTGAAAGATCAGGGCGTGCTCACGGACGAGGAATTTCAAAAGGCCAAAGCGAGACTGCTCGCCGAGCAGAAATGATCACAGTCAACATGCTGCGATAACTGCTATTTATTAAATACTTACATAATCGTATTTTAAAAAAACGTTTTTTCGTCTCAGAGTGCACGGAGTTCGAAGGAGATCACAAAGGCAGCCACATTCCTCTGTGGTCTCGACTCAAATCTCTGTGTGCTCTGTGTCTCAACTCCGTTGCTTTGTTTCAAGTCCGCCGCGCCAGGGGATAAGTGACCTTCATGAACAAGACCTTTTCCATTTTCTCGGCCGGCCGTCGTTGGTGGCTCGCGATGGCGTGGGCGACCTGCGGCGCACTCGGCGCCCAGATTGGGCTGCCGTCGACGGCACCAGTCACTCCTTCACCAAGCCCGCCGGACCGTAATATCGCATATTTCCCGCCTGATCCACCGCCGCTCGGTGCACCTCTGCCCGCCGCCAGCGCAACCGGCGATCCGGTCACGGCGGCGCCAGCCGAACTCGGGGCCTTTGTGAACGAGCCTTTTTACGCCGTGCTTGGCACCCGGCTGTCGCGGCACAACCTGAGCCAGGAGCAACAGCGACGCCTCGAAGACTATCGCGACGCCAAAATCGCTTTGCAGACGGAATTGCGCGCGCATCTCGACGCCTTGAAAGACGCGGATGCCCCCACCCGGTTGCGCACCCTCGAAGCCTTCGCCCTCGAACAGACTCCGCGCATCGCCGAACTCGAAACCACCGCCGAGAAGCTCCGCCACGATTTGACGGACGGGTTATGGCCGTCCGGGTGCGATGGGGACGCATACCACCGCTGGATCCAGGCGAACCAGCCCCGCACCGTGGCACGGGTAATGGCCTTTTATTTGGACGGTCTCTCCCCGGCCCAGCGCCGGCTCTTGCGCGAGATGGCACTTGAGACTACAGAGATGAATCGATGGTCAGGCAGCGCCTCGGTGGCACCGGCCGATACGATCCTGTGGAACTTTTCGCCTGACCTGGCGCGGGTGCGTCTGCCAGCGGATTTGTCGCCATCTCTGGCCGCCAAAGTGGCCGACTACACACGGGAGAAAACCGCCCTGAAAGCAGAGCTCGATCGTATCATTTACGCTCCGGGCACTTCCTCCGGCGAACCGCCGCCACGCACTCTGGAGCAATTCGCCCTTAGGCTCGAGACCATCTCCGCCGCCCAGGAAAAGCTGGCCGAGGAGATCCGCCGGGAACTGGCGCTCCGGCCCGACCTGCCCCAGGCGCTCTCGCGACTGGCCCTGCCCCCGCTCTCTCCCGAACTCGAGGCCCGCGTGACGGCCTACCGCCGTGACAAGTTCGACCTGCAAAAGGCCCTGTTCGCCCGGGTCGAGGAGGTGACCAGAAACTTCTCCCCGCCCGGTGCTCCGGCGGAAAACAACCAATCCGAACCAGGCGGTGCCGGAGGCGAACGGGGCGAAAAAATCCGGCAGGCCATCGCGGCTTTCACCCGGGAAAACGCCGCCCATTATGCTGCGTTGGAAAAAAGCAAGGACGCGATCCGCCGCGACCTCGCCCGGCTGGCCGGCACCGGCGCGATCGTGGTGAAGGGACCGTTTGCCGATGTCCTGTCGAAAAACTTTTCCGAGGCGGTCCAGCAACTGGAAACCTGGCGCAATTATCGCTACTATCAGGTCGCGGTCTTCGAGCCCGGACTCTCGCCCGAGCAACGCCGCCTTCTCTTCGACTTTGCCGTGGAAAAACTGGCACTCCCCCTGCCGGCCGGCGAAACCCTCCCCAACTGGGGCAACCGGTGACGCATCCGCCAATCATGTTACCCCACCCCTCGCGACCCTTTGCCCGGCTCGCGGTGGTCATGCTTGTCACGGGTGTGCTGCTTGTGGCTGTGCTTACCGGGCTGGTGGTACGCTATCGGGCCGCCCTGCGGGCCGAGGTCCATCAAAAGATCATCGAACGCGATGCCGCCGTACTGTACCCGGTGGCTTTGGAACAACTGGCCGAAAGCGGCATTTCCCTCCAGGACCCCGACGACACCCCGAATGTGAGCGATATCCTCACGTCGGTGCTCAAAAAGTTGCAGGGCATGTGGGCTGTCACGATCTTCGACGCCGAGGGCAATCCGATCCAGTTCCTGCCTCCGTCGTTGCTGCTCGCTGAAATCCCGCCAGCCGACTTCCCCCGGCTGCTGGCCATGGAACGGGTCAGCCACTACCATCCGGAGTTTCCCCTCGACCGCTATTTCGCCGCGATCGGCGGTCCGCCGGAACAGCGGCAAATTCCCATGCTCGAGGTGCTGCTGCCGTTGCCCGGGCGCGATGCCTCGCGCCCGATCGGTTTTGTCCAGTATTATATCGACGCCAGTCCGATCGCCCGGGACCTCGCGGTGATCGACCGGAGCATCGATCTGCAGACTTTCGTCACCCTGGGTATCGGCGTGGTCCTCATTGCGGCCATCATGCTCGCCGCCTATGTCGGGCTGAACCGCGCCCAACGGGTCATCGTCGAACACACCGCCCGGCTCACCCACGCCAATTTCGAGCTCACACTCGCGGCCAAGGCTTCCGCCCTCGGGCAGATCACTTCGCATCTCATTCACGGTCTGCAAGGTCCCGTGGCCGGATTGCGGGCCGTGGTGACCGGACGGGCGGCGGACAAGGTCAATGCCGCCGAAGACTGGCAGACTGCCGCCAACTATACCGAACGCATGCAGGCGATGATTCAAGAAACGGTGGCCCTCCTCAGCGACAGCGGTTCGCAGACCGCCTATGAGCTCTCCGGTGTCGAACTCGCGAATACCGTCCGCCAGCGCAACGCCCCGCTGGCCGCCCAGAAGGGCGTCGACCTGGTCGTCGAGCCGGGGTTTGCGGCCAATGTCGACAGCCACCGCGGAGGTCTGCTATGCCTGATCGCCACCAACCTGGTGGAAAACGCCATAGCGGCCACCCCCGCCGGCCGGGCGGTCCGTGTGTCGCTCAACCATCGCGACGGTTTTGTGACCCTCGTCGTCGCCGACCGGGGCCCCGGCATCCCCGAAGCAGTCCGCGCCCATCTGTTCAAGCCCGGACGCAGCGGTCGACCCGGCGGCAGCGGACTCGGCCTCGCCATCAGCCAGCTGCTCGCGCGCCAGATCGGCGGGGAACTCGTGTTGGAATCCACCGGTCCCGCCGGCACCACCTTCAGTCTCAAATCGCCACTGCCCGCCTGATTTCCGTCCCCACGGACCGCGCTGCCGCCGCAACGGGGATCGTGCCCGATGGCGCCAGCGCAAATTCCACCAGCACCGGCCGGTGATCGGATAGCATGGCCGGCACAATCTCATCGTGCGGACGATGGCAGATGGGTGGCAGGAATACGAAATCGAGTGTGCGCCGCGGCCAGGGCGAGGGATAGGTGTGGCCGTCCTGCGGATGCAGGGTGTACTCGCCGAGGTGACGCAAGTGACTGAGCAACGAAGCCGTGGCGTCCGCCCTGGTGCGCGGCGTGTTGAAATCGCCGCAAACGACGGGCGGCATGTACCAGTAGGCACCCCGCACCCGTTGCTTGAGCGTGAGCCAGGTGATCAGGCGGTCGAGCTGCCAGAAGCGATGAATCCGCGAGCGATAGTGCAGGTGGAGATTGATGAGCGGCACGTGCCGGCCACGCACGTCGAATTCGGCATAGAGAAA
>DATJPQ010000199.1:0-4072 GCA_035506315.1 Opitutaceae bacterium
ATACACGCAGGTCATCGCGCGCCGCATCCGCGAGTGTCAGGTTTACTCGAAGATTTATCACTTCACCACCCCGGCAGCGCAATTGCGGGCGGACGGCGTCATCGGCATCATTCTCTCGGGCGGGCCGAGCTCGGTTTTTGCGAAGACCGCCCCGTTGCCCGACAGCGGCATCTTCGAACTCGGCGTGCCCGTGCTGGGCATCTGCTACGGGATCCAACTCTTCGGGCACCTGCTCGGCGGCATCACCGCGAAAAGCGATCATAGGGAGTACGGCCATGGCACCCTCACGATCAAGAAACCCGGCCGGTTGTTCGCCGGCTTGCCGGGGAAACTCCGGGTCTGGAATTCGCACGGTGACAAGGTCAGCAAGCTCCCGCCGGGTTTCCGGGCCATCGGCACCACCGAGAACTCGCCGTTCGCCGCCATCGAGGATCTCAAGCGTAATTTCTACGGCATCCAGTTTCACCCTGAAGTCTTCCACACCGAGCGGGGCGTCGAGGTGATCCGCAACTTCCTCGTCGGCGTCTGTGGCGCGCAGCAGGACTGGACGATGAAGGATTTCATCGCGCATGCCGTGGGCCAGATCCGGGCCACCGTCGGCCGGTCGCGCGTCATTCTTGGCCTGTCCGGCGGCGTCGATTCTTCCGTCGCCGCGGCGCTCATCCATCGCGCCATCGGCCGGCAGCTCACCTGCGTGTTCGTGGACAACGGCCTCCTGCGCCAGGGCGAGCGCCAGGCGGTGGCCGATCTCTACGGGAAACATTTCCACATCGACCTGCGCGTGGTCGACGCTTCCAAACTCTTCCTCCGCCGGCTCAAGGGCGTCACCGATCCCGAGGCGAAGCGCAAGATCATCGGCCGCACGTTCGTCACGGTGTTCGAAAAGTCCCTCCAGTCGATCGGTCACGCCGATTATCTCGCCCAGGGCACGCTCTATCCCGACGTGATCGAGAGCGTGGCGATCGGCAACAATCCCGCCGCGCTCATCAAGAGCCACCACAACGTCGGCGGCCTGCCGGCGCGCATGAAGCTCAAGCTCCTCGAACCGCTCCGCGAACTTTTCAAGGACGAGGTCCGCCGGGTCGGCGCCGCGCTCGGCCTGCCCAAGGAGGTCGTCTGGCGCCAGCCGTTCCCCGGCCCGGGCCTGGGCGTCCGTGTGCTCGGCGAGGTCTCCGGCGAGAAACTAGAAATCCTCCGCCGGGCCGATGCCATCCTCCACGACGAGATGATGAAGAGCGGCTGGTACTGGAAGGTATGGCAGTCGTTCTGCGTGTTCCTGCCGGTGAAGTCGGTGGGCGTGGTCGGCGACGAGCGCAATTACGCCTACGTCATCGCCCTGCGCGTGGTCGAAAGCATCGATGCCATGACGGCGGACTGGGCGCGTTTGCCGCCCGATCTGCTGCAGGTGATTTCGAGCCGCATCACCAACGAGGTGCGAGGAGTCAGCCGCGTCGTGCTCGACATCAGCTCCAAACCGCCGGCGACGATCGAGTGGGAATAGGGCAAGATTTTACAGGAGGCCGCAGAGGACCCAGAGAAATCTTTCCCGCGGATATCACGGATGACCGCGGATAAAACCGTACTCTTTGGATCGGTATCAGCGACCATCAGCGAAATCCGCGGAGAATTGGATTTTGTTTAAATTTCGCAGCTCGAACTGACCGCGGGCCGACGAAAATGCACGCAGGAAAACGTCATCTTCAGATATAGCAGTGCAGATGGACACGGATGAAAGAGCTTAGGCGGCGAACTGTGCGCACTTTTCGATGCCGGCCTGTTCTCCCCAAACTCCGACCGTATCTGTGTGAATCGGTGTGCATCTGTGGTTCAAATCCGGTTTTCAGGTTTATCTACGTTCTCCGCGCCCTCTGCGGCCTCCTGTAAAATGGTTTGAGTTTGGTGTGGCCGCTGCGGAGTGAAATATACCGACCAGGACGACCGGCCTTTCGCCCTATTTTCCCGTTGCGGACCTTTTTATCGTCGGGCAAGTCTCATTGTGCCCGCCGTCATGCTGTCCTGAACGACTTTAGCTCCCTTCCGGTTTTTTTGGCCGTTCCTCGCGATTTCACCATTTCCACCCATCACCTTGTGACTCCCAAATTCTGGAAAACTCCGTCTGCCGTCATTGCTCTTGTTGTCGTCGTGAGCGGCGTGTTGTCCCTCGAGGGTTGCTCCCGCCAAAAGAATCAGCCGGGGGAGCAAAAAACGCCGGCGCCCGAGGCGCCAACGCTCCCCTCCGCGCCCGCCCTCCGATCGGCCGACGCGATCATCGCCAAGGCCCGCGCCTACCTCGGCGGGGACCAGTTGCTCGCCGCCGTGCAATCGATTCATATTGCCGGCAAGGTCACCTACGACGACGGCTCCACCGGCATGATCGAACTGATCTTCCAGAAACCGTGCCAGCAACGGGTCGTGATCACGACCGACAAGACCGTCGAAATCACCGCGCTCGACGATTACGAAGGGTGGACGCGCATCCAGGATGCCAAGGATCCAAGCCGTTGGCAGCTCACGCTGCTTAACAAGGACCAGATCAAGATGCTTCGCGCCAACACCACCGAACAGCTCAACTTTTTCCGCAACCCCGACCGGCGCGGCAGTGTGGTCGAGGACCAGGGCGAGGCGACCGTCGACGGCAGATCCTGCCGCAAGGTGTCGTTCAAACGCGATGACGGCAGCATCTTCGTCCGCTATTTCGATGCGACGACCGGCGAGCTGGTGCTGATTGAGACCCCCCAGCAGGGCGGCCGGGTGCGTGAGGAAGGCGTCATGCTGGCGGGCGGAATTCGTTTCGCCCAACGCCACACCCAGACGACCAGAACGGCGGAGGGGAAGGTCCAGACGATCAAGATCGATTACGATAAAGTGACGGTCAACGAGGTCTTCCCTCCCAGCTTGTTTGCCGTGCCGTCGGTCGGCATCCGCTGAGCAGGAGCCGGTCGGACGTGCCAATGAAATTATACCTCCGGTCAACATTCTCATTGTGATGAACGACACCTGCCTCGACCGGCTCCTTAAGCAGCGCTCCGCGCTGCCCAAACCCGGCAATCGCTTCGATTTCCCGCCGCTACGCGGCGGTTTAAGGAGTTTGTCGGTCGGGGCGGGTTGCCTCGCGACGAAATCTCGAGCTCTTTCCGAACTTTTGTCCTAGCCCGACAAACTCCTTGCCGGTTCTTTTTTCGTCCGCCCCATGCGCATCCTTAGTGCCTCCAACAAAACCTTCGCCGACGAGCTCGCGGCTTTTTGCCGCACCGCCGCCGCTTCGCCGGAGATGATCGGCGCCGTGGCCGCGATCCTCGCCGACGTGCGCGAACGCGACGATGCCGCCATCGTTTACTACGCCGCCAAGTTCGACAGCGCGAAGCTCGCGCCGCGCAATTTCCGGGTGAAGCCCACCGAACTGGCCGCGGCCGCCAAACGGCTGCCGGCCGCCGACAAGAAGGCCATCCGCGCCGCCTTGGAGAGCGTGCGGGCGTTCAACCGGCAGAGCCTGCCGCACGACTGGACGGGGCGGAATCCGCACGGCGCCGAGGTGGGGGAGCTCCACCATCCCCTGCGCCGGGTGGGCATCAACGTGCCGCGCGGCCAGGTGCCGCTTCCCTCCACTGCGATCATGACGATCGCGCTCGCCCAGATTGCCGGCGTGCCGGAGATCGCGGTCTTCACCCCCTGCGACCCCAGCGGGCGCGTGGCGGATGTGCTCCTCGCCACCTTCCAGCTCTGCGGCGTGAGCGAAGTCTATCGCGTGGGCGGCGTCTATGGCGTCGCGGCGATGGCCTACGGCACGACGTCGATTCCGGCGGTCGACAAGATTTTCGGCCCGAGCAACGCCTACGTCTGCGAGGCAATGCGGCAGGTCTTCGGCACGGTCGGCGTGGCCGGTCTGCCCGGCCCGAGCGAAGTGATGATCGTGGCCGACGAGACGGCGCGACCCGACTTTGCCGCCGCCGACCTGCTGGCGCAGGCCGAGCACGGTTCCGGCAAGGAAAAGATCTACCTGGTGGGCACGACCCAAGCCGTCATCGAGGCGATCCACCGTGAAATTTACACCCAGCTCGAAAGCCTCAAGCGT
>DATJPQ010000200.1:0-15240 GCA_035506315.1 Opitutaceae bacterium
ACTGAGGCGGAGCGATTCAGCTGCGGATGTAGGGCCGGACCTTGTGTCCGGGCCGAGGGGCCGCAAGGGAGAATTGGACGGCCTGCCGACGAGCGGCAGCCCTACCAATGTCCAGATTTCACGGGCATTCGGTTGGAGCCGCCCGGTTGTCGGGTGCCGGCCAAAGAAAAACCGGACCCTGGCGGAGTCCGGTTTGATTGCACAAGACTGGGTCCGCCGTCAGATGGCGGCTTCGCCGCGCTCGTCGGTGCGGATGCGCACGATCTCATCGAGCGGCAGGATGAAGACCTTGCCGTCGCCAATCTTGCCGGTCTTGGCCGCCTTCACGATGGCTTCGATGGTCTTGGGGACCAGCTCGTCGGCCAGGGCGATCTCGATTTTCACCTTGGGCAGAAAGTCCACGGTGTATTCGCTGCCCCGGTAAATCTCGGTGTGGCCTTTCTGGCGACCGAAGCCTTTGACCTCGGTGACGGTCATGCCCTCGATGCCGATTTCGGAGAGCGCTTCCTTCACTTCTTCCAGTTTGAACGGCTTGATGATGGCAATGATGAGTTTCATGCGGAAATGAATTGGGAGGTTTGGTGACAGTGTGGTGGTCGCGGTGCGGGGCGCAAGCTCTGTGTCGGCTTCGGGTGGCGGGTCGGCGGGGCGGGTTCAGGCCGGGGGCACCGGGACCACCGTCTGGATGTGCAGGTCGCGGAGCTGCCTGGCCGTGACGGGCGTCGGGCTCTGGGTCATGAGGCATTGCGCCTTCTGCGTCTTCGGAAACGCGATCACGTCGCGGATGCTGGTGGTGCCGCAGAGGAGCGCCACCGTGCGGTCGAGCCCGAACGCGATGCCACCGTGGGGCGGCGCGCCGTACTTGAACGCCCGCAGCATGTAGCCGAAACGGCTTTCGACGACATCCGCCGGAATCTTGAGCACGTCCTTGAACACCTTTTCCTGCAATGCGGGCTGATGGATACGGATCGAGCCGCCGCCCAGCTCCATGCCGTTGAGGACGACGTCGTAATGCTGGCCGCGCACCTTCTCCGGCGCGGAATCGAGCAGATGAATATCCTCGGCTACCGGCGCGGTGAACGGGTGATGCGTGGCGAGGTAGCGCTTTTCCACCTCGTCGAAGGTCATCAGCGGAAAATCCACCACCCACAAAAACTTCCAGTCGTCGGGCCGGATCGTGAGCTTGCCGCGCTTCTGCAGCAGGGTCGCGCACTCGAGGCGGATGCGGCCGAGGATCGCGCAGGCCTTCTCCCACGGCGCGGCGGCGAAGAACACGATGTCGCCGTCGGCGATGCCGAGGCGCTCCTGCAGCGCCGCTTTCTCGGCTGCGTTGAAAAATTTGGCGATGGGAGATTTCCACTCGCCGCCCTCGATCTTGATGAAGGCGAGACCCTTCGCGCCGAGCGATTTGGCGATATCCTCCAGATTCTTCAGCTCGCCCTGCGTGATGTCGGCCAGGCCCTTGCCGTTGAGCGCCTTCACCACGCCGCCACCCGCGATCGTCGTCTGGAATACCTTGAAGCCGGAGTGCTGGAACGTCTCGCTGAAATCGGCCAGCTCAAGACCGAAACGCAGGTCGGGCTTGTCGACGCCAAAGCGGTTCATCGCCTCCTGGAACGGCATCCGCAGGAACGGAGTCGGGATGTCCACGTTGAGGATTTCCTTCCAGATTTTTTTCAGCATGCCCTCGAACAGGGCGTAGATGTCCTCGCGATCCACGAACGACGCCTCGACGTCGATCTGCGTGAACTCCATCTGGCGGTCGGCGCGCAGATCTTCGTCGCGGAAGCAGCGGGCGATCTGGAAATATTTCTCCACGCCCGCAACCATGAGGATCTGCTTGAACTGCTGCGGCGACTGCGACAACGCGTAGAACTGGCCCGGATGGATGCGCGACGGCACGAGGTATTCGCGGGCGCCTTCGGGCGTGCTCTTGAAGAGCGCCGGCGTCTCCACCTCGATGAAGCCCTGCGCGTCGAAGTAGTCGCGCACCGCCTTGGTGGCGCGGTGGCGCACGATCAGGTTTTTCCGCATCTTCGGCCGGCGCAGGTCGAGGTAGCGGTAGGTCAGGCGCATATCCTCGTTGACCTTGTCGCCGCCCTCGTCGTCCAGCGGGAACGGCGGCGTCTCGGAGACGTTGAAGATCTCCAGCGCGGTCGCATCTACCTCGACGTCGCCCGTCGGGAGCGCGGAGTTTTCCGTGCCGGGCGGCCGATGCGCGACCAAGCCGGTGACCCCGATGACCGACTCCGGCTTCAGATGCTTCAACTGCCCGCCCAGTTGGGCATTTTCGTGCGGCTCGAGCTTGACCTGCGTAATGCCTTCGCGGTCGCGCAAATCGACGAAGATGATCCCGCCTTGATCGCGAATCGTGTCAACCCACCCCACGAGCGAAACGGTCGCGCCGAGGTTGGCTTTGGTCAGCTGGGCACAATGGTGGGTGCGCTTCGTCATGGAAAGTTATTAGGTAAACAGCGCATGAAGTGGAACGCCTCTAGGCGGGGCAAACAGAAAGTTCGGCGAATCCCAAAGTGGCAGCGGCGTCTTCGCCGTTGGTCTGGATGCTCCCCGAATGCGCGGAAGGCCGATCTGTAGGGCGGGGTCGCCGACCCCGCCCCCTCATGCAAGACAAGACCAGAGCCCAAAGCCTTTCTCGGTGAACTCTGGTTTGTGCTCAGTGGCCTCTGTGACGAGATCGGTCAGCGGAATTGATGATGATATAAGTCAGCCCACGATCAGGCTTTCGCCGGTCATCTCGGGCGGCTTGGGCAGGCCCATGAGAGCGAGCACCGTCGGAGCCACATCGGCCAGCCGGCCGCCGGAGCGCAGTTTGGTCTTCTGCGCGGTGATTTTCTGGCCCGCGATGAAGCACTCCACGAGGTTGAGCGTGTGCGAGGTATGCGGGCAGTTCTGCACCACATCCCACATCTGTTCGGCATTGCCGTGGTCGGCCAGGATGACCGCGTGGCCGTCGAGCTTGAGCACGGTGTCGAGCAACACACCCACGCCGAGGTCGGTGGCTTCGCAGGCGCGGATCGCCGCCGGGAGCGAACCCGTGTGGCCCACCATGTCGGGGTTGGCGAAATTCACCACGACGAAGTCGTACTTGCCCGAGGTGAGCGCCTCGCGGGCGATCACGGTGACGGCCGCGGCCGACATGTCGGGCGCCATGTCGTAGGTGGCGACCTTCGGACTCGACGCCATGCCGCGCTCCTCACCCGGGAACGGCTCCTCGCGGTAGTCGTTGAAGAAAAAGGTGACGTGCGGGTACTTCTCCGTCTCGGCGGTGCGGAACTGCGTTTTGCCGTGCTGGCTCAGCCATTCGCCGAGGATGTTCGCCATTTTCGCGGGTTTCTTGAGGATCGTCTCGATCGGCAGGCCCTTCTTGTACTCGGTCAGGCCGGCGAAGAAGAGGTCGAGCTTCTTGCCGCGCTCGAAGTCCTTGAAACCGTCCTCGCAAAACGCCCGGCTGATCTCGCGCGGTCGGTCGCCGCGGAAGTTGAAAAAAATCACCGCGTCGCCGTCGCCGATGGTGGCGACCGGCTTGCCGTCGGCCCCAACCACCCAGGTGGGTAGCACGAATTCGTCTCCCTTCTGTGTTTCGGTCAGCGGCTTCTCGTAGTACTGTTTCACCGCCGCCGTGGCGCTGGGCGCGGTGGCCTCAGCTTTTTGGCCGGTGAGCATCAGGTAGGCCTTGGTCACGCGATCCCAGCGGTTGTCGCGGTCCATGGCCCAAAACCGGCCACAGACGCTGGCCACCTTCCCCACTCCGAGTTCGGTGAGCTTGGTTTCGAGCTGCTGGATGAATCCGAATCCGCTCTGTGGCGGCGTGTCGCGGCCGTCCATCAAGGCGTGAACGTAGATGTTCTTTGTCACTCCCGCCGCCTTGGCGAGGCCAAGCAGACCGTATAGGTGCTCGAGCAGCGCATGTACGCCGGCGTCGGAACACAGCCCCATGAAGTGCAGCTTGGTACCGCGTTCCTTCACGCGCTTGAGCGCCGACTGCCACACCGCGTTGCCCGCGATCTGCCCATCGGTGATGGCCTTGGTGATGCGCACGATCTCCTGATCGACGATGCGGCCGGCGCCGATGTTCTGGTGGCCGACCTCGCTGTTGCCCATCACGCCGGGGGGCACGCCGACATCGAGCCCGCACGCGGCGAGCAGGGTGAACGGATACCGGGCGTGCAGCCGGTCGTCGCACGGCTTGCGCGCCAGATGCACGGCATTGGTCTTGTCCTGCGACGGATCGGGATTCTTGCCCCAGCCATCGCGGACCACGAGGAGAACGGATTTGCGCGGAGTGCTCATAAATAAATGGTGAGCAAATGCGATCCGCCCCCCCCGACACAAGCCCGCGTTTACGGGCCGGGGCGCCATGCCGTTTTCGCCACCTGCGCTTGACACTTATTAAGTGTCAAAGGCGGGAAGGCGGTCCGCGGGATTTTCGCCCCGGCATTACGTCACAAATCGACGGTGGGTGTCCGCCGGAGTTTGACACTTATTAAGTGTCAAAGGCACCGGGGCGAACGCCGCTGCCGGCGGAGAGGTTTAGCGGTAATCGCTACGTGGTTTTTCGCAGCCTGCCCGGCTTATTCGGACCCGGCCCCGTGACGAATCTGGCATAAGGAATGCGAATGGAGGCTGCTATGACGCTGATAATCCGAGACGCCCTGGTAAATCCACCCACGTGGTTCGCGTCGTTTCGCGACCTCACGTTGTACTGCTCGATCTTCCTGCATGACGAGGTCGTGATCGAGTCGGACGACGTCGATGCCTATTATCGCTGGATCAAGCCGCGCGGGGGCATGGATTTCGTGGAGGATTTCGTGCGGCCCGGCGCGGAGGACGGCGTGCATCTGGACTTCGAACCCAATTATCCCCGCACGGTCGTGACCGACCGCATCGCGCCGGAAAACGTACACCGGTTGATTGCGCAGATCCGTTTCCTGCAACACGTGGCGTGAAACGCGGCAGGATCAATTCCTCGGCTAGCCCGGTTTTATGCGTGTGTAAGATATTTAAGAACAGCCATCAGCTTTAGTTTGTCACATAATACGTGACAAACTCATGAGCCCGGTCCGGGCGGTGCCTTGGCGCGGTTTGCCCGGGTCCGACGAACGGCTCGACAGGGTGGAGGGTTTTTGCGTGGCTGGCGGCTGTGCTGGCTCAACTTACCATTTTGGCGCCCGGCTTGCTGGGCGGTTCCGTCGCCCAGGCGGCCCGGGCGCGCGGGCTCGCCCGCCGCATCGTGATCTGGGCGCGCCGCCCCGAGGTACGGCTTGCGCTCCGGGCCCAACCATGGTGCGACGCCGTCGCCGATACGCCCGGGGAGGCCGGGCGAGAGGCGAGCCTCGTGGTGCTCGCTGCGCCGGTCGACAAGATCCCGGAACTCGCACGCGCCATCGCCCCGTCCCTGCCCGCCGGCGCGATCGTGACCGACGTAGGCAGCGTGAAGGGCGAGATCGTGCGCCTCTGCTCGGCGGCACTGCGGGCCGGCACGCATTTCGTCGGCGCGCATCCGATGGCCGGCTCGGAAAAGACCGGCTGGGAGCACGGCACCGCGACGTTGTTCGAGCGCCGGACCTGTTTTATCACCCCGGTTGCCACGACCGATGCGACCGCCGCCGAGACGGTGGCGCGCTTCTGGCGCGACCTCGGCCTGGAAGTTGTGACCGTCGATCCCGACCGGCACGACGAGATCGTGGCGCACATCAGCCACCTGCCCCAGGTGCTGGCCTCGACGTTGTGCGCCTTCCTCGCCACGAAAGATCCAAGCTGGCGCCTCCACGCCGGCGGCGGCCTGCGCGACACCACGCGCATCGCCGGCGGCGACCCGGCGATGTGGCGCGCCATCCTCGAGCACAACCGCGAGGAAATCCTGCGCGCGCTGCGGCAGTACCAGGAAGAACTGCAGGCGTTTCAGACGGCGCTCGCCAACCGCGACTATCTCGAGCTCGCCGCCCGCCTCGAACACGGCAAGGCCTATCGCGACCGCTTCCGGCCGCTGTCGTAAGCCGCCGTCCGGTCCGGCCGCCGCTCGCTGGCTCTTCTCGTAGGAGCAAACTTGTTTGCGACCGATGCCCTCCGCAGTCCGGTCATCGCAAATAAATTCGCTCCTACAGCCGGGCGGCCCAGTTCACCGACCTAGCTGCAAGGGGAAACCCCGGCAAACTGGCAGGCCGTACCCCCGTGCCACGCGGCCGATGGCCCGGCTTGCCACAACCCGAAATTTCCCCGTAACTTGAACTTCCCATGAAACGCGCCCTCATCACCGGCATCACGGGCCAGGATGGCTCCTACCTTGCCGAACTGCTTCTCGCCAAAGGCTACGAAGTGCACGGGATCATCCGCCGCGCCTCGACCTTCAACACGAGCCGCATCGATCACCTGTACCGCGACCAGCATGTAAACGGCGTGAAACTCTTCCTGCATTACGGCGACCTCGCCGACTCGGTGCAGATGGTGAAGCTTCTCTACGAGCTGAAGCCGGACGAGATCTATAACCTCGGCGCGCAATCGCACGTCCGGGTTTCTTTCGACATCCCCGAATATACCGGCGATGTCGTGGGGCTCGGCGCACTGCGCATCCTCGAGGCGGTCCGCGAGGCCGGGCTGGTGCAGAAAGTGCGTTTCTACCAGGCCTCCTCCTCCGAGATGTTTGGCAAGGTGCAGCAGGTGCCCCAGACGGAGGTCACGCCCTTCTGGCCCCGCTCGCCCTACGGTTGCGCCAAGGTCTACGCCTACTGGCTGACGGTGAACTACCGCGAGAGCTACAAGCTGCACGCGTCGAACGGCATTCTCTTCAACCACGAGAGCCCGCGCCGCGGCGAGACCTTCGTCACCCGCAAGATCACCCGCGCCGCCACCCGCATCAAACTCGGCCTGCAGGATTTCCTCTACCTCGGCAACGTCGACGCCCGCCGCGACTGGGGCTACGCCAAGGAGTACGTCGAGATGATGTGGCTGATGCTCCAGCAGGACCAGCCTGACGACTATGTGGTCGCCACCAACGAGACCCACAGCGTGAAGGAATTCTGCCAGGAGGCCTTCGCGCGGCTCGATCTCGACTGGGAAAAATACGTGAAGTATGATCAACGCTACGAGCGTCCCTCCGAGGTGGACATGCTCATCGGCGATCCGGCCAAGGCCAAAAAGCAGCTCGGCTGGTCGCCGAAGGTGCTTTTCAAGGATCTCGTGAAAATCATGGTCGAGCACGACCTGGATCTCGCCAAACGCGAGGCGCAGATCGCCAAGTTGCCACAACCGTGAGTGTAGATAATAGTGAGGGGTGAGTAACGAGCCTCCGCCAGGATCGCTCCGGTCTGCCCAGTCTTCCGCGTCTTTCCCGTCTTCCCGTCTTCCATGAAACTCTTCATCGCAGGCCACAGCGGCATGGTCGGCTCGGCGCTCACGCGCCGGTTCGCCCGCGAACCCGGCGTCGAGCTGGTTCTCCGCGACGTGCGCGAACTCGACATGACCAACCAGGCGGCGGTCGATGCCTTTTTCACCGCCGAGAAACCCGACGCCGCGATCATCGCCGCCGCCAGGGTCGGCGGCATCCACGCCAACAATACCTACCCGGCGGAATTCATTCAGGTCAACCTGGCCATCGCCCTCCACACCATCCATGGCGCCTATCGCGCGGGCGTGAAGCACCTGCTCTTCCTCGGCAGCTCCTGCATTTACCCCCAGCTGGCGCCCCAGCCGATCGTCGAGGACAGCCTGCTCACCGGCCCGCTCGAACCGACCAACGAGGCCTACGCCATCGCCAAGATCGCCGGCCTCAAGCTCTGCCAATATTACCGCCGGCAGTACGGCGTGCTTTTCCACTCCGCGATGCCCACCAACCTTTACGGGCCGGGCGACAACTATCATCCGCAAAACTCCCATGTGCTGCCCGCCCTGATCCGCCGTTTCCATGAGGCGAAAGAGGCCGGGCAGCCGGAGGTCGCCGCCTGGGGCACCGGCGCGCCCCGCCGCGAATTCCTCCACGTCGACAACCTGGCCGACGCCTGCGCCTTCCTTTTCCGCCTCCCCGATCCGCCCGACTGGATCAACGTCGGCACCGGCACCGATGTCACCATCAAGGAGCTGACCGAGTTGGTCGCCGCAACGGTCGGCTACCGCGGCCGCATCGTGTGGGACACCTCCAAGCCCGACGGCACTCCGCGCAAACTGATGGATGGCGCCAAGCTGGCCGCGCTCGGCTGGAAGGCGCAAATCGGCCTGCGCGAAGGCATCGAAAAAACCTACGCGGCCTTTCTGGCGGAAAAGGCCGCCGGCACCTTGCGCGCCTAGCCGGCCGGGCGCCGTGTGTTTGCTCTTGGCATCACGGGCCGCGCCACCGGATGCTGCGGGCTTGACCGGCCATCGTCATGAGCACCGACCACGTCGAGCCTGAACCGTCGAACGACTCCGCCAACCGGAAATCCTTCTGGGAGCATCTCGCCGACCTGCGCAAGGCGCTGATTCGTTCGAGCATCGCCGTGGCTATTGCGGTGGTCGTATGCCTGTTCCTCGACGACCAACTGATATCGCTCCTCGAATACCCTCTCCAGCGTGTCGACATGTTCGAGAAGCCAAAGCCGACGGTGGCCTTCAAGATCGGCGACACGAAGCTCGGGCCCTACCCGATCAAACCCGAGCAATTCGCCGGACTGCCGCCCGGCACCGCGCCGCGCGTCGTTTTTCAGGTCGGCACCGCGCGCATCGGCCAGGAGCAGGTCGTGACTGTCAAGCTCGAGCCCCAGGCCGACAACAGCGCCAGCCTGCACGTGCGACTGCACAATTTCAGCCCCCCCGAGGCGTTCGTGATCGCGTTTCACGTGGCGCTCTACGGCGCGCTGGTTCTCGCCTCGCCCTTTTGGATCTACTATCTGGGCGGCTTCATCCTCCCGGCCCTGCATGTGCATGAACGCCGCATCCTCTTCCGATGGGCCGGCTGGAGTCTGTTGCTGTTTTTATTCGGCGTGCTGACGACCTATTTCCTCCTGCTACCGGTGGCCTTGCGCGCCTCGATTGTGTACTCTGACTGGCTCCACTTCGAAGCCCTCGACTGGCGGGCCGACGAGTACATCAACTTCGTCTGCAAATTCCTTTTTGGCATGGGGCTTGGTTTCCAATTCCCGCTGGTGATTCTGCTGACCGTGAAGCTCGGCCTCGTGACCCACCAGCAGCTCGCCCACTACCGCCGCCATGTCATCGTGCTGTGCTTCATCCTCGGCGCGGTGCTGACCACGCCCGAGGTCATCACCCAGTTCGCCATGGCCATCCCGTTGTACCTGCTCTATGAGATCTGCATCTGGATCGCGTGGTACTGGGATTGGAAGAAACGCCGCGGCACCCCGACTCTTGCGACGTAGGTAACCTGCCCCGCAATTCGGCCTTGCGCCCGCGCCGGTTCTTCGCGGCCATCTCCCCTTTCAGCTCTCATTGCTTCCCGGTCTCTTCCTTTTCACCTTCACTTTCACTTTCCCTCCCACTCTCACTTTTCTTTTTCCCATGATCGCACCCGAAACCTTTTCCCACATCGAGAACATCAAGAAACGCGCCGGGCATCTCTGGAGGTTTCTTTGACGTCGAACAAAAACAGCACGAAATCGAGGCGATGGAGGCCCAGATGGGCGCCCCCGATTTCTGGAACAACAACGAACGCGCCCAAGCGCACATCGCCAGGCTCAACGCCCTGAAGCGCGCCGTCCTCCCCGTCGTCGATTTCCACAAGCGCCTCGGCGATGTCGACGTAATGGTGGAGCTCATCGAGACCGCCGAGGGCGCCGAAAAGGAAACCTCCGCCCGGGAGCTCGACCGGCAGGTGGCTGCGATGGTGGCCGAGCTCGACAAGCTCGAGATCGCCTCGTTCCTCACCGGCCAGTTCGACAAGAACAACGCCATTCTCTCCATCCAGTCGGGCGCGGGCGGCACCGAGGCGAACGACTGGGCCGACATGCTTTTCCGCATGTACAACCGCTGGGCCGAGCGTCGCGGCTTCGCCCTCGAGGTGCAGGACGTGCAGGCTGGCGACCAGGCCGGCATCAGCAAAGCCACCATGCTCGTCAAGGGCGACAACGCCTACGGCTATTGCAAGGCCGAGCGCGGCGTGCACCGCCTCGTGCGCATCAGCCCGTTCGACGCCAATCAGCGCCGGCACACCTCATTCTGCGCGGTCGACGTGGTGGCCGAAATCACCGACGACGTCAAAATCGAGATCCCGGAAACCGAGCTGCGCATCGACGTGTACCGCTCCTCCGGCAAGGGCGGCCAGGGCGTCAACACCACCGACTCCGCCGTGCGCATCACGCACCTGCCCACGGGCATCGTGGTTGTCTGCCAGAACGAGCGTTCGCAGCTCAAGAACAAGGCTTCCGCCATGGGCATCCTCAAGGCGCGCCTGTACGAAAAGCGCCAGGATGAGCAGCGCAGCGAGATGGAGCGGTTCTACGGCGAGAAGGGCGAAATCGGCTGGGGCTCGCAGATTCGCAGCTACGTGCTGCAGCCCTACCAGATGGTGAAGGACCTGCGCACCGGCGTCGAGACGAGCAACACCCAGGCCGTGCTCGATGGCGACCTCGACCGTTTCATCAACGGCTGGCTCCGCGCCGGCTGCCCGCGCCACCGCAACAAGGACATCAAGATGGAAGAGTGACCGGAAAAAGCTGAAACGCTGAAAAACTGAAACGCTGAAAATATCTGCTCTGCTACTTCAGTTTTGCCTCCAGGATCGTATACATTCCAGCTTTTCAACCTTTCAGCTTTTCAGCTTTTCCCATGAGCCTCGCCTACGAAACCATCCGCGCCGCGCTGGCCGCCCAGCCGCTCTTCGAGGCGAAGAGCTGGCAGCTTTCGCCGGAGGCGTGGCCGCTCACGCCAGGCCAGGTGGCGGAGCTGGAGGCCATCGGCACGGCCTGCCTGGAGTTTCACCAGGCGCTCGAAACGCTCTATTTTCGTTCGGTCGCGGGCAAGAACCTGCTGCGCAACAAACCGCTGCTCGCTCCCTGGGTGGCCGACTACCTCGACCGCGGCAAGCCGCGCGAACTCGTGGTGCACGCCCGCGACCCGAAAAACCGCGGGGTGTTTCCCAATGTACTGCGGCCCGACCTGCTCCTCACCGACGAAGGCTTCGTGCTGACGGAGCTCGACTCCGTGCCCGGTGGCATCGGCCTCACCGCGTTTCTCAACCGGCTCTACTCGGAGGAAACCCGAAATCCGAACTTCGAAACCCGAAACAAATCCGAAGTTCGAAACTCAGAATCCGAAACTCGGAATCCGGAACCCGGAACTCGGAACCTGGCGCCCGGCGCCGTCCTCGGCGCCGACGACGCCATGATCCGCGGTTTCTACGACTCGCTCGCCGCGCTGCGACCCGACGCCGCCAATCCCGTGATCGCGCTCGTGGTCAGCGACGAGGCCGCCACGTACCGGCCCGAAATGGAGTGGCTCGAGCTGCAGCTGCAATTGATGGGCAAACGCGTCTATTGCCTGCGCCCGGATCAGGTGTTTCCGCTCGGCAGCGGCCTCTTCTTCGACATCGAGGGCAATCCGGAAAAAATCGACATCGTTTACCGGTTTTTCGAGCTCTTCGATCTCGCCAACATCCGCACCGCGCCGTTTTTCTTCGAAGCGTGGAAGGCCGGCGAGGTCGCCATCGCCCCGCCGATGCGCCATTTTCAGGAGGAGAAACTCGCGCTCGCGCTGTTCCACCACCACCGGCTGCGGGAGTTCTGGGTAGAAACCCTTGACCGCCGCACCCTCGAACTCCTGCGGCAGCTCATCCCGCCGACCTGGGTGCTCGACGCCGCGCCCCTGCCGCCCGGCGCGGTGCTCGACGGTCCGCCGGTCGGCGGCCGGCCGTTGCACGACTGGCGTGACCTCGCCGGCGCTTCGCAGAAGGAACGCGATCTGATCATCAAGATCAGCGGCTACCACGAGACGGCCTGGGGGGCGCGCAGCGTCGTGCTCGGCAGCGATTGCTCGCGCGACGAATGGCAATTCGGCCTCGACCGCGCCCTCGAACTCGCACCGACCAACCTGCACGTGCTGCAGGCGTACCGCAAGCCGCGGCGAGTCAGTCACCCCGTTTATCGGCAGGCCCAACTCGAAACGCCAAACCCAAAACCCGCAACAGCGGTTTCCGCACCCGTGGGTGCCGAAACCGCAGGTCGCCTGCGTTTGTGTCCGTATTATTTTGTCGTCGCGGGCCGGGCCCGGCTCAGCGGCGCGCTCGCCACCTTCTGTCCGCCCGACAAAAAGATCATCCACGGCATGCAGGACGCCGCCCTGCTGCCCTGCCGGGTATCCGTTTGAGGCCGACCGATCCGGTCGGCAGTCGTGGTGGTTGCCCGGCTGCCGGCACCGGCGACCAAGGCCACCCCGCAAAATCTGCGCCATGATCGGTACGATGCTGCCTTGCCCCCGCGCCGCGTTTCCCTCTTATACAACCCTCGTGCCTAGTGCCGCTGAGACCAGCCCAAGCTTTTTTCTTACCCGCAGACAACGCGCCCTTCTGGCTGCCGCGTGGTTCGCCCTTGCTCCCTCCCTGCCGCCGCTGACCGCCCAGGTCGACCTCGCCGCCGTCAAGGCCCGCGCCGACAACGGCGATCCCGAGGCGCTCAACACCCTCGCCAACGCCTACGCCAGCGGCCAGGGCCTGCCGCGCGACGACGCCACGGCCCTGCGCCTCTACCAGCAGGCCGCCGATCTCGGGCACGGCCCGGCGCTGTTCAACCTCGGCATGATGTACGAGCTCGGTCACGGCACACCCACCGATCTGCCCAAGGCGTTCGGGTTTTACCTCAAGTCCGCCGAGCGGGGTTTCGCGCCTGCCCAGTTCAACGTGGGCAACATGTACGCCAACGGCCTCGGTACCCGGCAGGATTATTTCGAGTCCGCGCTCTGGTTCCGACAGGCCGCCGAGCAGGGCATCCCCGAGGCGCAGCACAACCTGGCGCTGGCCTACGAGCTCGGCCACGGTCTCGCCAAGGATGAGACGCAGGCGCGCCGCTGGTACGGTCTGGCCGCCGAGCGCGGCTACGCCCGGGCGCGTTACAACCTCGCCCTCATGCTCGAGGAAGGCCGCGGGGGCGCCCGCGACGAAGCGACCGCCGCCAAGCTTTACCTTGCCGCCGCGCAGCAGAATTTTGGCCCGGCCCAGAATAATTACGGCATCATGCTCGCCGAAGGCCGCGGGGGCCTCACCAGCGACCTGCCCCAGGCTTACGCGTGGCTCTCGCTCGCAACGGAAAATGGCACCAAGCCCATCGGCCGCGATCTCGTGGCGCAACGGCTCGACGCCACCCAGCGTGCGCAGGCCGCGACCCAGCTCGCGGAACTCCGGTCCCAGCTTACCAATCGGCGGCCATCGGCCGCCGCGACCGCCGCCATTCCCACGTCCTCCCCTGCCGCGACCGCCGTCGCGCCGGCAACTGCCCCCGCCACTCCGCCCGCAAGCCCCGCCCCGGCTGATCAGAGCGCCGCGCTGGCCGCCCGGGTCAAGTCGCTCGAGGACGAACTCGCCCGGCAACGCGCCGCGCAGGCCCAGCTCGCCGATGCCAACCAGCGCCTGCGTCAGGAGAGAACCCAGCTCGAACAGCAGGTGCAGACGGCCGCCACCGCGCAGACCGAGGCACGAACTGCCACCTCGCAAATCGACGATCTACGGGTGCAGCTTCAGGAGGCGCGCGACCGCGCCACGAAAAACGAAACCGAAAGCGCGCGTTTCGCCGCCCTGCAGCAGGCCGCTAACGACGCCGAAGCCGCCCGCGCCAGACTCAACGCGGACAATCAACGGCTCCAGCAGGAAAAGACCCAGCTCCAGCAGCAGCTGCAGGCCGCCATCGCCGCCCAAGCGGCCACGCCGCCCGCGACCGCCCTGCCGGCGAACAATCAGATCGAGTTGCAGCAAGCGCGCGACCGCGTGGCCCGGCTCGAAGCCGAGAATGCGCGCCTGGCCGCGGCACAGCGCGGCGGGTCGTCCGGTTCCCCCGCCGACCAGGCCCAGATTTCGGAGATGCGCGCCCAGGCCGCGCGACTCGCCGAGGAGAACCGCTCGCTTCAAGCCGACAAGGAAACGGCGCGCCGGCAGGCCGCCGAACTTTCGGCACAACTCGAACAGTCCCGCCTGTCCGTTACCCGGCTCAATAACGAGGCCTCGGCCCGCACCGAGCAAAATGCCGCCGCGGCGACCGGCCCCGGCGCCGAGACCGATGTGGGCCAGCTCCGTGCGGAGTTGTCCCGCCTCCAGACGCTCCAAAAATCGGCGCAAGCCGACCACAACCGCCTCGACGATGAGGTCAAGCGCTCCACCATCGAACTGAGCCGGGTCAATCGCGAGCTGCGCATCGCGCGCGAACAATTGGCCCAGGCCGGCATTGGGCCGGCCCCAACCACTTCGACCGCGACCACGCCGGCCACCCCTTCTCCGACGGTCGATGCCGGGAAAATCGCCGAACTCACCCGGATCATCAACGAACTGCGCGCCGACAACACCCGCCTCGTAGAGGCCAACCAACAACTGGCCGACAGACCCCGCCAGGCGCCAGTTGCAGTTGGCGGCAGCCCGTCCGCAACCAAGTCGGCCGCACCAGCGGTCGAATCCGGGAAAATCGCCGAGCTCAACCGGGTCATCGGTGAACTGCGCGCCGATAACACCCGCCTCGCAGAGGCCAACCAACAGCTCGCCAGCCGGCCGCCCTCCGCCAACCGCGACGATGCGGACCGTCTCGCGGCCAAGGAGGCTCAACTCACGGCACTCAACGCCCAGGTGGCCGATTTAGGCACCCAGCTCACCGCCGCCCGCGACGAAGCCATCCAGGTCCGCACTGCGCGCGCCGCCGACAAAGCTGCGCTGGAGGCTCGCGTTGCCGACGCCGAGGCCGCCCGTGCCGCCGCCGAGCAAAAGCTCCAGCAAACCGCCACGGCGCAGACCCAATCAGATACGACAACCAATCAGATCAAGCAGCTACGCGACCAGCTGGCCCAGAGTCAGCAAGCGCTGGCCACCGCCCGGAACGAAACCGATGGCCTCCGCACCCAGCTTCAGACCGGGCAGAGCGACCTCGCCGCCGCCACCGCGGCGCGCGACGAAGCCACCCAGGCCCGCGCCGCCCTCGCCGCCGACAAGGCCGCCCTCGAGAAACGCGCGGCTGACGCCGAGACCGCCCGCACCGCCGCCGAGCAAAAGCTCCAGCAAGCCGCCACGGCCCAGGCCCAATCCGATACGGCGGCCGCCGAGCTCAAGCA
>DATJPQ010000201.1:0-16526 GCA_035506315.1 Opitutaceae bacterium
GGAGGTGGCCGTGGCGCTCGAATGCTGCGCGCACATGGCGCTGATGACGCTCCAACTCAAACCCAAGCTGCCGGCCATCGAAGTCGAACTGCGCAACAAGCACTTCAAGCGCAAGCACGGCCCCGGCGCCACCTACGGCCAAGGAAAAGGCTGAGCCAAGATTCCGATTGATCCGCCAGTCATCCGCCGCGCCGACGGCGGTGTCGTTTACGCCCCCAAGGGTGGTTCGGCGAGGTCTGGTTTCCAGTCGTCCGACGGCTGGCGGAAGAATCCGTGGCCCACGCCATGGTACTCCCAGGCGAAATACACCGTGATGGCCAGGGTCGTGGCGCACAGTCCCGACCAGTAGAGCGGCCAGTGGGTGACGCCGTCGTGCGTCATCAGGAGGAACCAGCCGCCGGTGCCGAGGTAGCCCAGCAGATTGCTCACGCCGCTCGTCAGCATCGCGAACAGCGCCTGGGCCCGCGCCTGCATGGTGCGCTCCACCCGTTCGGCCAGATAGATCTGGGCCACCACCGTGAAGAGCACATAGCACACCCCGTGGAGCGTGATGCCAACCAACAGCGCATAACGCGTGTCGAGCGCAAACAACGCCATCCGCACCACGCCGATGACCAGCCCGAGCAGGATCGCCCATTTCAACCGGACGCGGCGCAACAGTGCCGCCAGCGTCAGCAATGTCACCAACTCGGTGGTCTGCCCGAGCGACATGGTGGCGGTCGGATGGCCCACGCCGAGGGCGGTGAGCTGCAATGGCGTGTAAGGATAGAACGCCGCCAGCGGCATGCCAAAAAGCGTGACCGTGATCAGGATGGTCCGGTGGTCGGGGTGGCGCAGGAGCACCAGGGCATCCAGCCCGAAAACTTCCTTCCAGTTGCGCGCCTTGGCGGCGGCGGGCAGCTGCCAGGCGGGCATCCGATAGGTGGCAAAACCCAGGGTCAGGCACACGCCGCCCGCGACATAGCCCGAAAGGACCGAAGTGTCCGCCGCCAGCACCCAGCTTACCGCCGACCCGGCCAGCATCCACCCCGCGGTGGCCCACATGCGCATCGGCCCAAATTCCGCACTCGGGTCGCGCAGGGCGCCCAGGGCGATGGCCGTCAGCAGACTGGCGCAGGGACTGGCGCACAGCGAGTACAGTTGCATGCAAATCAGCATCGGGCCGCCGCCCCAGCCGAAGTCGATGGCGGCAAACAACGCCGTCAGCCAGAATCCCGACAGCCAGTACAGCCAGCGCATCAACTTCACCGGCGGGATGGATCGGTCGGCAAACGATCCCACCAGCAGCGGCGAGACGAACGCCGCCACCGCGTTGCAGGTGAAAGCCAGCGGGATGTAACGCTCCAGACCGGCGTGCTTCAGTACGTTGCTGAACGAGACATTCCACAGGCCGATGGCAAACCACTGGAAGAAGAATAAAATCGCGAGTGGAAGGAAAGTGGCTCTGGGTGTCGGGCCGCGCATGAAGTGCCTTGCATAATCAGGCCGGTTCCCGATTAGGCAATCCGGCAGAAGGCGATGCCCGGGAGGGTAAAGCTGGGCATCCGACGGACACCGCGCCGTCCTTGCGATCGGGACGGGCTATTTTTTCACGGGGAAACGCAGGAGCGTGACGGAATATGGCGGGAAGGTGCGCGTAAACTTGACAGCGGCGTTCGTGAGCGGCTCCGTCTGCGGCGCGACAGTCGTCGGCTGCGCGATCGTGTTCACCGCTGTGGGCTCGCCGGAGAGGACAATCGCCCGGCCCGGGCCGACCTGCTGCGCGGCCTTGAGATGGATGGCCGTCTCGAGCGGCGTGGCCGCGGAGTTGACGACCTTGACGACCAGTTCGCCGCTGGCCGTGATATAGGAGGCGGAAGCGAACGCCGTCGCGTTCGGCCGCGGGGGCTCGTCGGTCGCTGCCATGACAAGTTTTCCGTCGACGTAGCCGCGGGCGGTGTGGCCATCGATCTCGAGCTTGAGGTCATACCAGCGGCCCGTCTCGACCGTGAAAGGCGTGCTGCCGCCATAGGGCTCGCGGCCGCCATTCTCGGACGACTCGCAACGGGAGACGGTGTTGCCCCAGCCGCCGAGGTTCCACCAGCGGTAATTGTCGCCATCGATGGAGTGCCAGAGGATGAGGAAGCCTTCATTGCCGCCGAGTTTCCGGGCGCGCAGGGTGACGATGTAGTTCGTCCAGGACGGATCGCCGGCCAGCGCCCACGACTGCGGATTGGCCCCAAGCGGGCGGATGACGCCGTCCTCCACGGACCAGCGGCCGTGCGGGAACTGCCATTTGCCGGTCTCGGCGACGAGATTGTCGGAGGTGAGTTTGCGGCCATCCGGGCCGGTGACGACCAGGCTGGTGTATTCGACGCTCGTCTCATACGTGCCGACGCCGGTGAGGCCGTGCGGGTGCGGGTCCGGAGGCGGCACGACCTGCGGAACATCGAGGGTGGCCGGCACAACGACATCGCCCTTGTTTTGTCCGAAGACGGCGAGCACGTGGTAGCTGGGCGACCCGAAGGCGCCGAGCGCGTCGTAACCGATGAGATTGGTGTTCCACTGCCAGCCACGCGGGTGGCCCTTCGCCTGGTCCTCGAGGTTTACGTTCGCGAAGAGCGGCGCGTAACATTGCATGACGACGTCGTCAGAATTGCGCTCAAGGCCCATGACGAAAACCGCGTCGGCCAGGGCGGACATGAGGTTGGGCGTCGGCGAGCCGCCCTGCGTGGCCCATTCGCCCATGAAGACCTTGAGGCCGTCGCGCCTCCGGCCTTCCGGATGGCCGGAGCCCGGGTCGTAGCGGTTCCATTCCCGCTTCATGGTCTGGGCGCTCGCGTAGATGTGGTCGTCGATGAGGTCGGGCTTGCAGCTGGTGACCGGCGTCGTGGCGATGATCTTGAGCTGCGGATATTTTTCGCGGATCGCCCTGGCCATTTGCGCAAAGCGGCCTTCGTAGCTGCCCGAGCGGTCGAAGAAGTCTTCGTTGCCGATCTCGACGTATTTCAGCTTGAACGGCTCGGGGAATCCGTCGGCGGCGCGGCGCCGGCCCCACTCGCTGTCGGCCGGACCCATGACATACTCGATCTCCTCAAGCGCCTCCTTCGTGTAGAGGTCCATCTCCGGGCTGCCCGGGTGGACGTAGTCGCCATTGAGCGTGTAGCCGGCGAAGAGCGCGAGCACGGGCTCAGCCCCGAGTTGCTGACACCACAGGAGATACTCCGGCAGGCCGAAGCCATCGCTGCTGCGGTAGCTCCAGCAGCCCATGTGCCCCGGACGCTGGTCGGCGGGCCCGATCATCGTTTTCCAGGCGAAACGGTCGGCGAAGCGGCTGCCCTCGGCGTAATTGCCGCCGGGCAGACGGATGAAGGCCGGATGCATGTCCGCCAGGAGCTTCATGAGGTCGGGCCGCAGGCCGTTTGGCACGTCCCGATAGGTCGGCGGAAAGAGCGAGACCAAGCTGAAGTCGATGCTGCCCGTGCCGCTCGCCGAGAGGACGAAGCGGGCGGCGGCGGTGGTCGGCGCGTCGGCCGGCGTCGTGAAAGCGAGCGTGTATTTCTGCCACGCGGCGGTGAGTGGTCCCGTCTCGGCCTTGACGACGGTCCGATCGCCGGCGTCGGTGAGCAACGAGGCGGTGACAGGGCTGGCGAAACCGTCGTTGCCGCGCGCGTAGAAGGTGGCGGTGTATTTCGTCGCCGGCCTCACCGGGATGCCCCAATAGCCGTTGTTGGCCACGCCGCCGGCGCCGCCGGAGAGTGTGAGCCGGAGGTTGACCGGCAGCGCGGCGTTGACGGGATCGATCCGGTTGGTTGCCGCGCTGGCCGAGCCGACAACCGACCAATGCGGCGGAACCACGCCGACCGGCGGCCGGGGATCGCGGCTGGTCGCGCCATTGGCCGGATCCTGGAAAGTGCGATTGCGGATGAGCTCCGCAAAGAGTCCGCCATCGTAGCTGTAGTTGATCTCCTCGGTCATCAAACCGTAGAAGCTCGCCGGGATCGCGTGACCGGAAGCGCCGAGATCGATTGCGAGTCTGGCCGGCGCAGCCCAGCTCGCGGCCGCGGAAAGAATCATCCAACCGGCGGCATGGTGCATCGTTTTGGTACCGGGAATTTTCATTTTCTGAGTGTGGTGAAAGTTGTTTCGCCGTGGAGATGGAGCGTGCCGGCATGCACCCGCAGCGCGGGAGGTCGAAACAGAAGAACCGATTTCATCCGGGTGGACCCTTTCAAGGCAGATATACCCGGTCGACGACCACACCGGGATCCATCGCCTGGAGGGCGAGCACGTGCTTGCCGGCGGCCATGGCGGGCAGGGGCACGCGAGCGCGGACGTAATTGTCCTGCACGCCCTGGCTCCGCACCTGGCCGTTCTCATTTTCGGCACCGCTGGAACCCGGCACCTCGACGATCACCGGAGGGGCGTTGTCCACCCATGCCGCCACGCGCAATTTCATGCCGGGAAAGAGACGAAACGAGGGCAGAAAATCTATCCAGATATCCGCCGCGCCGCCCTGGCTCTGGAAATCGAATTCCAGCGCCGGCGCCTTCGGATCGCCCGCCTCCCACGCTTTGGCCAGCTTCACAGGCAGCAGCGCCACCGCCCGACCGGAAGGTCCAAGCCCCTCGACGACACTCCAGCCAGCCCCGCTGGCCGCGGTGTGACGGTCGGCCGCAGCGGCGTCGCGCCAGTTTTGTTCCGTGAGCGGCGGGCGCACCACCGGGGGCTCGCCCTTGGCAGTTTCGGGCTTTTCGCCCCACGGCCAACGCACCTGGCTGTTCCACGCCATGAGATCCCCGGCGGTCACGGACCCCGGCATCATGCGATTCCATTTTCCGCCGGCGACGCCGGTGTTGTAATGGGCGACCTGGGCCTCGAGTTCGCTCCGCCAGCGGGCGATCGTCTGTTTGTTGGCGGCAACGTCCTGGCCGGACTGGATGCTCCGGTCGGCGAGGAAGATCAGCCCGGTCAGGCCGAGCACGCGGGCGGGGAAACCGACCATCTCGGTGTAGGCGTCGCGCGCCTCGACCGAAACACGGCCGGCAATCGCCAGTTCGCGGGCAAGCAATTCCCGGTAGTCGCGCTCCAGCTGGTTCGCGCGTTCCGCCGTCAGCGAGAGCGCCCACTTGCGCTCCATCAGCTCGGGTTTGCGCACCGTGCCGAGCCGGTAGAAATCCCCGAGCAGATCGGTTATCGGCGGCGCGAGTTCCGCGCCAAAGATTCGCGCGACAAAGTCGCTGAAGAACCGGCGTTGCGAACCCAATGGGAGGCCGTCCGGCGTCCAGGCCAGCCGGGCGAAGTAGTCGATGCCGAGCTCCATCGGCTTGATGTCGCCGACGTTGATCACCCAGAGCGTGCGCGCGTCGTTCTCCCAGGCTTTGTGGAACTCCTCCCACATCAAGGCGGGCGCGGTGGTGTTGATCCAGGTGTAGGAGTGCGGCCCACCGTAATAAGAAACATGCCAGTACACGCCCGATCCGCCGGAGCGGTTCCGCTCGGCGGGCGAGCTGAGGCGGCGGATGTAGCCGAAATTGTCGTCGACCCATACGAGCGTGACATCGTCGGGCACCTGCAAACCGGCGTCGTAGATCGGCAGGACCTCCTTGTAGGGCACGAAGCACTGGGAGACCGGACCCCATGCCTTGCTCACGTTGCGATCCAGCAACTCGCGTTGATCGCGAAAGACCTCGCTCATCAGGCTGATCCGGTCCGGCAGTTCGTCCGGCGGCTTTTCCATCCCCTGGTCATGGATGCCGCGGATGCCGATGGTCCAGACGGCCTCCTGGGCCCCGCGGGCCTTCACGTTCTCCTCCCAATAGGCATGGATGGCCTCTCGATTCAGACTGTAATTCCAGCGCCCTTTTTCACGCTCGTCCCAATGCACGTTGTTGCAGAGCATCGGCTCGCAGTGGGACGAACCGGCGACGATGGCGAACTTGTCGGCGAGCGCGTAGTTCTCCGGCACGGCGCCGAATTCCGTGCTGCATGCGTGCATCGCCGGCCAAAGATAGTTCAGCCGCAGCCGGAGCATGAGTTCGAAGATCTTCTCGTAAGTCCTCGGGCCGATGTTGCCAGATTCCGGATCGAAGGTTTTCGCCGCCCAGGGGAAGAGCCCCCAGTCCTCGTCGTTGATGAAGATGCCGCGATATTTCACGCCGGGTGCGTCCAGGCGCGGCGCGGCGAGCTTGAGGGCCAGAGCCTCGCGATGCCGGACCGGCACATCGGCCCACCAATACCAGGGCGACACCCCGATCGCCTCCGAGAGCTGCATCAAGCCGTAGGCGGTGCCGCGCCGGTCGCTGCCGACGATGACCAGAGCGCGTTCCACGCCGGGAAATGGCGCCAGGACCACCTGCATGAGCGTGCCTTCCCACCGGCCCTGGATCTGGTCGAGATTCCGCAGTTTCCCGGCGGCGGCCAACTGCTGGATCAACGCGCTCTTTCCCAACGTTCCGACGACAATCAGTTGCGGCGAACCGGCGGGATCATTGGTCACCACGGGGCGCTGCCCCGTCACCCGCTGGACATCATCCGCCAACAGGCCGGCCGCCAATTGGACGACGGGGTAGTCCTGCGCATCAAACGCCACCGCGGCGACTTTCCTGCCGCCGACAATCGTGACGCAGTCCCCACCCGTCGTTGGCCTGGTCAGAATGGAAAGGTCCGAAGCCGCCGCCTCGGCGTGCGCGCTCGTGACGGAGTGCCAGGCGAATGCGGCCAGCAAGGCCCAGGCGGAAAGATGGAACAAGGAGCGTTTCATTCTTTGCCGGCTGGTTTCAGGGTTAATTCCGCCTGTGTCCCCGGCGGCAGACCGCCGGGCCGGAGCAGGCGCACGTCATAGACGCCGCCGGCCAGCGATTTTTTGGCGACAAACTTGACCGTCACGCGGCTGCCGGGCGCGGCAGCGAGGATGGCGGAGGGAATGGCATATGTCTTTTCCACGAATTCCCCGCGCTTCTCCCCCATGAGATTCTGGGTGGCGACCAGGGTATCGTTGGCGAAGATGTCGAAAGTCCGGCCGGAGTCGTCGCCCGAGTAAGTGACGGAGAGGACGGCGGCTTTCTCGCCGCGGGCATCGAGCGTGTATTGGATTTGGCGACCGTGGCGCCAACGCCGGCCGTTGTAGATGCCGGTCTCCGTTTCCTCGCCTTGAAAGGCGTGCTCGACCTCCGGCTGCTGCTCGCCCGGGGCGACCCGGTCGAGCGTGGCCGCTTCGCGGGCGGCCCGGGCGCGCTCGGCCGCGGCCAGCTGTTCTTGGCGAACCGCGAGGCCCTCGCGGGTCGTGATCTCCCAATACATCTGGTAGCGGGTGTCGTGCAGACGGAAGAAGGGGATCAGGGCCAGGCCGTCCGGCGCCGGAGGTTCGACGACGCCCACCAGCCGGAAATGCAGGGGACCGGCCGCCCGATCGGCCACGACCTTGGCGGGGATCGCGCCGGCATCCGCCAGCAGCACGGGTGCCTGGTCGAGCGGCACCACCGGTCCTCCGGCCACGTGCGCCATCCGGGAATCGTCGGCGCGCAGCCCGGTCAACTCCCAGGTACCGGCCGGATGGGCCAGTACGATGGGGCCGTGCAGGATCGCATACCAGGGAGAGCCGTCCGGCAGGTCTTCCACATAGGTGTGCATGGGCATCGCGATCTCAACCTTGTCGCCATTCCGCCACTCGCGGCGCACCGCGACATAGGAGGACGGCGCCGTCGTGACGGGCACCGGACTGCCGTTGACCTTGACCGTGTAGGCGCCGGGCGCAACCCAGCCGGGTTCGCGCAGGTAAAGCGTGAAAGCCTGCGGCCGGGCGAGCTTCAACGTGAGCCGGGAGCTCTCTTCGTCGGGAAAGGCGGTGTCCTGCCGCAACGTGAGACCGAGCGAGGCCTCCTTCAGTTCGGAGGCGATGAAGAGATTGACGTAAATCCCGTCACGGGCCTGCGCGTAAACGAACTCGCCGTACTTGCCGGGATTTTCCATGCCGGTGCCAACGCAGCACCAAAAGCCCTCGCCCGGCACCGAGTAGACCCGGTAATGGTCGGGCCGGATCGGCGTGAAGTACACATAGCCCGGGTGGGTGGGATTGATGGAGGCGAGGATATGGTTGTACAGCGCGCGCTCGTAATAGTCGGCATAGGCGGCGCCCGGCGCGCTGGCGAAGAGCTCCTCCGTGAGGCGGAGCATATTGTAGGTGTTGCAGGTCTCGGGGCCTTCCCGGTGCAATAACATGCCGTGAAAATCGTGCGGATCGTTGAAATGCTCGGACACGCTGTTCCCGCCAAAGACAACGGAGCGATGCTGTGTGACGGTTTCCCAGAAGAAGCGGGCACCCGCGCCGGCCGCCTTGTCGCCGGTCAGCGTCGCGATGCGCTCAAGGCCGACGACTTTGGGGATCTGCGTGTTGGCGTGTTTGCCGGTGAGTTGATCCTGCTGCCGGATGAGCGGGTCGAGGATGGCGCGGTGGTTGAACCGCTCCGCGGTCACGAGGTATTTCCGGTCGCCGGTGATCGCGTAGATATCGGCCAGCACTTCGTTCATGCCGCCATGCTCCTGGTTGAGCATCTGCTGCATCTGCTCGTCGCTCAGATGGGAAGTGAGGGTGACGCACCAATCGCCCAGGCCCACCAGCACGTCGCGCGCCTGGGTGTTGCCCGCTTCGCGATAGGCGTCGCGCAGTCCGGCGAAGGTCTTGTGGAGGTTATACCAGGGCACCCATTTGCGGTTGACCGCCTGGATGTCGCCGCCGGCGACCGCGGTCCAGAGCGCCCGGCCGCCGGGCACACCGCCGACGTAGCCGCCGCCGAAGGCCTTTTGGCAGGCCTGCAACTCGTCCACCATGTAGTCGAGGCGCCGGCGGAGCTGCGCATCCGGAGTGTCTTCGCCGGAGGCAATCATGTTGGCCAGCGCGGAGAGGTAGTGGCCGGCCGTATGCCCGTCCAACCCGCCGCTCTCCCAGTTGCCATAGGACGGCGCCTTGGGCGGCAGACCCGCCTCGCGCCGGAAGGGAGCGAGCAAACGGTCCGGTTCGAGGGCCAGAAGGTAGTCACGATTCGCTTTGACCGCCGGGGCGAAAGGCCCCGTTTCCAACAGCCGGACAGAATCCAACGGGAAAATCTTCGCCGGCGTGTCGGGGGCGATTGCAGGCGCCGGATCGGCACCGACCGCCATCAAGGTGGACCACGCCATCACCAGGAGGAGACCCGCCACGATGGCGCGGTAAAAACGGGCCGGGCTGGAGCGGATGATTGCAGCTGGATTCATGGGAGTGGAGTTGACGAGAAATTTAGTTGGTGAATTTCACCTCCACCCGTTCACCGCTGTAGGTCACGGTCCTGGTGGGGACCGTGGCGGTTGCGGCGGAGGAGGCGCTGCCCGGCGTCATCAAGACGATCGTAAGCTTTCGCTGCGCGATCATGCCCGGAAAGGCTCCCTCGCGGGCGCCGATAGTGAGGGCTTGGGCGGCATCGTGCCAGACGAGATCGTAGATGGCGTGTTGGCCCTTTTCGTAGTCGTAGGTCTCGCCGTCGTCCTCGTAGATCGTGAACTTCGCGTCCGCGCCGGGGTAGATGCGGATCTCGTAGGGGGCATCGGGCCGCTCGGTCACGTAGTGAACCGCCGGGCCCATGGGCACGATGGAGCCGGCGCGGACGTAAACCGGCAGGGTGTCGAGCGGGCAATGCTTCTTCACCGTCTGGCCGCCGGCGAAGCGTTCGTTCGTCTGGAAATCGTACCATCCGGCCCCGGCGGGCAGGTAGGTCTCCATGGTGTTGTCGAGTTTCTTCGTGGTGTTGGCCAGGGCGCGGCGTTCGCCCGGCGTACGCCAGCCGAGACGGAAGTAGCGCTCCTGGCCGCCTTGGTGAAACTCGGCCTTCACGGGCAGCTTCTGGCCTTGGGCGAGCGTGATTTTGGCGAGCCGGTAGCGTTTGGGGCCGAAGCTCCAGTCGTCGGCGACAAGCTTGCCGTCGAGATAGAGGCGGGCGCCGTCGTCGTATTCGACGGCGAACTCATACTCGCCGGCCTCGGGTGCGGTCACAGTCCCCTCCCAGCGGGCGGAAAAGTTGTCGAAGCTGGTGAGGCCGGGCGGCGGGTTGGCCAGCGGCGGGCCGGGCCAGCTGTGTTCGATCTTCTCGTCGATCGTCCGGCCGGCGGGTTTTTCGAAATCCACGCCTTCGAAATACTGCACGGCGAGACCCGGCCTGCCATCCGGCGTCCGCAACGCCTCGACCGGGATCGTGACCGGCGGAGGATCGCTCACGTGATACATGGCGCGGGTGATCGGGTGAACGAGGAAGGCCGGTCCGAACATGAACGCGTCATCCGTCTGGCGCACGCGCCGGTCGTCCGGAAAGTCCATCGGCAGGCCGCGCATCAGGGTGTAGCCGTGGGCGGTGCTCTGCCAGGCGAGCGAATAGATGTAGGGCAGCAGCTCGTAGCGGAGCTGCGCCGCGCCGAGCAGCGATTGGTAAATCTCCGGCGCGAGCGTTTGGAAGAGGTAGGGTTCGCGCTCGATGCTGGTACCGTGGATCCGATAGACGGGATTGAAGATCGCGAACTGATTCCACCGGGCGTAGAGTTCCTGGTATTCGGGATTCCGCTCGCCCTGCGGGTAATTCACGAAGAAGCCACCCGTGTCCTGGGTCCAGTAAGGCAGGCCGGCCATGGCGACATTGACGCCGCCGGAGATCTGGTTGCGCAGGGTCTCCCAACTGGCGGTCGTGTCGCCCGACCACGGGAGCGCGGCATAGCGCTGCTGTCCCGTCCAGGCCGAACGCGTGAGGGTGAAGACGCGTTTGTCGCTCGTGGCGCGCTGGCCCTCGTAGGTGCCTTTCGTCGTGAGGAGGCTGTAGGGATTCAGGTAGCGCGTGAAGTCGCCCAGCGCATTTCGGCCGAGGCTCTTGATGTCGCGTTCGACGGCGACCGGATCGTGACAGGCCCCGCCGACCTCGACCTCGGTGCCGTCCATCCAGAGGGCGTCCACGCCGACGTCGAGCAGGCCTTTCTTGATGTGCTTGAAATAGATCGCACGGCCCTCGGGGCTGTAGGCGTCGTAAATGAGCGCCTGTTGCGAGATCCAGTGCAGCGGCGCAAAGCGGAGGCCCTTGGCGTCGAGTTCGTGGGCCAGCGCGGTATCGTTGCCGATCGACGGCCAGATCGAAATCATGAGTTTGACGTGCAACTCATCGTGCAGCGTCCGGGTGAGGCCGGCGGGATCGGGGTAGCGTTCCTTGTTCCAGATCATGCCGCTCCAGGTGCCGTCCTTGGCGCCGCCCCAGTATTGCCAGTCCTGCACGATGTAATCGAGGGGGAAGCCGTTCTGGCGAAAATTGCGCACAACTTCGATGAGGCGGTCCTGCGTTTTGTAGCGCTCCTTGCTCATGAAGAGGCCAAACGCCGCTTTCGGGAACATCGGCGCGGGCCCGGTGAGATTCCGATAGCCGGCGATCACGCCGTCCATCGTATCGCCGGCGATGAAGTAGTAATCGATCCCGGCCGGGGCGCTCTCGGCCCAAAGGGTGGCGCCGCTCGCGTCGTCCTTGAAGGTCATCTTCGAATAGATGTCCCACATGACGCCGTAACGCCTCGTGGAGATCAGGAGGGGCACAACGATGCCGATGTTGGTCTGGACGAGCAATACCTCCTGGCCGCGGTAGTCCATGTAGGGCCGGTTGTACTGGCCGAGGCCGTAGAGCGATTCATCCGCCGCAAGCGTAAACGTATGCGTGATTTCGTAGGTGGGAGCGCCAGAAATCGTCACCTCCTTGAGCGTGCCCGGAGCATCCGTCCGCTCGCGAGTGAGTTCCCGGCCGTCGGAGTCGAGGAATGTGAGCGCGCCCGTCGTCTTGTTGGCCACTATGCGCAGCTTCTCCGCGTTGACGGCCAGTGACCCGGGCGACTCTTGGACAGCGAACGCCACCGCCGCCGGCCGGGCCACGACCGTGAGGCTGGGTTGGGCCGTGTAGCTCCGGCCGAGGTTTGCATTCACCCGGACAGTGTCCGGCCCGTAGAAAATGATGTTTTTCGTGATGCCGTTGGCGCGGAACTGGACCCCGTTTTCCAGACGGGCAAACGAGAAGCCCTCCCCGGTGATGCCGGGCACAATCTGCATCTGGTCGACCGGATCCAGTCCCGTCGCAGCGGGGAACGCGGGACCGGGCGAGAACAGCCACGCGACGCCGCAAACCAATTTCAGCAGGAATCGTGTTTTCATCGTTCAGCACCTTTCCACGGTAATTATTGGGTGTGGATTTCAAAAACCGTCGCGATCTCGCTCACGGGTCCGTGCGGCGCCTCGATCGTCAAATCCTCCGCCGTCTGCGACCAACGGACCGTCTCGTTTCCCCCGAGCAACGTCACTTTGGCGATCTTCGTCTCCAGCAGCTTCGCACCGGCGCCGAGCGACTTGATGTGCACGGCGGTTGTGGGTGCGCCCATGATGAAGGCGTAAAGCACATCGCCCTTCGTGGTGAAGCGCACGTCCTCGGCGGTGAAGGGTTTTCCCTTCCCTTCGTTGAAGCCCTGGCCCTGGAGCGCCACAGCGCCGGTCATCTGCGGACCTTCGCCCAACACCTTCCACGGGCGCGTGCCATGGATGGCTTCCTGATTCACCTGCATCCACCGGGCGATGCCTTCGACGATCTCGAGTTCGTCGGCATCGGGCGTGCCATCGCCCCGCAGCGGGACGTTGAGGAGGAGGTTGCCGTTCTTGCTGACGACATCGATCAGGGTTTGCACGATCGTCTTCGCGCTCTTGTAGCCGTGATGCTCGAAGATGCTGGTTTCGTAGTGCCAGTTGCCGAGGCAGGTGTCCGACTGGAACGGTTGCGGCTCGATCTGGTTGCTGCTGCCGCGCTCGATATCCCAGGCCATGCACCGCCGCTGCCCGGCATCGAGGACTTTGTTGAACATCACGCCGTCGTCGCCGTGCCACTGGTTGTTGCGGTTGTAGAAGTGGGCCGCGATCTTCAGCCCCGCATCGCTCACCGGCCAGAGGGGCAGCGCGGTGTCGTCGAAGTAGATCAAGTCGGGCTGGTAGCGGTCGATCAGGTCGACCGTGCGGTTGTAGAACTTCTCGCAGTAGGCCCGGTCGGGCGGAGTCACGCCGTTGCCCCAGTCCCAGCGCTGGTGGATCTTGCCGGGGTCGTCGAAGTCCGGAGACGGCGCGTGCCTTTGCTCATAGAGATCCTGCGGGTCGAGGCCTTCCCACCAGGTGCCTTTGCCGTCCTTGGCCGTGAGCTTGCCGTCGTAGGGCACGCCGGCGAGCGGGCCTTTCTTGTCCGCGCCCTGGGCGGGCTCGTACCAGCTCCAGGCATGGGCGGCGTGCACACTGACGCCAAATTTCAGGCCGTTCGCGCGGGCAGCCCTGGCCCAGCCGGCGATGATGTCCTTCTGCGGGCCGACGCGTACGGAGTTCCACGGCTGGTAGGGCGAGTCCCAGAGGTCGAAGTTGTCGTGGTGATTGGCGAGGGCGAAGAAATACCGGGCGCCGGCACGCTTGTAGAGGGCGACGAGCTTGTCGGGATTCCAGTTCTCCGCCTTCCAGCGGTGGATGACGTCCTTGAACCCGGCCTGGGAGGGGTGGCCGTAGGTCTGGCGGTGGAAGGCCGTGACGTTCGTGCCCCACAACGGGCCGTTCTCAAGATACAGATGGCGCGCATACCAGTCTCCCATGCCCGGCTCGCACTGCGGACCCCAGTGGGCCCAGATGCCGAACTTCGCATCGCGAAACCAATCCGGCCCCTGGTATTGATGCAACGAAGACCACGTCGGCTCGAATTTGCCTTTCGCCACCGGCTGGGCGGACGTGCTCACGATGACGGTCGGCGTGGCGGTGGAGGGGATCTCCGCCGCGAGGCGAGCCGAGGTGGTGAGAACCGCGGCGCCAAGGAAGGTACGAATGAGGACTCTGGGCATGAGCATATTTCCGTGATACTACGATCGACGCGTGGTGGCATCACTGAGGTTACTTTACCGTCATAGGCAAGGTACGCCGACCGACCTCGGCACCGGGCCGGGCGGCGGATGAATCTAGAGTTTCACGGTGGCGCTCTGGCGGATGTCGGCCGACGAAGCGCCGACGGCGATGGTCCAATCGCCCGCAGGCGTATGGTAGTCCTTGTCGTGGTCGCTCCAGCGGCGCAGGGCAGTCGCCGGCACGGTCACGCTCACGGTCCGCGTCTCGCCGGCCTTTAGGTGTACACGGTCGAAACCGCACAGGGCGCGGATCTCGCGCGGGTGCGAGGCGGCGGGCGGCGTGGCGTAGAGCTGGACGACCTCGTCGCCATCGCGAGCGCCGGCGTTGGTCACGTCGACGGTCACGGCCAGGGCGCCCTGGGCCGCGGGCGCGACGCGCAGGCGGGTGTAGTCGAATTTCGTGTAGCTCAAGCCATGGCCGAAGGCGTAGAGCGGCTTGCCGGCAAAATAGCGATAGGTACGCCCGGCCATGGCGTAGTCCTTGAAATCGGGCAGGTCGGAGGTTGCCCGGTAAAACGTGACCGGGAGCCGGCCGGCGGGGTTATAGTTGCCAAGCAGGACGTCGGCGACGGCCGTGCCGCCGGCCTGGCCGGGATACCACGCCTGCAGGATGGCGTTCAGATGTTCGTCGGCCCACGGCAGCGCGATTGCACTGCCCGAAAGGTTGACGAACACGATGGGCTTGCCGGTGGCATGCAGTTTCTCGAGCAACTCCTGCTGCAGGGCCGGGAGCTCGATGCGCAGGCGGTCGCCGCCCGAAAACCCTTCGTAGTCCACCGTCATTTCCTCGCCTTCGAGCTGCGCCGAAATGCCGCCGACATACACGATCACATCGGCGTTCTTTGCCTTCGCGAGCGCGTCGGCCTCGCCCGCGCGCACCTCCGGCGTCTTCCACTCGAGCGATATCATCACGGCGCCATCTCCCTGGACATACTCCAGCACGATGGGAATGGACGCGTTATCCGGCAGCGAACGCGTGACGCTGACATGTCTCTCCCAGCCCGCCTCGCCGGGGTTGGGCGTCCAGGAGTCGATGACCGTCTCGCCTCCGAGCTTGAGGCGGAATCCGCCGCGACCCCGCACCATCAACTCGTAATCGCCGGCCAGCGTCGTGAGCATCTCGCCACTCCAGCGGACGGAGATGTCCTTTTCGGGCACGCCGGACGGCAGGCGCTTGGGGTTGGGGCGACACGTGCAGTAATCGAAACTCAAGGGCCGCTCGGTGCGTCTGGCCGCGGGCTCGCCCGCCAGCTCCCGATTGGCGAAGTATTCGCCGCGATACCAGATGTTCGGGATCGGCCGCACGATGTCCGGTCGCGCCGCGTACTCGCAACCGTGCGCATAATCCACCTGCACTCCGGGTCCGAGCGCAGCCTTCAGGCCGTCGAGGATCGTCACCGGCTTCGAGGGCGAGCCGTTGTAGTTGCCGACGAGCGCGGGCACGGAACTCGCGCTGGGGCCGATGACGGCCACGCGGTGCAAGGCGCCCTTTTGCAGCGGCAGCAGGCCGTCGTTTTTCAGCAGGACCATCGCCTCCCGCGCCGCGCGGACCGCCAGGGCCGAATGCTCCGGCGCATCGTTCTCGGAGGGCTTGATCCGGTTGTAGGGCACGCGGTCCTTGGGATCGAAGAAGCCCAGACGGAACATCGTCCGCAACAGCGCAGTGAGGCGCTCATCGACCACGGATTCGGCGATCAGGCCGCGCCGGACCGCCTCGACGATGCCGGGCCCCTCCCCGCCACAGGTCACATTCATGCCGGCCTTGAGGACCAACGCCTCGGCCTCCGCGGCGTCGGCCGCGCGCTTGTAGGTGTGGACGAGATCGGCCACCGACCCGCAGTCCGACGTCACATGGCCGTTAAAGCCCCACTTCTCCAGCTGCGAGTAAAGGAGCGGACTGACCGAGCAGGGTGTGCCGTACAGCGAGTTGTAGGCGGTCATCACGATCTCGACGTGCGCCTCCCGCACGAGCGCCTCGAACGCCGGCAGGTAGGTTTCGTGCAGGTCGGCCGCGGACGGCGACACATCGAAGTTATGCCGCAGCGGTTCCGGCCCGCTGTGCACGGCGAAGTGTTTTTCGCAGGCCGCGGCCTGCAGATAGTCGGGGTTGTCGCCCTGCAGGCCGTGCACAAAAGCCACGCCAAGGCGCGCGGTCAGAAACGGATCCTCGCCATAGGTCTCCTGCCCGCGGCCCCAGCGCGGGTCGCGGAAGATATTGATGTTGGGCGACCAGAAGGTGAGACCGTGGAAAATCGTGCCCTCCTGCGGCGTGCCAACGTAGCCGTTGAATTTCGCGCGCCCTTCGACACCGATGACCTGCGCGATCTCATGGTGCAGCGATTCGTCCCACATGGCGGCGAGGCCGATCGCCTGGGGAAACACCGTGGCGGCGCCGGCGTTGGCGACACCGTGCAGCGCCTCGCTCCACCAATCGTACTTGGGGATGCCGAGCCGTGCGACCCCGGGAGTGGTGTTCTGCATCATCGAGGCTTTTTCCTCGAGGGTCATGCGCGAGATGAGATCCTGGATGCGGGCCGGCTGCGGCCGGGCCGGGTCGAGGTAGGCCGGAGGGGGCTCCTGCGCGA
>DATJPQ010000202.1:0-5492 GCA_035506315.1 Opitutaceae bacterium
GTGGAGCAGGCGCGGGCGCTGCGCTCTTCGACAGCACCGACGACGACCGGGATGGATGTCAGCTCGTGGATGGCTTGACCTTCGGCCAGCCGCTCGGGGCAAAACGCCAACCCGAAGTCGACCCCGGCCCGCAATCCGGACGTCTCCTCCAGGATCGGCTGAACGAGCTTTTGGGTGGTGTCGGGCGGCACCGTGCTCTTGAGGATGACGAGGTGCCCGGCGCGCAGGTGCTCCCCCACGGCCCGCGCCGCCGCCTTGATGTCGTCGACGATGGGCTCGTAGTCCGGGCCCAGCGGCGTACCGACGGTAACAATGACGAAGTCGTTGTCGGCGAGGGCGGCGAAATCGGTCGTGGCGCGAAGCCGGCCGACGCGGACGTTGTTGGACACGAGCTCGCCAAGCCCCGGCTCAGGCACGGTGGTCTTGCCCAGATTGATCTCGTCGACAACGCTCTGTCTCACGTCGATCCCCGTCACGGGCCAACCGCGATCAGCCAGCACGGCACCGATCACCGTGCCGATGTAGCCGAAGCCTACGACTGCGATCCCCGCCCGCATGCCGCGCACCAAGAGTTCGATCTCGGCGTCGCTGCGTCCGAACACGCCTTCAGCCATCGCGGAACCCAGCCCTTCAGTCCCCCGTGCGCGTTCGGTGAAATGAAACCAGGGGCCTCCCGCCCCGGCTAACTGCCCGGCAGTCTATCCAACGCCGGTGCAATAGACCACTAAGTTTTGGCACGCGCGCGGATCGCAACGTCCTCGACCGGCTTCGAGGGCAATTCGGCTGGCAAAGCCGAATCGATTACGTCGTCCATCCCCGACGAGTTGTGCGACGGGCGAAATTTTCCACAAGATCAGCAGCGGCGCGAGCGCTTTCGGCGGGTTTGGTCATCCGGGCGGCGACCTCGCGGGCCCTGATGAGGTACTCGGGGGCCAGGATGGTGCGCAGGTTCGCGGTCAGTGCTTTCTCGGTAGTGCTCGAAAAGCGCCGCCCGGCGCCAACCTTCAGCCGTTTGAGCTGAGCCGCAAAGAACGGCTGATCGGGCAACGTCCAGAGGATCAGCTGGGGGACCCCGGCCCGCAAGGCCGCGGCCAAGGTGCCCGCGCCCCCGTGGTGCACGACCGCGCGGCAGGCCGGAAAGATCGCCGCGTAATTCACCACGCCGACCACCTTGACGTGCTCGAAATGGGGGACGTTGCTGAAGTCACTCCCGCCGGCGCAAACCAGGGCGCGCTCGCCCAACTCCGCGCAGGCCGCGCCGATCATGGTGATCGTGTCGGCCGCGGACCCCACCGGTACGCTGCCGAAGCCAAAGCAAATCGGCGGTGTTCCCCCGGCAATCCACGACAAGACCTCCTCGTCGGCATCCGTCGCCAGCTCCATCGCCAGTGCCCCGACGAAGGGCCGCCGGCCATCGAATTTCGCCCATTCGGCCGCCAGCCCGGGAAAGCACACCTGGTCATAAGCCTGGATCTCCAGCGATCCCCGTTGGGCGACCCGCCGCGGCGCGGGAGCCGTTGCCTGCGGTAGGCCGAGTTCACGGCGCTGCGCGTCCTCGAGCGTTTTCGTCGTGCGCCAAAGCAACCAGTCGTTCACCGTCATTGCCGCACGCGTCAACCCCGCCGGCAGAAACGGCAGGAGCTGACCGTGGGCCCGCACCGGGAAAAAATGCAGCGCGGCCAACGGAATGTCGTAACGTTCCGCGACGTTGACAGCGGGCTGCTCAAAAATCAGGCCGGTGAGCAGCAGGTCGGCCCCGTCCGCCACCGACGCCAGCGTCGTTGTCATTTCCCCCCAGCACTGGATGGCGAACTCGTGTGTTTGGCGCCCAATCCTGTTCAGCTCTTTCATCTTCCAGGGGGTGCCGAAGTAACACGTCCAGTAATTGCGCTGAGCGTCCAGAATGGCCTGCGAATCCAGCCCGTAGGCGACCGCCGCAAAGCCAGCAGCCTCGGCGAAGCCAATCAGGTTGGGCGGAACGGCCATGCGCACGTCGTGCCCTCGGCGCACCAGCTCACGCGCGACAACGACGGCGGGCTCGACATCGCCGCGACCTCCATAGCTTGCCAGCACAAATTTCATCCCAGGTTCTGGCCTTTCAGTCGTCGTGTTCGTAGGCGGCGTCGGTCATTATGCCTTGTTCTACGAATGTCAACTAAGCGTTGGGCCATTGGCTTCGGCTGATCGTTGCTCGGTGAATCGGGCCGCAGCGGCGTTCGTAGGCGGGAGCGACCGCACCCGATCTATCGCCTCCGCCTATGTGTCGGCACGGCAAGCCACGTGCTTGTCGAAGTGCCAACCGGGCGAATCGGTTTCGGCGCTCAGCTCGGCTCGCGGAGCGGTAGGCCCGCAGCGCGGTAGATCGCATCGATGACGGTCATGTTCTCGACCGCGTCTGCCGGCGTAGTCCGCACCGGCTCCCCGCGCAGCACGGCCGCGGCGAAAGCGTCAAGCTGATAGGCATAGGTGACACGCCGCGGGAAGCGCTCCACCCGCTTTCCCTCGGCTGATCGGATCGAGAGCCGAGGGAAGAGGTGGGGTGCCGCCGGACTGAGCCAACGCAGCTCGCCACGGTCGCCCACCACCTTGGCGGTCGCCCGAAACAGATCCGACGACCACAGCGCGCAGCGGAGCCGGCCGGTGTGCCCGCTCGCGAAGCGCAACTCGGCCGTCATGGCCCGGTCCACCCTGGGATCGCGCAGGGTAGCCCGTGCCGAAACGACTTCCGGGGTCGAGCCGCCGAACGTGCGCAGCATGTTGACCACATAGCTTCCGGCATCCATCATCGCGCCACCGGCAAAGGAGTAGTTGTAGCAGTTGCCCGAGAACTTCCCCAGCATCACGCACAAGACGGCGTCCACCCGCTCCAGTTTGCCCAGCTCGCCCGAGGCGATGATCTGCTCGACGCGCAACGTCAACGGATGGTGGCGGAATTGGATTGCCTCCATCACGACCCGGTCTGACGTGGCGGCCAGTTCGGCGATCTCGCGGGCCTCGGCGGCATTGGCAGTGAATGGCTTTTCGCACAGCACGTGCTTGCCCTCGGCAAGCGCGGCCCGCGTCCACTTGCCGTGCATGCTGGTCGGCAGCAGGACGTAGACGGCATCCAGATCTGGATCGGCGATCAGCGCCTCGTAGCTGCCGTGCGCCCGGGCGATGCCGTGCTTGGCGGCAAAGGCCTGAGCACTGGACAAATCGCGTGCTCCCACTGCGGCCACCACGACCTCATCGCTGCCCCGCGCCGGGTTGATGAGCGTCGTCGGCGCGTAGCTTGAAGCGCCCAAGATTCCGATCCGCACCTGGGCGCCGCCTTGAGCCATGGGCGGATGCTAGCACCTGACCCGGATCACTCGGATTGGCGAACAGGGCTCACGCGGTGCTCGGAAACGGCGGGCAGCACGCGGTCTTGTTCGCGGGTCCGGATAGCTTGCTCGATCACGCCGAGGCCCGTCGAGCTGGCCATCGTGGCTGCGACCCTGTAAAGGCCCCGTCTGTCGTGGCGAACGGGTGATACGATCTCGATTCGCCAGGCCGGGCCATGCTTTGGGCCATCATCTGCTGAGGAGCTCGATTTTGGCTGACGGCGACCTGAGTGCGCGCGAGGCCGAACGCGTCGTGTGGGACGTGATTGTCGTGGGCACCGGCATGGGCGGCGGGATGCTGGGCTACCGATTGGCCCGCTCGGGCCGGCGGGTGCTTTTCGTCGAAAAGGGACACTCGACACTGCCCGGAGTGCCGGGAACCATTCGCGCCGCGATACCTGAACTGGCTGAGCCGTTGGCCTACCGCTCGGCAAAAACCCACTACGACGCCTTGGCCCGGGCCGGTCGCACAACCGACGAAATCGAAGACATCAGCGGGCACCGCCCAAAACGGTTTGTGCCGTTCATCGGCAGCGGGACCGGCGGGTCCTCGGCCCTCTACGGCATGGTCTGCGAGCGGTTTTTCGTTGGTGATTTCACTCCCCGGCAAAACTTCCGCGACCCCGGCGATTCCACTGTGCCCGAGGCCTGGCCGCTCACCTACGACCAACTACGGCCCTGGTACGCCGAGGCCGAAACACTGCTCGGGGTCCGCGGCCAGCCCGATCCGTTGCGTCCGGAGGCGGCCGAGGTCGATCTGCCCCCGGCACCGCCGTTCTCGCCCGACAACCAGGCGCTGGTCAACTATCTGGCAGGTCGCGGATTGCATCCCTATCACCTGCCGATGGCCTGTGATTACACCGAAGACTGTGCCACCTGTCAGACCTACCTCTGCGCGCAGTCCTGCAAAAACGACGCCGCCCGCAACGGCGTGCTGCCCGCCGTTTCCGAGCACGGTGCTCACCTGCTCGCCGACTGTCGCGTGGTGCGCCTCGAGGCCGACCGCACCCGAGTGCGGCAGGTAATCTGCCAGCATCGCTCCGACATGCTCGCGCTGAAAGCCAACGTGGTGGTGCTGGCCGCCGGCGCGCTGATCACCCCGGTGCTGTTGCTCAACTCCCGTTCGGGCGATTGGCCGCGCGGATTGGCCAACGGCTCAGACTGGGTGGGGCGCAACTTGATGCGCCACCTCCTGGACCCGATCGAGATCTGGCCGCACCCCGGCCACAGGACCATAGCCGCGAACAAAGAGATCGGACTCAACGACTTCTACTTCTGGGAGGGGCAAAAATACGGCACCGTCCAGTCATTCGGCGCAATACCGCCCATGGAGTGGCTGACCAACCGCCCCGGCTGGCGGGGCAAAGCGCTGCACCTGCTGAGCCCAGCGGTGCGCCAAATCTACGAACGCGTCTTCAGCGGCGGACTGGTGCTGGCCGCCATGACCGAAGACCTCCCCTATCTGGATAACCGCGTGCTGCCCTACAACCAGCCCAGCGTGGACGGCCGCCAGCGACTGCGAATTCAATACCGTTTACACGCCAGCGAAATCGAACGGCGGACGGTGTTCTTGCGGCAGTTGAAAGAGGTGTTGGAGCCGTTTCGCAAAATAAGCATCGGTAGCGGCACAGACAACGCGAACCTCGGCCACGTCTGCGGCACGTGCCGCTTCGGTACCGATCCCAAAACCAGCGTCCTGGACCCCCACAACCGGGCCCACGAAGTGGACAACCTCTACGTCGTGGACACTTCGTTCTTCCCGTCCAGCGCCGGTTTGAACCCGAGCTTGACGGTCGCGGCCAACGCCTTACGAGTGGCCGCGCATGTGAACCAGGTGCATTTCGCCACCTGACCGGATCGTGTCGTCCGAAGTGCCAACTGGGCGAAGCGGATTGGCGTTCAGGCCGGCTTGCGGAGCGCGAGGCCCGCGGCGCGATAGATCGCATCGATGACGGTCATGTTCTCGACCGCGTCTTCCGGCGTCGTCCGCACCGGTACCCCGCGCAACACCGCCGCGGCGAAAGCGTCGAGCTGATACGCAAAGGAGCTGCGGCCCGGGAAGCGCTCTACACGCTTGCTGTCGGCTGATCGGACCGAAATCCGATGCAAAAGGTGAGGTGCCGCCGGACT
>DATJPQ010000203.1:0-8161 GCA_035506315.1 Opitutaceae bacterium
ACCGAGGAACAGCAGGAGGCCGCCGGCGACAGCGCCCCGGCCGCCCCCGCCACGCCATAGCCTCCGCGACCCCCACGAGCTGACCTGCCTGCCCTGGGAGCGCGGACGCAGGCGCAGCCTCGTCCGCCTTCTCCGGTCGGATCAAAGGCGGACGATCGCCACACCTCCGGCGGGCAAGCCTGCGGGGGTACGTCCGCGCTCCAAGTTGAACTTACGAGGCATGGGGCGAAGGAGCCATGCCAGCGACCTGCCTTCATCACACTACATCGGGCATCCGTGGTAGCACGGAGCTTTGGCCCGTGCGCAGGCCCTCGGAACGCGGTCTGAAGCACCGCGCTACTCGCCGGGCGGTATCATTGGTGAGACGGCTTTGTTCGCACTGCCAGATTGTGTTGAGATAGAGAATAGATCATCTCCAAGCCGTGGCAGATAAACTCCGTGGCAATTCGCTCGCACGCCTGTTGTTCCTCGGTTCGTTGGCATTCGCCCCCTTCGGGCTTCAGGCGGCGCCCGCTTCCTTAGGACGCATCGCGGTCCGAACAGGAACGGACGGCCCGGAGTTTTCCGAAGTAGACTCCGGAAAAACCTTCACGCCCCGGGGTGTGAACTGGGTTTTGCTGTCGGGCGCAGACAAACGGGCGGTCAATACGAGCTTCAGCGATCCGGCGTTCACCGATGCCCTGCCTGCCACGATGGAAATGTTCCGACAGTTGGCGGAACTCGGCTACAACGTGGTTCGTATCCGGCCAGATTCGGACGCCATTTCGCTTCACGACATTCACGCCCGGGGCCTCGATGCCCGCTACGTTGGCAACCTGGTGACGTTTCTCGACCTGGCTCTTCGATATGGGATTCGCATTGAGCTAACGGGATATTGGATTCCGAAGAATTATTATTCGGTCGTTCCCGCGCATGGTTGGGCTGCGCCTCAAGCCGGTGTGAAAGGAGCGAACCAAATCCTCATGGACTCCAATCTAGCCGCAGAGCACGGAGCGTATTTGGCGGACTTGCTCTTGGATATCAAAAGACGATCCCCTGGATCGTTATCCGCCATCTTTGCCCTCGATTTGTGGAATGAACTGTATTTCGACTCCCGGGAAAAACCGTTTTCAGCGTTGGGCGGACAATTCAAGCTGGAGCAAACCGGCAAGGTTTATGATCTGGGCAACGCCACAGCCCGCCAGCAGCTGGCAGACGATGCGACCGCTGCGTGGATTGGTGTGGTCATGAAGCCGATTCGGGCTGCCGCTCCCGGCATGCTCCTCACCTCAAGCGTTTTCTCTCCAGCGGAAGTGCATCGAAAGGGCTATACGGGTGTCTACCTCGGAGATTCCGCCAACGGTGATCCCAGATCTCCGCTGCGGCTGAAGGTGCTCGAAAGCACCATGCTCGATTTCCTGGAGATCCATCCTTATCCGCATCGTTTCAATCCGTCTATTGACGCCGATTTCGATTCGATGGAATGGAAAGAGCTGAAGAGAACCAAGCCTGTCCTGGTGGGCGAGTTCGGCGCTTATCGCGAAGACTTTCCGTCACTGCCCGAAGCGCTCGCTGGCATGGAATCGTTTTTGCACCAACTGCGTCTGAAGCGGGTCAACGGTTGGATCTTTTGGACGTGGAACACGACGTATACCGGCGCAGTGTATCCCCTATGGGGCCTCCATGATGGAGGTGGTTATCTTGCACGAGGCCTGGCATCGCAAAAGTGATGACTCTCACCAGGGGATCAGACGCGCGAGATAATCGTCGTGATCCGGCATGATCCCAAGCCAATCTCCGGGCCCGTCTCGAAAAAGCCGCCGACCTTTTCGTTAAGCGTGGTATCCACGAACCCGTGGCGGGGAATTGTGCCGGTGGCGTGATCGGGGCAGCGGGGGTCGAACCGGACATAAAAGTAAAATATAGTTGACGTTTTGAAATATATTCTCCTTTCTGCCCGATATGGCCGAGGAGACATCGCATTCCCCTGAGCACACCGGCACCGGCGAACGCCCCACGCCGCGGCCGGGCGATCGTCCGCCGGGTTGGTCGCGCCACACGCCGGGCGCACTGGCCTTGAGCGAGCGGCAACGCGCCGATTTCTGGAAGGTCACCGCCCTCGCCGTCTGCCTCGGCGCGATGACGCTTTCCTGGCTCACCATCCGGGCCGGCCGCGCCACCGAGTTGATTCACGTCATGGACACGGCGGGCAATGTGACCACCGGTCCGGTCGAGCCGCTCGCAAACAGCCGGGGATTTTTCAACACCACCGCCATCTACGCGACCAACGCCGCGATGCAGCGCTCGCCCGCCGGTTTCGATCTGCGGGAACTCCTGCCGCTCTATTTCACCCCGCGCGTCGTCCAGAAACTCGAGGACGACCTGAAAAAGCAGGCCGCCGACATCAGGCGCCGCAATTTGCAGATCAAGCCGTTGATCGACGTGATCGGCGACCCGGTCGCCGCGGGCAATCATCGCATCGTCGAGGTGAAGGGCCGGCTCGTGGTGGCCGGCGCCTATGCCGGCCGCTCGTTCTACGACGAGCCGGACTACCGGCTCGTGTTCACCTTCGAGCGCAACCCGGACCTGGGCAAGGCCGGCGCGTACCCCTGGGTCTGTTCCGACGTGGGCATCAAGGTGACCAAGGAGACCCGGCGATGAAACGATTTCGGGGCTGGTGGATGATAATGATGCCGATCCTCCCCGTTGGGGCCGGGCGCAGCGCGGCGCAGGAATCGCCGGCGCTGGCGGCCCCGGCGGGGAGCGGCGTCATCCAGGTGGTCGCACTCGACGCCACCAGGCCGCTGTTCGTACCCACCCATCCACGGGTGACGACCACCATCCGGTTTCCAGGTGAGATTGGCGTGTCCGATGGGCAGGGATTCACCGAGGATCCCACGAAGGAAATCACGGCCGGCAACGGCCGGCTGACCAGCGAATACCACATCCAATGGACGCAGGGGGACGCGTATTTTACGGTCGTCCCGCTGGCGGGCGCCGGCACTCGCAACCTGAACGTGCCCTACCAGGGGAACACCTACGTCCTCTATTTCTACCCCGTTGAAAAACAGTTTCAGGCCGTGGCCTTGCTCAACCTGATCGAGGGGGAGGCAGGACCGATGCGTGGGATGAAGGGCCCCGGGACCGGTCCATCGGGTGCCGGCGAGGCCACGGCCGTCAATTCATCTGCAGTCAAGCGGCTCACCACGTTGCCGGCCCCGCCCTACGTGCCCGTGACTCCCGCCCGACTGCTTGGTTTTATGGATCGGCTCAAACTGATCCACGCGACACCGCCCGGCCCCGAGCTGGCCGGACTGGCGCAAGCCATGGACGTTGAAGTGGCGCTCTCCCACGCCGAGCTCGATGCCCGACCCCCGGCCGATCCACGTTCGGCACCGGATTTGGTCGGCATCGCCGGCGTCATCCCGGGAGGGGTGACCGACAACGGGCTGTTCCAGTGCGTCCTGCTCCGGGCGGTGCGCGACAACAAACTGAACTGCATCGGATTCATCCTGCTTTTGCGCAACCTTACGGGTCAGGCGATCGCCTTCGACGTGGCGAGCTTTGCCGCCCGCAGCGGGGCCGCGAATCTCGGACAGATCCTCTCGGATGCGCCGGCGATCCTCGCGCCGCAGGAGGAGAAGGAGGCTTATTTCATCGTGCAGCTCGAACGCTCGAATCCGATGCGCGCGGGCAACACCTGGAAGATCACGGTGGACCTGTTGAGTCCGCGGCTCAATCCCGGGGCGGCCATCGCGCGCCGCTATGCGCAGGACAAGGCGCAAGCGGACGCCAAAGCCGTCGCAGCGCCCTCGGGTACGGCGCAAACCAAGGAAGGCAAACGATGAAAAATTTTTTCAAAACCAAGGCCGGCCTTTTTACCGTAGGTTTGTTTGTCTGCATGATGGTGTTCGCCTTCTACCGGGTGAACCAACGGCATCAGGCCCACGAAACGACGGCGGTACCCGAACCCGGAAAACCCCAGTCGAAGGAGGCCGCCAACGCGCCCGGCGGCCCGCCCAAGCCGGAAGGTACGGTGGTCGAGCGCGGCCGGCAGCAAATGCAGGAGGCGGCCTACCTCGGCAATTACCGGCAGAATGCCGGCCAGTCGCGTCAGGAACAGGATCAAAACGGGAATACGCGAATCCGCCGCGCCACCGCGGCCAAACCTCACGAGGCGGGCACGGAAACCGTGCAGACTGCGCTCCCGCCGGTCGCGAGCGAGCCAGCGGCACCCCCGCCGAACTTTACGCTGCGTTTGCAGGGGCGCCCCGCCGCCCCCACCCATACCAGCCGCAAAACCGTTCCCTCCACCCAAGATCACGCCGAACCGACGGTCGCTGCCACGTCCGCGACCAATGCATCACAACCTGCGGCCACAGCGCCATCGGTGGGACCGACGACCAACCCTGCCCCGGCCACTCCACCCTACTCCGGCAAACCGGCCCGTTTCCTGCCTTTTGGTCATCCCATCAAATGCGAGTTGGTGTTCACGATCGACTCGACGATGGAGGCCACGCCGCTGATCGGATTGGTGACTGCCCCGGTCTACAACAACGGTCAGTTGATCATCCCGGCCGGCGCCGAACTGCACGGCACGGCCCGTCCGGATCGGATGCGCGATCGCCTGTATTCCAGCCCGGAGTGGGTGCTGATCTTTCCACGCGAGGGCAGCAAACCCAATGGCCGCCAGCTCAATGTGCGCGGACTGGCGCTCGATCGCGCGCAGCCAGACGACAACGGGCTCACCTGGGGCATCACCGACGGCTCCTACGGATTGCAGGGCGACGTGATCCACTCTGCGGGCAACGAGGAGCTGCAGCGATTCGCCGCCACCACGCTCGAGGCCGTTGCCGCGGGCCTGCAAACCACCCATGCCAACGCCTACGGTGGTCAAATGGTGGATACCACGCCGCGTAACGCCCTGCTCCAGGGCGCTGGCGCCGATATGGCCCTGGTCAAGGACAAGCTTCGCGCCGAGATCGAGCGCAACGGGGTGTTCATCCGCGTGCCCGCCGGCAAACAGTTTTATTTCTATCCGCAACAGATCATCGACCCCGATCTGGCGGACATTTCCTCCAACATCGCATCCGTCCAATGAATCCAAACTCAGCCAGAAAAGATCAGAATTACGTCGGATATGGCGCGTACTACGAAGGCCGGCGCCTCGGCACGGTCACGGACGACCGCCTGCGTCCGGCCGGTGGTCGAACGACGTCGCGGCGCGTCGTCACGCTCGACAACGGGATGGCGCTGCTGGACCCGACCTCGGCGGCGGCCGCGGCAGAAGGCTTCATCCTGCGCTCTCCGTCTGAGGAAGAACGCGAAATAGTTCACGCAGATCATTCCTGCCTGGTCCGATTCTCCTGATCGGCCTGCCTCCGGGCACGATCGACACCACACTCGAAACGCCGAGGCCGTCGCCCCGGCATTCAACGTCATGAAAAAATTCCTGCACCTCCTTGCCGCAGCCGTCCTGTTGGCCGGCTGCGCGACCTCGAACCCGTCGGCCCGCTCTGGCGGGCCGTATGTGAAGCCCGGACTCATCATGGTCACCCCCGACCAGGCTGCGAACTACGGCCTCGCCGGACGTCCGGCGGAGGCGACCCCACCGGCGGGCGTGCCACCGCTCGCTACGTCGGCGGTACTGGCCGCGCCCGGGGTGCGCGTTTATACTTTCGGAAGGATGCAGGATGCCGCCGACCAGGATCTCCTGCATGAAACCCATGTCGCCTACCGCCGCGAGACGGCGCCGCGCTGGCAGATGCAGGCGCCGGCCGATCAGCAGATTCTTGTCGGCCCGCGCATCACCGACAGCCGGCAGGATTTCGCCCCGATCAAGGACCGCGAAGTGGAGGCCTACCTGGCCGAACAGCATGCCCGGCAACAAGAGGACCGAAAGGCGATCGAACTGCTCTTCAAAGGACTCGACACCCTGACCAAACAGCAGGTCCAGCAGATGAAGATGCTCGGCGCGCTGGCGAAGGTCCAACAAGACGCCGCAAAAGAATCTAACAAAGATATTACCCGGAGCATCGGCGACCGGGAAGGCGACAAGACCAAGCCGGCCGGCGAGGATGCCCACGGACAGGAGGACAAGGATGGCGGACCACAATCATGAGTTATCAACCACCCGTCGGCCTTGTACTGAGCGCGACGATTTACGGCCGAACTCCGTGAACGCGCCACTCGCCACCGCCCCACTGACCATACTTGTCACCACTGACCACCGGGAAGCGAGGATGGAGCACGACGGGCGGCCGGTCGGCACCGTCTTCACCAGCATTGCGCAGGGCAATTATTATCTCGATGCGCAAACGGTGGTGCATTGGTTCTTGTACGGCGCGGCGCTGCACGCGCTCAACCCGGTGGAGATGACCGCAACCGAATTCGCGTCGGTAAAGCTGGCGACGTACAAATTGCTGGAGGAGGCGGCCCGATCGGCCGCACGGTGTCATCTCACCGCCCCTAAGTACGCCGTCTTTTTCATGGAGGCGGCATTACGCGGGCAGTTGCCCAACTACGAACGGGCCCTGGCGTCATTGGCCGCGGACTATCGCTATGGCATCGCCGAGGCTGCCAACCGGCTCAATCCGCGCCTGACGGAGTGGTGCTGGGTGATCGAAGCGGCCCAGACCGAAGTGCAGCAGGCCGGTTTGCGTCCGCGCAGCCCGACATCGAAGCCGGGCAATGCGGGTGCACGCTCGGACGCTTCCTTGTAGGGGCGCGATCTTGTCGCGCCCTGCCGGAGAGGGCACAGCCCTTCGACAGGCTCGGGGCCCTGACCCATTCAACTCCACTCAGGGTCATCCTGAGCGTGTCGAACGGATGAGCTTGTCGAAGCGGCAAGACTGCGCCCCTACGACTTCGACGAGCACCGCGGACCCGCGGAGCGTTTGTGATGGATCCTTCACTTCGTTCAGGATGACAATCTGCTGGGAAATGGGTGCGGGAGGGTATTTTTCGTTCTATCAGCAAAAATAGATTGACTGGGATAAATCTTAACGCACAAAGAAGGCGTACCCTATGATTTTGATGAGCCCGAACCCCGCTTTGTTCTCCGGCGGAAACCCTCAAGCAGCAAGGCCCATGGCCGCTGGCGAGGAGCAAACCTTTTAACCTGCCTGCCGTGCAAGATCTGAGATTCAGGTCAATTATTGCCGCACTGACACTGGGGCCGGCGTTGCTCCTGGCGCAAGAGACCACGCCCGCCGCCCCTGCAACGGAGTCGCCTGCCCCGCCGGCGACCCAGGGGGCTAATTCGAATTGGTCAGCGGACATGCTGACCAATCTGCTGAAAGAGCCGGCCAAGCCACAGGCCCAAGTTACCCCGGATGAGGGGTTCATCCTCCGTTCCTACCAACTCCGCCATTTGCACGTAGGTGAAACTCGCGTGCAAAACTTGATCGGGGTGCTGCAAAAGCTGCTGCCTCCGGGCAGTTCCGTTCGCCCGGACAATCGCGACAACGCCAATACGCTGCATGTGCTCACCACGCCGGTCGCCCACGCTGCGGCCGCAGACTATATCTCTGTAGTCGATAGCGAGGAGACTGCGGCTGTGCCGGCCAAATCGGCACTCAGCGAAGAAATGCGGCAGGCGTTGGGAAAGTTGGAAAAACTCGGCGACACCACCAAGGTGGTCGCGGCCGTCAACAACGCGCAGTCCTCCTTCGACCGGCGTTTCACCGATCTGGCGGCCGCCCAGAAGCGCCTCATCAATTACGTCCTGCTGGGATTGGTGGGCACGGTCGTGGTCGCGGGGTTGGGTATCATCCTGTATCTCCGGCGGCGGGCGGAGGCGGCCGCGCCGGCCCCGTCGACGGCCCTCGTGGCCCTCCAGCCTGAGCAGGTCAACACCGCGCTCGCGCCGCTCCGCGAAGAGATGCAGACCCGCATGCTGGAAACCCTCAATCAAGCGGCGGTCGGCCTCGAGGCGTGGGCCAACAAGCGCAAGGAGGAGCAGGAGGCGCTGATGGCGATCGTGCAACGCCAGGCGAATTCATTGGATGCCGCCCAGCTCGCGCTGCAAAAGACCCGCACGCAGTACATCGAGGAATCGAACCGGCTCCTGGTTGAGCAACGCCAGATCACGGGCAATCTGGCGGAGTCGAATTCGCGGATCGAGGGCACCATGCGGGAAATGCAGGTGCAGACCAACCGGACCGAGGCCATCGCCGAGGAA
>DATJPQ010000204.1:0-15587 GCA_035506315.1 Opitutaceae bacterium
CAGGATTTCTGGAGCGATCCGCTGACCGCCGCGGGTTCCCAGAGCCACGACCAGAAGGCCGCTTACGTCCAGGTCTACCTCGCCGGCAACATGGGCGGCGGCCTATCCGCTGAGTCCGCCGACGCCGTCCGCAAGATCGTCAACTCGGTGCCCGCCCCGCAGGGGATCAAGGCGTACGTCACCGGCGCGGGTCCGTTGTTTGCCGACCAGTCCCACGCGGGCGAGAAAGGCGTCGCAATAGTCACCCTGGTCACGATCCTGGTGATTTTTGTCATGCTGCTCTTCGTCTATCGCTCGCTCGTCACCGTCCTGGCCGTGTTGTTCATGGTCTTCGTCGAATTGTTGGCAGCCCGAGGCGTCGTTGCCTTGCTGGCCAACTACGAGGTCATCGGACTCTCCACGTTCGCCAACAATTTGTTGGTGTTGATGGCGATCGCCGCCGGAACGGACTACGCGATTTTCGTGGTCGGCCGCTACCACGAGGCCCGCGGTCTGGGCGAGACCCGCGAAGAAGCCTTCTACACCATGTTCCATAGCACCGCGCATGTCGTGCTCGGGTCGGGCCTGACCATCGCCGGCGCGATGTACTGCCTGAGCTTCTGCCGATTGCCGTATTTCCAGTCATTGGGTGCACCGTGCGCCATCGGCATGTTGGTAGCGGTGCTCGCGGCGTTGACGCTGGGCCCCGCAGTGCTGACCGTGGCGTCATTCTTCAAGCTCATGGATCCGAAGCGCAAGCTGCAGACCCGGGGCTGGCGTCGCATCGGCACCGCGGTCGTCCGCTGGCCCGCACCGGTTCTCGCGGTGACCATCGGGGTCGCATTGGTTGGTCTGCTCGCCCTGCCCGGTTACAAGACGGACTACGACAACCGCCACTTCCTGCCGGCAGACACCCCGGCCAATGTCGGTTATGCCGCCGCGGACCGGCACTTCGACCAGGCTCGGCTCAATCCTGAGCTGTTGATGATCGAGACCGATCACGACCTGCGTAACCCGGCCGATTTCCTGGTCCTGGACAAGGTTGCCAAGGCGGTGTTCCGCATCCCCGGTATCGGCCGGGTGCAGACCATCACCAGGCCGTTGGGCACGCCGCTCGACCACAGCACCCTCGGTTTTCAGATGAGTGCACAAGCCGCAGGGCGGATCCAGACCCAGCACTATCAGGAAGAGCAGGCGGCAAACCTGCTCAAGCAGGCGGCCGAGCTGCGCAAGACGATGGCAACACTACATGAGCAGATGCAGGTGACCCAGGACCTCAGCAACACGACGCACGAAACCACCAGGCTCACCAAAGAAACCGTGAAGATCACCGAGGCATTGCGCGACGACATCGCCAACTTCGACGACTTCTTCCGGCCGATCCGCAGCTTCTTCTACTGGGAGCGGCACTGCTACGACATTCCGGTCTGCTGGGCGCTACGGTCGGTCTTCAACGCGCTCGACGGCATCGACCAGGTAGCTCAGAACATCGTGGAGCTCAGCGCGAACCTGGACAAGTTGGATCAGATCCAGCCGAAGCTGGTGGCGCTGATACCGCCGCAGATCGAGAGTCAGCAGCACAACCTCGACACCATCATGTCGAACTACGCGACCACGATGGGGCTTAATGAACAGTCGAAAGCGCAGTCCGACAACGCCACCGCCCAAGGCGATGCCTTCGATAAAGCAAAAAATGACGACACGTTCTACCTCCCGCCAGAGGCGTTTAAGAGCCCGGATTTCGCACGGGGTCTCAAACAGTTCATCTCGCCGGATGGGCACGCCGTCCGGTTGATCATCTCCCATGAAGGCGACCCGGCGAGTCCTGAAGGCATCAGCCACATCGAACCGATCAAGCAGGCCGTGCACGAGGCGATCAAGGGCACGCCCTGGGAGGGCGCCAAGGTCTACCTCGGCGGTACCGCCGCGACGTACAAGGACATGCACGACGGCTCTAACATCGACCTGCTGATCGCCGGAATTGCCGCAGCCACACTGATTTTCATCATCATGCTGGTGATCACCCGAAGCGTCGTGGCGGCATTTGTGATCGTCGGTACGGTGTTGCTATCACTAGGCGCCTCATTCGGACTCTCCGTGCTCGTATGGCAGTACATCCTGGGCATGAAGTTGCACTGGATGGTGCTGGCGATGGCGATCATCCTGCTGCTGGCGGTCGGCTCGGACTACAACCTGCTGCTGATATCGCGGTTCAAGGAGGAAATCCGTGCCGGGCTAAAGACAGGGACGATCCGCGCGATGGCCGGTTCGGGCTCGGTGGTCACCTCCGCCGGTCTGGTGTTTGCCGCCACCATGGCCACGTTCATGTTCAGCCCGCTGCTGGTGATGGCCCAGGTAGGTACGACGATTGCGCTGGGTTTGTTGTTCGACACCTTGATCGTGCGGTCGTTCATGACACCGTCGGTGGCCACCCTCCTCGGGCGCTGGTTCTGGTGGCCGCAGCACGTGCGTCCACGGCCGGCCAGCACCATGCTGCGGCCGTACGGACCGCGTCCCGCCGTGCGCGAGCTGATTCTCAACGACGTCGAGGAGCACCCGGCGGGCGGATTGGTGCAACCGCGCTGATCTTACGTGGCGCGTGAGTGGGCCGGATCGCCTTATTGCCAGACGGCGCGGCTACGAACTACCGCCAGTTCGTCTTTTATTCGTCGTTTATGGCCGAGATGCAGCGAGAATTAGCGGCAACCATGACTGCCTAACGAGCAACGTAATCGTTCGGCGGACAAAGAAATAGAGGACTTATCCGGCAACCACCGCGAACGGCGGGGCGTTAATCCGTTGGTCGCGGGTTCGCCCCCCGCCCACCCCACGTCAGGCGTATGACGCCGGCTGATGGTTGACCGTCGCTTCGGCTGATCCGTGACACTCCCTCGATGAGGGAGTTAACCGTGACCGAGCGGCAGTATCAGGCCGTGTTGGCGGTGATCGACGCCGTCGGCTATCAATTTGACGAGCACGTCACCGCGAGTGCTCGCACAACCCGGTCGCCAGCACCGCCCCGAATGCGGAAGCGGTTGCCCGTCTTGATGTCCGTCTTCATAATCCGCCGAGTCTCTCGTTGCGTGCGTGAGTCGAGAGCGATACGCGTGAAATGCGTTGCTGCGGTGCCGTCCCACGGCGCAGGGGTCCGTTCGTGAGCTTCGTCGGCATGCCAGTGTGACGCCCGAGCAGATCAATAGATAGCCACGTCTTGCCGCGAAACGGCCGGTGCTCTCGCTGCCGAAGGAGAAGCCGTGTCGCGAACGACGGATTTCCTGTCCGCTTCGGCGGTTTACCGCGCCAGTTATGGCGAGCGCTTCCCGGCTCCGTCCTCGATCCGCTTCAACCGGTTTTGAATATCGGCAACCTGTGATCCCAGTTCTTCGGCTGCTTGCAGCGCTCGATCGATTTCGCCGAGCCTTGAAGTGAGTTTCTCGGTTACATGCACAAGTTTGTCGAGGGTGTTGTGTGTTTCCTCAGCGGTCAGCGCACCCTTCTGAGCGAGCGTCGACCGCATCTCCTCGATCTGCTGTCGAAGGTCCGATCTGTCGTCCACTCGTTCATTATCTTCATTCGTCTCGACGATGGGTTGATTTCGCCGCCGATCTGGTCTGGCGATCACCCATATCCTGGGCGGCCGATCGGGGCCGCGGCGGCCACCGGGTCGGCGATCGCTGAAACGGTGGTGCGGTCGATCATCAACCCGCGCAGGGCATACGGGCAGGCCAATGGGTTGTGAAGGATCGCGGAGCCGCGAGCTTGCCAGGATCGTCGCAGAGCACGACCCACCTGCCAGCAACGGTTAGCATCGGGACCTTCGACCCTACGGACGGCGGCCCACAGCGCTTTATCCTGCACGAGAAGGTGCTGGGTTTGCCAGCATCAACTCGGTGAGGAGGCCAAATGGCGGATCAAGATAGTGCGTTGTGTGTTGCGGTTTACGACAGCGTCGAAGCCGCCGAGGCTGATCTCAACGCTATCCAACAGCTTCACGAGGAAGACTTGGTCGGCAAATTCGACGCGGCGGTCGTCGATAAGGAGGATGGGAAGCCCCATATCGTCAAGCGGATGGACAGGCCCCGGGCCCGCATCATCCCAGAAGAACTCGGCTTCGGGCCGCTGTCTCGCAAAGAGCTCAAAGAAGCGGCTGCCGAGTTGGATGCCAACCAAGCCGCGCTGATCATGGTTGGCGAGCCGACACTTGACAAAGCGTTCGACAAGGCCGTCACCCGTGCAGCCAAGACCGTGAAGCGGACCATCGACACAACAACGGACGAGCTAGCTGAGGAGCTAAAGGGCGCTGTCGGAAGCTGAAAGTTTCCTCGCGACTTACGCTTTAGCTGTACGGCGCATCGCCGCACGTTTTTGGCGGCGTCACGCCAGTCGACTGAGATTGCGTCGACGAACGCTTGGTCGTTACGCTGCCGATCGCCGGCGGCGCGTAGTCGTTCACCGGGTGATCCAACGCGATTGCGACGGTCCGGAACGCGCGCGAGCTGCAAACGGCACGCCGTCTATCGGGGCAGTACGGCCTCGATGGCGCTGATGACCTCGGGCGCGTCTGGTTCGGTCCGAGGCCGAAACCGATTGACCACCTCACCGTCGGGAGCAAGCAGAAATTTTTCGAAGTTCCACTGAATGTCGCCTGCCTTGCCAGCGGAATCGATGGCCTTGGTCAGCTCGGCGTAGAGCGGGTGGCGGTCGTCACCGTTGACATCGGTCTTTTCCAGCAACGGGAACGTCACCCCGTAGGTCGTCGAGCAGAACGCCTGGATCTCATCGGCGGTGCCCGGTTCCTGGCCCATGAACTGATTGCACGGGACGCCCACGACCGTCAGGCCACGGTCACGGTAGTCGTTGGCCAGCTTTTCCAAAGCCGCGTACTGCGGAGTCAGTCCGCACTTGGAGGCTACGTTCACGATCAGCGTTGCGCCGTCGGATAATTCGGCCAGTGTGGCCGGCTTGCCGTCGAGGGTTCTCAGGGCGATGTCTTTGAGGGTCACGCCGATGACGCTAACACTGCTCGCGTCATTCGAGCGCGCGTCGCCGCGATGTTCTCATCTGGCGAGATGGCTTGCGGTTGGACGGCCTCAGAGCTGTTCGCCAACCTAACACTCACGTCGAGTCGAGCAGCCGCGCAGACCACCCGCGTTTACCCGGCCGCGTTGGGAAGGAGCGCCGGGCAGTTCCCCATCGCGTCCGTCGCCAGTTCGAAGTGCCACAGCTCGTTAGCGTAGATCCGGCACAGCCCGAAGCGGGACCCGTTGGAAATGAGCCATTGGTCGGCGCCCGCACCGCCGACGTCGACTGCCTCGCCGGTGACGTGCTTGGACATCGCCGGGGTCTGCACGTATCGCCGCGCCGCGGCGAGGCTGCCGTAGGTCCGCACAGCGTCGTCCAGCAACCGCTGCTGAAACTCCGTCGACCGCCACCCCGAGGTGATGGTCATCGTTATGCCGTCCGCGGCGGCGGCGGTAGCTGCGCCCTGAATCGCTCTCAACAGCGCCGGGTCGAGGCGCGCGATTGCTGAGTGTTGGACGTCGAACGGCGTCAGCTGGCCCCCGTCTGGCAGGGAACCGTCGCCGGGGTCAGCAGGAGGACTCAAGGGGACGGTGTGATCGGCAAGCCTGGTCGGCGGCCCCGGCGGATCAGACGGCCCGAGGAAGCTGAATGCCACTGCAATGGCGCCGGCCACCGCTACTGATCGCATGCTCCATCTCCCGGCTAATTCCTGACAATCTACGGATGGGAGAGTCGAGCATAGCTGCGTATTAGCTTCGTGGCGACCGTGCCCGAGCACTGCCACGCAAACGACGCAACTGAATCAAGTTCTGTGACAACGAGTAACACGATTGCCGCAAGCGCGAGCACATCGGCGATGCCGTGGACTTGAGACGTCATGGATGCTGCTATTCCCGTGCATCGTCAAACCTGGCTGGTGACGAATGGTGCCGTCTCTTGGCCCGCCAAGGCTATGAAGTTGTAAATCGGCGTCGTGTCGTAGGTGTAGTGCGATGCATTGGGACCGGCCGCCAAGAACATTCCGCCGTTGTAGATCGCTTCTGTTATGGAAATGATTTCCTCAACCGATGTGGTTGGGTTCACAAGCTTCAATGCATCACGGAGGATCGCGAAAATGTTTGGACTAGTTGCATTTTGGACGATGTTGTAGATCTGTGTCTCGATCACCCCTGGGCTCGCCTCGGCGGTCCATGGGTTGGGACCGACAGGCGCATCCGTGTAAATGTCGTTGCCGACTCCTATTGTGTTGACGAAATCTCCCCAGAAATGCGTGACCGGCGTGAGTAGGTGTGGCGCGACGTCGGCCGGCGTCATGCAGGCCGGACCTGAAACGCCGCCGGTGACAACGCCGTCTAAGTCGGCTGGTAACGGCCATCCTGCGAACTGGTTGCCTGAAGCGAATCCGGGTAGCCTGAGAGGGTTTCCCCAAACACCCACCGCGACAATCCGATTCGCGATCTGCGGGTTCAGCCAGGCGATCGTGTGCAGGAATTGGCAAACCACGATAGCGCCCTGTGAATACCCGAGCAGGATAATTGAATTTTCCGGATATGACGGTGCACCGCCTGGCGGATTGATCTGAGTGCAAAGCCTATTCAGCTCGGCGACACCAGCGTTCACGCTTGGACCCATAGGGAACACGCTGGCCGGATAGTTACCGACGGGCTGCCAGTAGAATCGATCCGGAAACGCTGCCGCCAGTGCGGCAGCTACGCCGGCGGGTTGCGGTGACGCGGTGTTCCACATGTCGACACCGGTTCCCGATACGGTCATCACTATGTGTGGCATCATGCACCTTTCACTTTGTTCTGAAATGTGAACCAGCGCTTAAAGGTGGCCTTGCGATTGGCACGTCCATGGGAATCACCACGACGGGCCTTAGCACTGACCGGCCCTTCCCAGACTACGCGGTCGACGAGTGCGATAAGGCGATTCGATGTGCCCGACCCGGACCCGGCGTTCAGTGGGCACCTTGCGGGGTGTCTTGCACGACGGGTTGGCCGCGAGGCGCTCTCCTGCTAGCCCCCTGAGTGGGCCAGATCGATGGCGTACTGGTTCACGAAGGTGCCCGCCGGCGGATCACCTTTGTCGCATGATCCGTCGGATTCACCGGGACGTTTGATCCACAAGTAGGCGTCGGCGTGCGCGCCCGCGGTAGCGGTGGTAGGCGGAGCGCCCAGTCCTCGGCCGCCGGGGTTGCACCAGTTGAGCCCGGAGTCGGGCGCTGGCCCGGCGCCGTTGCGCGACGTGTCGATCACGTAGTGCGAACCATTCGTGAGCCCCGAAATCGCCTCCCCGTAACCGATTTCGTCCCCGGTGGTGAAGAAGTTCGCGGTGTTGAGGCTGAAACCCCGCGCACGGGCGACGTCGACCTTGTTGAGCCTGGCCGCCATGTCCTCGGCGCTATGCCAGCGCAAGTGACCACCGTCGACGTAGACGGCCGTGGCCGGGCTGCGCGTCAGCGTGTCGACGGCGTAGCGAATCAAGTCGTAGCGTTCTTGGCGCTGGTCAGCCGACAGGCAGTCGGCCATGGCAAGGGCATCGGGTTCGAGGATGATCGCCGTCCGCGAAGCGCCGACGCCGGACGTGATGCCATCGATCCATGAGCGGTAGTCGTCGGCCGTCGCCATGCCACCCGCAGCGAAACTGCCACAGTCGCGGTGCGGGATCCCATAGATCGCCAGGACCGGGATGGCGCCGGCAGCCTGCGCGTCGCCGGTGTACTTCGCGACCGTCGCTGCGGAGGAGCCCGGGACGATCCAGTACGCCTGCGGCGTGTTGGCGATGGCGGTCAGCTCGGGACTCGGCGGATCGGCGTGCTGCGCGGCACGCATAGCCGCCGAGTTCGGATTGACGTAGAAGGGCATGCCGGCCAACGGATTGGCGTCATCAACCAAGCGCACCGTCGGGGCCGGACCATGGGTTGAAAAGCCCGTGCCGGCAACGGCCACAACCGTGAGGAACGGGGCAATCCATCGCGCGACCACACCAGCAGCTGAGAACGTCACCCCAGGGAAATTAGCGGTCCGGGACATCGAGCGCCAATCGCCGATCGTTTCTTACGCAAACGCTGGTCGCGGCCTGCCGGCGGGCTAGATTACCGGTATGCGCGTTGTTCGCCTGTTCGGTGCAGTCCTGGCGACCCTCACAGCGGGGCTGGTGCTGGCCACCCCCGCCGGCGCCCAACCGCCGTCCAAGCTCACCGATCACATCACCGACAACACCGGGGCGTTGACGGATTCCGGTCGGGCGGCGGTCGGCTCGGCAATCGACCGGCTTTACCGCGATCGGCACATCCAACTGTGGGTGGTCTACGTCGACAACTTCTCCAGGTTCAAACCCGAGAACTGGGCTGACCGCACCCGCAGCGCCAGCCAGCTGGGTGACCACGACGCGCTGCTGGCCGTGGCCACCAACACCAAGCTGTACACGTTCACCGCGCCCGGCTTGCCGACGGCCGAGCTAAACAGTCTGCGCAGCAACCAGATCGAGCCGGCGGTCGGCGCCAAAGACTGGAGCGGTGCCGCGGTCGCCGCGGCTGACGGGTTGGATCAATCGCCGGGGTTGGACAAATCGGCGACCTCGTCAAAGCGGATCTGGCTGCTGGTGGCGCTCGGCGTCATCGTCGTCGTGGCCGTAGTGGTGGTCGTTCTCGTGCTCTATCGCACGCGACGCCAGCGGCGTGCCAAGCGGGTCGGCCCTGGCGATGGGCAGGTGAATATCGAAGGGCGCGATGGCTCGTTGGGGCAGGCGTTGTCCACCGCGGACGCCAGATTACGCCAGATCTCCGACTACGTCGCCAGGCATCGCGAGAGCATCGGCGCCGAGGCCAAGACCCGGTTCGAAGAGGCGAAACGGCATTTGGCGGCGGCGCACGGCAAGGAGCCGACAAACGACACCGAAGCGATCGCCCATGCCAACAGGGCATCGACGCTGGCCGCGCAAGCGCAAACGCTGGCAAACGACGACGTGCTGGCGGCGCACCGCACGCGACGACGTCGAGGCACCGCGGCTACGCGATGATTGGTGGCTCACCCGGCGACATGCGGCGTGGATGGCAGCTACCGGATGTTCGGCCCGTCCGTGCCGTCAGGTGCAAAGGATGGGGGCGTCGCACACGTTGCCGGGGCAGTAGGTCGAGTGTGCGGCGTTGACCATGGTTCCGACGTCTAACAACGTGACGCCCCTCGCGTCCAAATGCGCGTGGACGTCGTCCGCGATCTGTTGCGGCGTCCAACCCCACGTGAGGTCATAGCAGATGAGGTGCGCCTCCCCGATGAGCGCCTCTTCCGTCTTGGGTGGCCACGTGAGCCCGACGGCGCGCAGTTGAGCGAGGTACGCGTCATCAGCGGCGGTGGCAGACGCGGTCGCGGCGCTACTGAGCAGGGGAGCGCCAGCCATCATGGGGATGGCAAGCATTGCCAGCCAGCGATGTGAGGACATTTGATAGGGCTCCTTTGTTCTTAGCGTCGACGATGCCGTCAGCGTGCGAGTCCAAAGCGGTAGGAATATGAATACACGAATGTGAAGGATGTAGCCGTGTCAAAGGCAACGGAATTTTGCCGCTCGGGGTTTGTGGTTACGTGGGAAAGCACCCCGAATGCGGGTCATACCGGCTTCGTGGTGCCCGCGCTTAGGCTTCCTCGACCTCATCCGCGTAGCGTCCGGGGGTGACCAGCGACGCCAACGCGCCGGTCAACGTCATGAGTGCTGCCGCGACGAATACCACCACCAGTCCGGCGTGGAACGGCCCCGAGATCATGTCGGGGAAGAACGACTTGCCGGTGAGCGCGTTGGCGTTGACGCCAGGTTGCCGCAGTGCATGCGTTCGTGCGAGCAACTCGGCGATCGGGTTGTAGCCCAGAAACGCCGCGAACAGGCTGCCCACCGGAGGCAGGCTGGCGACGTCCTGCGCCACCGCGGCTGGCACGCCTTGCTGTGGCAGCCCGCTGCTCAGTGCCCGCGGCAGCGTGTGCGCCAGCCCGATGACCATCAGCGAGAAGAAGACGCCGATCGACAGCGCCGACCCGGCGTTGAAGAACGTCGCCCGAACACCGGACGCGGCTCCCCGTTGCTCGGCCGGCACGCTCGACATGATCGCGGCGGTGTTGGGCGCGGTGAAGATGCCGCCGCCCAGCGCGTTGAAGAAAATCAGCAGCGCGAAAACCCGGTAGTCGAAATTCACCGGAATCATGACCAGCCCGATGAACGTGCCCGCCATCAGCAGCATCCCGGCGACGGAGAAAGGCCGCGCGCCGAACCGGTCCGCGAGCCACCCCGCGACCGGCGCCGCGAAAAGGAACCCGACTGTCGCCGGCAACAGGTAGATGCCCGACCACAGTGGCGTCGACTCGAAGCTGTATCCATGAAGCGGCAACCAGATGCCCTGTAGCCAGATGATGAGCATGAACTGCAAGCCGCCGCGGCCCATCGATGACATGAGGTTGGCCAGGTTGCCCATCCCGAAAGCCGTCGACCGAAACAGCCGGATGTTGACCATGGGTTGCGGCGCTCGTAACTCGATGATGCAGAACGCGATCAACAGGAACAGGCCGAATGCGATCGAGCCCAGCACGCACGGGTTCGTCCAGCCCGTGGGATGGCCACCGTACGGCTGAATGCCGTAGGTAATGCCGACCAGGACGACGGTCAACCCGACGCCGAACGTCACGGTGCCGGGCCAGTCCAACGGGCCCGATGTGCGCACGCCGATCTCATGCAACGAGCGCACGCTCCAGATGGTGCCGAGCAAGCCGATCGGCACCCCGACCCAGAAGATCGCGTGCCAGTCCCACCCCGAAAGCAGCCCGCCGATCATCAGGCCGAGGAACGAGCCCGCCACCGCCGCGACCATGTTGAACCCGAGCGCCATGCCGCGCTGATTGCTCGGGAAGGCGTCGGTGAGAATCGCAGCCGACAACGCCATCAGGATTGCGCCGCCGATGCCCTGGATCACGCGCCAGCCGATCAGCCACAGCGCGCCGCCGCCGAGGTGAAAAGGGTCGAACGACAAAGCAATCGCCGCGACGGTGAACACCGCGAAGCCGAAGTTGTAGATACGCACCCGACCGAACATGTCGCCGAGTCGTCCGACGGATACCACCAGGACCGCGGTGACGACGAGGTAGCCCATCAGCATCCACAGCAGATAGCCGATATTCGCCGGGGACAGCGGGTCCAATCCGATTCCGCGGAAGATGGCCGGCAATGAGATCAGCACGATCGACGCGTTGATCATCGCGAGCAGCATGCCCAGCGTGGTGTTCGAGAGTGCAACCCACTTGTAGTGCGGGTGGTCGCGGTCCCATCGGAGCCGACGACCGTTCGTTTCGGCAGGGCCAAGGGTCGGGTTCGTCGCGGCGAGGCTGTCGGCCATCTATATCGCAGTCGTCATCAGTCATCGCCTAACCATCGAGCCAAAGACACTCATGTTAGACGTACAAACAAATGGCAGATCATAACCGGGGTCAAAGATCAACCGAAACAGGAACGTCGACAATCAACCGACTCTGGAATTAGCTAACCCGCCTTGGTGCCCTCTGCGAGAACCGTTTCGGCCCAGGCGAACCCGAGTGAGCCGCCGATACCGTAGCGAGGTGTCGCTGGCAGCCTGAACGGTCGGGCCGGGTGATCGCTCACGAACCGGCCCGCCTGCATGGCGCCGTCAGCCCCAAGAGCTTTACGGCGACCCGTTTGTCCCGCTGTGGCCGAGCGGCCCGGCATGGCCTCCACTGCCGCCGTGCCCGCCGCCCGTGCCGTTCCCGCCGTTCCCGCCGTTGCCGACGAATACGGCGTTGCCACCGTTCCCGCCGTTGGCGGGCGCGGCGCCGTTGCCGGCGTTGCCGCCGTCGCCGCCGTTGCCGAAGATTCCGCTGGCGCCGCCGTCGCCGCCGGCCCCGCCGGCGCTGGATCCGGCGCCGCCCGTGCCGCCGGCACCGCCGTTGGCGAAGATGCCGGTGCCGCCGCCTTTGCCGCCGGCACCACCGACCCCGGCAGCGCCGCTGCCAGCACCGCCCGTGCCGCCGGCACCGCCGGCGCCCAACAGCTTGACGTTGCCGCCACTACCTCCCTGGCCGCCGTTCAAGCCGGCCCCCCCGTTGCCGCCGTTGCCGCCGTTGCCGATCATCCCGCTGTTGCCGGAGCTGCCGCCGTCCCCGCCGGTGCCCTGCAACGCGGCGCCGCCCTGGCCGCCGAGACCGCCGTTGCCGGAGATTCCGGCGGTGCCCGCATCGCCGCCGCGGCCGCCGTGTCCTCCAGCGCCGGTAGCGTCGCCGCCCAGCCCGCCGGTGCCACCATTGCCGTGCAGCCGCCCGCCAATGCCCCCGTCACCGCCCAAACCACCTGTGCCGTTGGCGCCGGTGGCGCTTCCGCCGGCTCCGCCGGCGCCGCCGTGGCCGAGCGATGGGGCCCGGCCGCCGGAACCTCCGAAACCGCCGGCGTTTTCGCCGGTCCCGCCGGCCCCGCCGGCGCCGCCGGAACCTTCCAGTAACCCGCCGCGGCCGCCGGCACCGCCGTAGCCGCCAAAACCGTTGGCGCCAGTGGCGCTGCCGCCAGCCCCTCCCGCGCCACCGTGGCCGAGCAAGGGGGCGTTGCCGCCGACGCCGCCGAAGCCGCCGGCGCCCCCGGCGGCTGTGGCGGCCCCGCCGGCCCCGCCGTCACCGCCGGAACCGATCAGCCACCCGCCACGACCGCCGGCACCGCCGGGCCCGCCGACACCGCCTTGCCCGCCTGTGCCGCCGTGGCCTATGAGGCCGGCGGCCCCGCCGGTACCGCCCGGCGCCCCGGGGTAGGTGCTATTGCCACCGTTGCCGCCCCTGCCGAACAAGATCCCGCCGGGCTTGCCGGGCTGCCCGACACCGTTAACGGTCTGCCCATCGGCGCCTTTGCCGATCAGTGGGCGCCCCACCAGCACCTCGGTGGGGCCATTGATCACACCCAGCACATCCTGCTTCAGCATCTGCAGCGGTGAGGCGTTGGCGGCCTCCGTGGCGGCGTACGCTCCCGCACCAGAATTGATAGCCTTGACGAATTGGTCGTGAAACGCCGCCGCCTGGGCGCTGAATGCCTGAAATTCCTGGGCGTGGGAGCCGAACACGCCCGCGATGGCAGTCGACACCTCATCGGCGGCCGCAGCCAGCACGTCAGTGGTGCGGGCCGCCGCGACCGCGTTGGCCGCGCTGATCGTGGACCCGATATCCGCCAGACCTGTAGCCGCCGTTTCCACCATCTCCGGCATTGCGATCACAAACGACATTCCGCACCTCCCGACAGTTCGGCTATTGCCCATTTGGACCAAGGGAAAGCAAAAACCACAGGAGCGTACCGCGACCGTGGCAACAAATGCCACATTTTAATAAAAATTATGGTTGCACTGCCGTCTGCCCAGATTGGGGCACCAGCGAACTATGTCTAGAACGCGCAGCGTTCACCTATGTTTTTGCGTGTGGTAGCTATCCCTGTCCGACATTGCGGGGACGAATACTGTACGCATCGAACGCACTAAAGCCAAGGGCGAGCGATGCAAAATGCTGAGATCTGGGGCGATTCTCGCCCTAGCTGGGCTGTTGACCTGGCCAAGACAGGAACTGTGCGTGCTATTTCGTTGAAAAGCTGACTGACTTATGATTGTGCGGCCACCCGGCAAGCACTCACGAGAATGCAATCGTTCGCACCGGAATGCCCCGACTCTGGCAACTGCTACGACTGGACTAGCCCTTTTAACTGCGCGACGTGTGCATGAGATACGTCCAACCGCCGTGGCGGTAGTTTCCTTGCCAGCAGCCAGATTTCAAGACCTGAGGTATGGTTCTGCAGTGAATTTGCTGTCAGCCGACCTGCTCTCTACAGTGGCGGAACGCATGACAGCGATGATTAAGGAGCAGCGCAGGAGAATGCTCGCGGGGCAAAATTGCGCATTGGCGCACGTGCCGGTGCTGAACAAATCCGGGCAAACCCAAAGCGGAAGCAGGCTAAGGCTCCGTGCGAACTCCGGTCGTGATCATTGGAGTAGGCCTGCGCCGACCGTGCATGACGACGGGAATCCCCTCGCCAAAGGCGGCGGGCGTGTTGTCAACGAGCGTGGGAGTCAACAAGTGCGACATTTCCATACCAATGTTATGCATATTCGGCTCAACCAAAAACCTAAAGTCGTGTCCAGACGCAATCGAAATCTGCACCCAGCATGTGTTCGACGAGGTGAAACTCGTCGGCCCAAAGCTGGCCAGTCCGGCAAAGAAGCCTTCCGAGCCAATTCTTGCGCGGACGACTAACGGGACTCGTCGATGATTGGCACACAGAAGTCGCCCGACCCTGCGCCGGGCTCGTGACGGTTTAGTTCCCCGATCGCCTTCACGCCCACAACTTTGTCCCATGGATCAACTGCAGTTAAGCATCAGTCTTACGACTTGCTGAACGGCGTACCCCATTGCGCCGTTCATGCCGGACAGAAGCGCGCGGGTCCGCTAGCGGGTTCACAGTGTGAACTCAGGGTGCGCCTAGCCCCGCCTCATCGACCGCGGGTTAAGTCAGACCGTCGCCGCCATGCCGACTGAAACTTGGGATCGGTAGGGCGACCAAAACGAGACGATTTTGCTATTCGGTGACCGTCGGGAGGTCGCCGCGTCGTTCGGAGGTCGGTATGTCATTTGTCATCGCGGTCCCCGAATTCGTGACTGCGGCGGCTTCGGATCTGGCCAATGTCGGTTCGACGATCAGTGCGGCCAATGCGGCGGCGGCGGTCCCGACGTCGGCGGTTGCGGCCGCGGCCGGCGATGAGGTGTCGGCCGCCGTCGCGGCGATCTTCGGCGAGCACGCGCGGGCCTATCAAGCCATCAGTGTTCAGGCGGCGGAATTTCATCAGCAGTTCGTCGAGCTTCTGACTGCGGGTGCAGGCTCCTATTCCCTTGCCGAGGCCGCCAACGCCAATCCCCTGCAAGGGCTCCTCAACGACATCAATGCGCCCTTCGAAGCGCTGCTGGGGCGGCCGCTGATCGGCAACGGCGCCGACGGCACCCCCGGAACCGGCGCCAACGGCCAGAACGGCGGATTGTTGTGGGGCAACGGCGGTGCCGGCGGATCCGGCGGGTCCGGCCAGAACGGCGGGAACGGCGGGAACGGCGGGTTCCTCTTCGGCAACGGCGGCCGGGGCGGAACCGGTGGGAACGCCGGCCTCGCCGGCCTCGCCGGCTTCGGCGGCAACGGCGGCAACGCCGTCGGGCTTTTCGGCGGCGGCGGTGTCGGCGGGGTCGGTGGTGCCAGTCCCGCTGGCGTCGCAGGCGACGGCGGCTTTGGCGGGAACGGCGGGTTTTTGCTCGGCAACGGCGGCATCGGTGGGGCCGGCGGCAATGGCTTCGTCGCCGGCTGGGGCGCCGCCGGCGGCAACGGCAGCGGCTTGCTCTACGGCCTGGGCGGCGCCGGTGGCGCCGGCGGGTCCAGCCTCAACTTCGCCAACGGGCTCGCGGGCGTCGGCGGCGACGGCGGCAGCGGCGGCGCCCTCTTCAACCTCATCGGCACCGGGGCCGACGGCGGCGCCGGCGGGGCGGCCGTCGGCGCCAGCAACATCGGCGGCCAGGGCGGCCAGGGCGGTG
>DATJPQ010000205.1:0-5698 GCA_035506315.1 Opitutaceae bacterium
CGAGGGCGGAGCCGGCATGGTGGTCGGCAGACGACGCTGCACCGCCGCGATGGCGGCCTGCACGTCCTGGGCGGCCGCGTCGATGTTGCGGTCGAGGGTGAATTGCAGCGTGATCTGCGTGCTGCCGAGACCGCTCGACGAAGTCATCGAATCGATGCCGGCGATGGTGGAGAACTGCTGCTCCAGCACGGTGGCGACCGCGCTGGCCATCGTCTCGGGCGTGGCGCCGGGCAGCGAGGCGGAGACCTGGATCGTGGGAAAATCGACGTTGGGCAGATCGCTGACCGGCAGAAGCCGGTAGGCCATCGCGCCGAAGACGCACAACGCCGAGGTCAGCAGCGTGGTCATCACCGGACGGCGGATGCAGAGGGAGGGCAGATTCATGGCGGGCGCGGACGGGCGGGCTTCAGGATTTGCGCTGGGGTCCGGCGCCGGCCCCGAGCCGCGGACCGGCCGCGGCCTCGCCCAGGGTTTTCGGCTCGATGCGGGAGCCGGGCACGAGACGCAACTGGCCGTCGACCACGACCGTCTCGCCCTCGCGCACCCCATCGCGGATGACGGTGAGTCCGTCGGCCGAACGCCCCGTCTGCACCTGGCGGAGTTCGACGGTCTGGTCGGGCTTCACGACAAACACCTGCGCCCCCTGCTGGCCCACCTGCACCGCGCCGACGGGCACCAGCAACACGCCGGACTCCATCCCGAGCTGCGTCGCCACATCGACGAACTGTCCCGGCCAGAGCGTGTGGTCCGTGTTGTCGAAGGTGGCCTTCAGCAGCAGCGTGCCCGTGGACTGATCTACGGCATTGTCGACAAACTCGAGCCGGCCCTCGACGGTCTGCGGCCGGCCGTCGTGGGTCAGGCATTTCACCGTCACCGGCCCCGCGGCGAGCGCGGCACGCAACGCCCCGAGCGTGCCCTCGGGCACGGCATAGGCGACGGAGATCGGCGCGATCTGATTGATGGTGACGAGGGCCACGCTGCTGTCGTTGGCCTTCACGAGCGCGCCCTCATGCAAGGTACGTTGCCCGGTGCGCCCGGCGATGGGGGCGCGGATCTCGGTGTAGCCGAGCTGCAGCTCGGCATTGGCCACGGCCGCCTCCTTGGCCTGCACCTGGGCCTGGGTGGTTTCCGCCTTCGTGACCAGCTGGGCATAGGTCTCCTTCGAAACGGCCTCCTGCTGGTCGAGGCGCTGGTAGCGCTCGGCGTCGTTGCGTGCGCGGGCCTCCTCGGCCCGGGCGTTGGCGAGGTCGGCCCGCGCCATGCGCAGGGCGTTTTCGAACGGCCGGCGGTCGAGGGTGACGAGCAAATCGCCCGCCTTCACCTCATCGCCTTCGCGAAATTTGATCTCCTGGATTACGCCATCGACCTGCGATTTTACCGCGACCGAGCGCTGGGCCTGCACCGCACCGATGGACACCTGGGTAAGCGGGAGTGTCTGCCGCACGACTTGGGCGATCTGCACCGGCACGGCGGCGGAACGTCCGCCCGGCGTCACATCTTTGGCGCGGTTGCAGCCCGCGGCCCACAGGGCGCCGAGGGCCAGCACCGACGCAAGCCGGCGGAGATGGCGGGAGGACAGTAGCGGGATCTTCATGGAAAGGATTTTCGTTGGGCGCGGGCGTCGAGTGTAAGGAGATGGCGCTGGTTGGGCCGAAGATCGACCGAAAACTCTCCATGGCCCGACGCGGGAAGGCCGGCAAACGTTTCCTGGCAGGTCGCCGCCCCGCGCTGCAGTTGTGCCAGCAGCCGGAGGCGCGGGACGCAGCAATGCGCCGTCGGTCCGGCCGGTGCGCGGAGGCTCAGGTGAGCTTTGTGACTTCGACCCCCAGCACCTTGGCGGCCTGGGCCTTGTCGCCGCGGCACGCGTGGAGCACCATATCGATATATTGCTTCTCCTGTCCGGCCAGATACTCGCCGAGATTGGGCCAGTGTTTGAGTTCGCGCAGGCGCATCGGCAGCTGCTGCGAGGTGACGACCCGCGTCTCGGTGGTGGCCGCGATCTTGGTTACGACCTGCTGCAACTCCGTGAGATTGCCCGGCCAGTGGTAGGCGGTGAAAACCGCCATCGCGTCATCCGTAAATTCGACCAGATTGGCGTCGAACTGCGGATTGGTGGCCTTCGCGAGGAAAAACTTCACCAGGGCCGGGATGTCGTCGGCGCGGTCGCGCAGGGGCGGCAGGTGGACGGGCAGCGAAGCCACGCGGTAAAAGAGCTCGTCGTGGAAACGCCCCTCGTCGGTGAGTTTCTCCAGGTCTTCGCTGGTCGTGCAGATCAGGCGGAAGCCGTGCGCGGTATTGCGCAGCACGCTCACCAGCTCCTTCTGCATCGGCAGCGAGAGGCACTGGATGTGTTCGAGGAATAGCGTGCCGCCCTTGGCCCGGTGGACCCACTCGCCACCCGCGCCATTCTCGCCCAGCAAGCCGGCATGGAAATTGGCCTCGGAACTGAGCGAGCAATCGATGCGTTCCAACGGCGAATCGGCAGGGTTGCAGCTGGCGTGGAGCACTTCGGTGACCGTGGCCTTGCCGGTGCCTCGTTCGCCCTGCAGGAGCACGGGGGTGCGTACGCCGGCCAGCTTCTTGATCTGCTGGATGAGTTTCTTGACCGCGGTGCTCGTGCCGATGAGACGGGCCTCGATGTCGCCGGCCTTGGCCGCGGGCAGTACGGCCGCCCCCTGGCGCTCCGCCTGGAACTGGCGAAATTCGATGCCGCGTTTGAGGGTGGCGATGAGTTCGTCGACGCGGAAGGGTTTCTGCAGATAATCGAAGGCCCCAAACTTCAGCGCCTGGATCGCACTCTCCGTGCTGGCATAGGCCGTCATGATGATCAGCACGCAATTCGGATCGTAGGTCTTGATGTGCTTGAGCAGCGTGATGCCGTCCATCGGCTTCATGTCGATGTCGGCCAGCACGAGATCGAATTTCTCCGCCTTGTAGCGGGCCAGCGCTTTCTCTCCGTCGGTGGCAAACGCGGTCGAAAAACCCGTCGGCTGGATCACCGCATCGAGCATCTCGTGAATGGAAAGCAGGTCGTCGACGATGAGGACAGAGGGCATGGGAAAGGAGCGGTGCGAAGCGGGATGATAGAGGAGGCGAAAGTCAATGGCGGGGAGAGAGGCTCACTGCTGCAAGCCGCCAGCCACCGCGCCGAGTTGGAAGATGGGGAGGAACATTGCCATCACGATGCCACCGACCACGACACCGAGGAACACGATGAGCAACGGCTCGATCAGGGAAGTGAGTGCCGCCACCGTGGCCTCGCACTCCGTGTCGTAGAAATCGGCGATCTTGTTCATCATGCCGTCGACGTTGCCGGTGGATTCGCCGGCCTTCACCATGTGCTTCATCATCGGTGGGAAGAAGGGGTTGGCGGCCAGCACCTCCGAGACCTGGCCACCCTGGCTGACATGCCGGGAGATTTCCACGCAGGCATCCTCGATCTGAACCTTGCCACTGGCGGACGACACGATTTCCAGCGTGCGCAGGATGGGCACGCCTGAGCGAATGAGCGTCGCATAGGTGCGGCAGAAGCGGGACAGCGCGATCTTGTGGATCAAGTTGCCAAAGATTGGCGCCTTCACGAGGAACCGATCTTTCGCGCGGCGCCCGTTCGGCGTGGAGACGAATTTCTGGATGCCCTTGAAAATACCGAAGACGCCAAGCCCGATGGCCCACCAATACGACTTCATAAAATTGCTCAGGTCGATGAGCATCTGGGTGGGCGCCGGCAGCTTGGCGCCGAAGTCGGCGAACATGGCCGCGAACACCGGAATCACGAAAATGAGCAGCACGTTGACGAGCGCGATGGCCAGACAGATGACCGCGAGCGGGTAGGTCATGGCCGATTTCACCTTCTTGGTGAGTTTCACGCTCGACTCGAAGTAGGAGGCCACCTTGCCGAGAATTTCCGCGAGCGCGCCCGAGGCCTCGCCCGCCTCCACCATCGAGATGAAAAGCGTGGGAAAACTGCGGGGAAACTTCTTCACCGCGGCGGAAAACGAATTGCCGGAGGAGATATCCAGCCGCACATCGCGAATTACGATCCGGAAGCATTGATCCTCGGTCTGGTCCTGCAGCGCTTCGAGCACTTGCACGAGCGGCAGGCCGGCCACGAGCAACGAGGCCAGTTGTTGCGTGAACAGGGCCAGTTCACCGAGCGGCAGTTTGTAATTTTGCGCTTTTTTCTCCAAGGCTTTCTGCTTCGCGAGCGCCTGGGCGGCCTTGACATTGGGGCGGCCAGATGACGTCGCCGCCTGGCGCAAAGGCTGCGCTCCACTTGAAGAAGCGGAAGAAAGGAAGGCCATGACGCAATCTGGCATACGCAAGCGTCCCGTCCCCGCAATCCCTTTCCCGCGCCTTATTCGTAAAAATTTCGGCAAGAAACCTGAGGGCGTAGGGACTCTTCCCGAGCTGGACCCGCACGCCGGGCTTGACCACCCCGGGCGCGTAGTGATGCTCGGCGGCGTTTCGCGGCTATAGTTTAGTGGTAAAACCTCTGCCTTCCAAGCAGGTGTCGTCGGTTCGATTCCGTCTAGCCGCACCAGCCTTCGCTCCCGCGTTGCGGGAGGCTACGGCTGGCGCAGCCAGCCGGGGCAAGCCACGCCAGTGGCGCACGAAGGCTGCCCGCCGTAGGCTCGGCGAAGACGGGCCTGGCAACACCTCTGGTAGAGCTGACACTGAAGGGTTCGATCCCGCGTTGCGGGAGGCTACGGCTGGCGCAGCCAGCCGGGGCAAGCCACGCAGTGGCGCATGAAGGCGGGCCGGACAATTCCCGCGGGCACGGTGGCCTTGGCCTAATCTTGGTAGCGCGCGGTCAACGCGGATGCCGTGGCCCGCAGTTGCGTTCGCAGCTCCTCCGGAGCGATCACCTCGGCGGCCGCGCCCCAGCCCAAGACCCATTGCTCCACCTCCCGGAGCGCGCCCAACCGCAGCCGCAGTTCCAGGACGCCGCCGGGCCGCTCGTGCATCTCCTGCGACTCGTGCCACTCGCGCTCGCGCACCCGTTCGGCCACCGACGGGGCAAAGCGGATCACCACGCGATAGTCGCCCTTCCCACCCACCACACCCAGTGCACCGGCGAAAAACTTCTCCGGCGAAAAATCCGCCGGGCGCGCAAACTTTTCCTTCGTGACCACCACCCCGGCGATGCGCGGCAGTGCGAACGTCCGCAGGGCCTCCCGCCCCAGATCGTACCCGACCAGATACCAGGAATTCTCGCGGTTCGCCAGATGGTACGGACGAACGCGCCGCGCGGATTGCTTGAGCTCGCCCGGTTTGCGATAGTCGAACGTCACCTCCTCCTGGCGCAGCACCGCGCCGCTCAGGGCGTTGAACACCGCCAGGTCTGTCTTGCCCAGGCCGATGTTTTTGAAGGAGACCGCCCGCAACTCGTCCGCCGGCGAGAATGAAATCCGGTCGCGCAGGCCACCCGCCAGTTTCTCGAATGCGATTTCGAGCTGCCGGTGAAACGGCGTGCCACGATATTGTTGCAGGGCGCGTTGCGCCACCAGCAGCGCCAGCAACTCGCCCTCCGTCACGTGCACGGTGGGAAACGCATTCACGGGATGCGTGTAGCGATAAGCCTGGATTTGCGCGTCGAATTCGATCGGCAGGTCCAGCCGGTCGCGCATGAACGCGATGTCGCGCACCACCGTCTTGCGCGAGACCTCCAGGAGCTTCCCCAGTTTCGTGCAATTGG
>DATJPQ010000206.1:0-6823 GCA_035506315.1 Opitutaceae bacterium
GGGGTGGTGGGTGGCTTCCCTTCTATCATCTCCGGGCGCAGGCGAGAATCGGTCTTGGATGTAGAGTTGATCATGGTAGTGCGGGTGATTTCCGGACGGTCAGCCCATGACTGAATACTGGGAACGCCGTGAACTGGATGAGTAGTGTAATCGGACGATTTATGGCAGGATTAAGGGAAAAGCGTGGAAGGTTCTGCTTCAACGTGGGGGGAGCGTGGCGAAGGCGGCGCTGGCGGCATAAGCGGCGAAACGCTGGGGGCTTTGCAGGGCCGTGACGCTGAAATCGGCGGGGGTGCCGGCGGGCGCGGTATCGAGCCAATGGCGACGGGCGGCATTGACCACACTGGGCTCCTTGGCGGAAAAGATCGTGTCGAACGACCACAGGATGCTGCTGTTGTCGGTGCGCACGAGCTTGGTGCGCAGCCCGAGGATCAGGGGCGGATAGGGGGAATAGCTGGTCACGTCGACGAAGAGCACGGCATCGGCCGCGTAGTCGGCGATCAGCCGGGTGAGAAAATCGTGGGGGAGGGCGTCGACGGAACGAATCGCGCGGGCGCCGGCCAGCCGGGCGCACACCGGGCGCGAAAGCGGCACCAGCTCGAATCGTTGGGCCTGCCCCAGGGCGGTCTGCAGGACCGTGTCGAGATTATCCAGGGTGTCCTCGGGGATGCGGCCGTCGTCGGCCACCGGCAGCACGGCCACGCGCCGGACCTCGACGGGCAGGCGGGCCACCCCATGAAAATTGTCGGGCGCGAAGTAGGGCCCGATCCGGGAGCGGTCGAACTCCGAGGGCGTCCGGCAGCCGGCCAGCAATGGCAACAGCGCGAACGGCCACAGGCGATGCCAGGTAAAATGCATGGGAAATAGGGTCCTCAGCCCGTCGCGGATGACGTGCTGGTCGAGGTGGAGGCCCCGGAGTTGGTCGCGCTCGTGGTGCCGTACGTACTGGTCAGCAGCGCCTGGGTGTTCTTGATCGATGACATCGCGGTTTCCATGGCCTGGAAGGAGGCCGTCATGGTGGCTTTCTCCTCGACCAGCCGGCGCTCGATGTCGGCGATCTGCTGGTCGATGCCGGTGTTGGCCTTCGTGAGGTCGGACTCTTGCGACCCAAGGTAACCCCCGATGGTGGGGTTGGCGATGCTCGTCGTGCTGGCCCCGATGGTTTTGACGAAGAAATTGGTGAATTGTCCCACCAGGCCGGTGGCGGTATTGCCGAAAAACGCCGCTACATCGCTGGCGTGGTTGGTCAACGCGTCGTCCAGCGCGGCCGGGTCCGTGATCGACAATTGCGAGTCGGTGGAGGTGAAACCGATGCCCAGATCCCCCAGCTTGCTGATGGTGCCGCTCAGGCCGCTGACGGCGTTAAAGGCCAGCGAACGGAGCGAACTCGACCAGTCCTGGACTTCGCGGTTGTCGGAGAGGAGGGATGTGGTGACCTTGCCGTTGGTGGTCGTGATCGTCGTCTGGTCGTCGATGTACTTCTCGACGGCGTTGAATTTGGTGACGAAGTCCTGGATCTTGCTCTTCATCGACGCGGTGTCGGCCGCCACGGAGATCGTTTCCGTGGATTCGGAGTTTACCGTGACCGACAGACCGGTGATGCCATGGGCGGAAGCATCGAGTTTGTTGCTCGTGCTCGTGAGGGTCGGGCCGCCGTTGACGGTAAAGTTGGCGTTTTTCCCGTGAACCAACGTGCCCCCGGCGGTGCTGCCGGCGACCAGGCCCAGCGCGTCGAGCAGGCCGCCGCTGCCATCGCTCACTGTCAATCCGGTGTCGCCGGTCGATTTGTTGGTGAGCACTACCTGATCGTTGGCGGCATCGTAGTTGGCCGTCACACCCGCGGAAGAAGCGCCGATGCGGCTGAGGATGGTGGCGAGCGAGTCATGGTTGACGTTATAGGCGATGGAGACGCCGTTGATCGAGAAGGCGCCATTGCCGTTGCTATCGACGGCGGTGATGGGCGAGCGCAAATGGGCATTGATGAGCGGCGCGGACAGGCTGACGCTGCCGAGGGTGCCGCTGCTCGTGATGGGGTTGGTCGTACCGTTGTTGGCCAGCTTCATCACCGAGAGGAAATTGGAAGTGTCGTTGGCCGCACCGAGCACGATCTCGCTCGAGGAAAGGGAGGCAAGGGTGACTTTGTCGGTGCCGGCGTCGTAAGTGGCTTCCACGTCGCCACCGGTGGCCGACTTGATTCGATCGAAAACGTCTTTGAGCGAATCGGTGGCGCTGATGGTGATTTGCTGGCCATTGACGGTGAAAAAGGCCCCGGCCGGGGTCGTAACCGGAACGGTGGTGGCCAGGGAGCCGATGGTAAGGCTGGCAACATCATTGGTGGGAGCGAGGCTGCCGCTGATGCCGGCGGCACCGGTGCGCTTCGCCGTCGTGGCGAGTTGCGAGACCGCGATCGTGTAATTGCCTGAGGCGGTGTTGTCGGCGGCGTTGAGCGTCCAGCTGGAAGTGCTGTTGGACGAGGTGGCCTTGCGGCTGGCGAATGTGCCGTCGCTCTTGAGGGCCGCGATGGCCGTGTTCAAATCGGTCAGATTGGTACCGAGCGTGGTAAGCGCGCCGAGTTTCTGGGTATTGGTCGCTTTTTCAGCGGCGAGACGGTCGGCCGGAGCGTGTTCCACCGCCATCATTTGATTGACGAAAGAGGTCCAGTCGAATCCAGAAGCGAGACCAGAGAGTTGGAGGCCGGCCATAGGGATGATGATATAGTTAGAGCTACATCGGAATATATCGGCTCCTGCCGCCCGATACTTTAGGGAACTTGCAAGGGGGCAAGGGCTGACTCATCGTCTGGGGTGTCTTGCCTATGGCTCATGATTGCTGGAGAATATGTCTCCCCGGCAAGGTTTGGATTGCGAAGCCATGAAGGTACCGTAGCTTAAGCGCCCGTAATGAGCGGAAACGCCGATCAATCCCCCCCAGCGGATGCAGTGCGGAATCGTCGCATCCTGATTGTCGACGACAACGCCTCCATCCACGAAGATTTTAAAAAAATCCTCGGATTGCAGACGAGCGCGGGGGTGCAGCAGCTCGCTGCCGCCGAGGCCGCGTTGTTCGGGGATGAGACGGGTGCGGTGGCAGAACCGGGAGCGGCCGGCTTCGAACTCGACTCGGCTTATCAAGGGCAGGATGCGTTGCTCCGGGTGGAGGCGGCCCTGGCCAGGGAAAGCCCCTACGCGCTGGCCTTCGTCGATGTGCGCATGCCGCCGGGGTGGGATGGCATCGAGACGACCGAGCGCATTTGGAAAATCGATCCGGCCTTGCAGGTCGTGATCTGCACCGCCTATTCGGATTATTCGTGGGAGGCAATGGTGGCGCGGCTGGGCCATTCGGATCGGATGGTAATTCTGAAAAAACCCTTCGATCCCGTGGAAGTGCTGCAGCTCGCCCACGCGCTCACGGAGAAATGGCACCTGCAGCGCGCGGCCCAGTTCAGGATGGAGCAACTCGAAGCCGCCGTGCAGGCGCGGACGAGCGAATTGCGCGCCGAGATCGTGGTACGCCAGCAGGCCGAGGAGGGGATGCAGCGGGCCAAGGAGATTGCCGAGGAGGCGACCCAGGCCAAGAGCGCCTTCCTTGCCAGCATGAGCCACGAGATCCGTACTCCCATGAACGGTGTGCTCGGCATGAGCCAGCTCCTGCTCGATTCGGGCCTCACCCCCCAACAGCGGGATCTGGCCGAGACGCTGGCGGCCAGCGGTGAAACGTTGCTGGCGCTGCTCAACGACATCCTCGATTTCTCCAAGATTGAAGCGGGCAAGATGACCCTCGAGCAGTTGCCGTTCTCACTGCAGGAATTGGTGGAGGGGGTGGTCCAGCTCCTCGCGCAACGGGCGGAGGAGAAACACCTGGAGCTGGTGGCCGAAGTCGACCCCGATTTTACCGGCAACCTGCTGGGCGACCCGGTGCGATTGCGGCAGGTGCTGCTCAATCTGCTCAGCAATGCGATCAAGTTCACCGCGGCCGGCGAGGTGTCCGTGCAGGCCAGCGTTGTGCAGGCCACCCCGGAGAAGGCGCGGATCCAGTTCTCGGTGCGCGACACCGGCATCGGCATTGCGCGGGACGTCGCGGCCAAGCTTTTTCAGCCCTTCACCCAAGCCGATGCGTCGATCAACCGGCGTTTCGGCGGCACGGGCCTCGGGTTGGCGATTTGCAAACGGCTCGTCGAAATGATGGGCGGGGTCATCACCATCGACAGCCGTTCCGGCCGGGGCTCCACGTTTTGGTTCGAGCTCGATCTGCCACGGGTGGCGGAGAAGGGTGAATCTGGCGCGAGCCGCGTGCTGGCCGCCAGTCTCGCCGGCACGCGCGCCCTCCTGGTGGATGACAATGCCACCAACCGCAAATTCCTCGGTCATCTGTTGACCGCCTGGGGCGTGGACTTGCACCCGGCGTCCACCGGGGCCGATGCCCTGCGCCTGCTGCGCGAAGCGGCGGCCGCCGCCCGTCCCTTCCAGCTCGTGTTGCTCGACAGTCACATGCCCGAAATGGATGGCTACACCCTGGCCCAGGAGATCCGCCGGATGCCCGAGCTGGCCGCGGTCCGGCTCGTGCTCCTCACCGCCCATAGCGAACGCCCGGCCCGGAGCGAACTGGAGCAACGCGGGATTGCCGCCTGCCTCGTGAAACCGCTCCGCAAAAAAGCGCTGCATGAATGCCTCCTGGAAGTGATGGGCGCGGCGGAACCCTCCGCCCCCGCCGTTCCGGGAGTGGCGGCTCCGCCCCCCGAGCCGTCGGCGGTCGGGTCCCTGGACTTATCGGCGGCGCGCATTCTGGTGGCCGAGGACAATGTCGTGAACCAGAAGGTCGCGTTGCTGCACTTGCAGCGGCTCGGCTACAAGGCCGATGTCGTGGCTGACGGTCGCGCGGCCGTCGCCGCCGTCCGGCGGCAAACCTACGACCTCGTTTTCATGGACTGCCAGATGCCCGAGGTCGATGGCTATGAGGCGACCCGCCAGATTCGCGCCGGGGAAATCGAGCGCGGCGTCCCACGACTCCCGATCGTGGCGATGACGGCCGGCGCCCTGGCGGGCGATCGCGAAGCTTGCCTTTCGGCCGGGATGGACGACTACGTTTCCAAGCCGGTTCGCCAGGACGAGCTGCGCCAGATCCTGCAGCGTCATTTGCCCGCTCATCTCCGTGTCGTCGCATGAAATCTCCCGATTCCACCCCCGCCCCGGCCAGCGCCGCGACCCTCGCGATAACCGATGAACGGATACGCCGGGCCTGCACCGCGCTGCCGGACTTCACCTCCGGGCTCATCGCCATCGTGGAACACCCCGGCTACCGTTTGCTCTACCTCAACCCGGCCGGCCGTCACCTGCTGGGGATCGCGGAAAGCGAGGACATCTCCTCCGCAACCTGGACGGATTTCCTGCCGAGCCGGGTCATGCCCACGCTGCTGTACGAAACCACACCGGTGGCGCTGAAGGAGGGGGTCTGGAAGGGTGAAACGGTGCTCTGGCGGCGTCCGGCGCAGGAATGTCCCGCCTCCCTGCTCGTGGTGGGGCTCCCGGGGCGGGACGGCCAGGGCGATTGCCTGATCATCTCGGCCCGCGACATCTCCGAGCAATACCACATGGAGGCGTCGCTGGAACAGGAGCAGCAATTGCTGCGCGCCCTGCTCGACAATGTGCCCGACAATATCTATTTCAAGGACCTGGCCAGCCGTTTCCTGCGCGTGAACCGGAGCATGGCCCAAAAAATGGGCTTTGCCGGCCCCCGGGACATGGTGGGGAAAAGCGATTTCGATATTTTCACCCGGGAGCACGCCCAGCCGGCCTATGAAGACGAGCAGCGCATCATCCGCACCGGCCAGCCCGTCATCGACATCGAGGAGAAGGAGACCCACACCGACGGCCGGGTCACCTGGGTCTCCACGTCCAAAATGCCGCTCTACGACCAGGAGGGCCGGGTCATCGGCACCTTCGGCATCTCGCGCGACATCACGGCGCGGAAGGAAGCCGAGCAGCGGCTGGCGGTCACCCAGAAGGAATTGCTCGAGGCTTCGCGCCTGGCCGGCATGGCCGAGATCGCGAGCGGGGTGCTGCACAACATCGGCAATGCCCTCAACAGCGTAAACACGTCCGCCTCCCTGCTCGTGGAACAGGTCATGCGCTCGCGGCTCGGCAATCTCGCGAAGGCGGCGCAGCTGCTCGAACAGCACCGCGGCGATCTGGCCGCTTTTCTCGCGGACGATCCGCGTGGCCGCCAGCTCCCGGACTATTTGATCCAGCTGTCCGGGCTGCTCGCCACGGAGCGCGATGACTTCCAGCGCGAACTCGAATTGCTGCGGCGCAACATCGAGCATATCAAGGAAATCGTGGCGATGCAGCAGAGCTATGCGCGGGTGTCGAGCATCCAGGAGGATCTGGCGGCGGCCGAGATGGTGGAAGAGGCGCTGCGGATCAGCGAAGCCTCGCTCAACCGCCACGGCATTGTCGTCCAGCGCGACTTCCGGCCGGTGCCCCTGGTGCGCGTGATCCGGCACAAGGTGCTGCAAATCCTCGTCAACCTGATCCGCAACGCCAAGCATGCGATGGACGACAGCGGTCGCGCCGACAAGGAGATGGTCATCGCCCTGCAGACCTCGCCGGCCGGCCGGGTGGAGATCGTCGTGCGCGACAACGGCGTGGGCATCCCGGCGGAGAACCTCGCCCGGATTTTCACCTTTGGCTTTACCACGCGGAAGGACGGACACGGGTTCGGTCTGCACAGCGGCGCCATTGCCGCGAAGGAACTGGGCGGATCGCTCACGGTCCACAGCGATGGCGCGGGACGCGGCGCGACTTTCATCCTGGAACTGCCGGCGGTG
>DATJPQ010000207.1:0-9623 GCA_035506315.1 Opitutaceae bacterium
GCTGGCGACCGCCGCATTGCTCGAACGCCGCTGGCGGACGGCGGCCGGATGGGTGGCTCTCGCCTGGCTGAGTCATCCGGTGGGCGCCTTGTTTTTGCCCCCCTTGGGTTTGCTCGGCGCACATGCCGTGTGGCTCGCTGAGCGCGAACGAGGTACCGGTTGGCGCACTCGAGCAGGCCGTGCGCTGGGCGCCCTGGCAGGATTCGCCGGTCTCACCCTGCTCCTGACCAGCCCCTGGCTGGGCTATAAACTCTGGGTCGGTCACTCCGACGTGTTTATGCGCTATCCATTGGGCGACGGTCATGGCACCGCCCTGGCGGTGAGTTTAGCGAGCTGGGCGCGGACACGGTGGGATAATCTTTGGTACACCCTGGTTCCCGGCGCCTTTTTCGCCTCAGACCAGATGTCGGTTTGGATCATGGGGCCGCTGACCGCTTCCATGCGTTGGATCATTCAGTATGCCAAATCGCTGCCGGGTAATCTTGGATACGCGGGTTTCGGACTGGTGGCGGTGGCCCTGATGAGGCGTCCTCGCGAGCGTCCCGCACTTGTCTGGTGGCATCTTGGCGCGGGAGCGTTCGCCTTGATGTTGTTGTTCTGGGGCTTCAGCTCCGATGGCCTCGGTCGCAATTGCCTGGAACCGCTCAGTATCGCGCTCCTGATTGCGACTGCCGCAACCTGGTCTGACCGCCATCCCAGGCTATTGCCCCTCTGGGTGGGCTTGGTCGGCATCGACAGCCTCTGGGTTGTTTTGGGTGGATTCGCCTCGGCCCGCGATTTCCGCCTCTCCCAGATCGATTTCGCAGCCGGCGGTTGGTGCGCCTTGGACGTCATCCTCACGATCGCTTTGCTCTGGTGGAGTGTCTGGGTATGGAGGAATCGCGATCGGATCAATGCGTCCGTCGGCACCGCGTGGCGTGGTTCCATGCCGTCATACCGCGAGTGCCTCGCCGCCGGGCGGCGACTGCTTGCGGCGTGGCATGCATACTTTGCAGCCTGGCCGCGACCCGTGCAAATCGCCCTCGGCGTCGTCTTGCTGGCCATCGCGCTGTTTCTCCGCAAACCCGATGCGCTGCTGAATCCACAATTCTGGGCTGAGGACGGGTCCGAGTTTTTCCTGAAGAACGATCAGCACGGTCTAGGCGCGTGGCTGCTCCCCTACGCCGGCTACCTGCACCTGGTGCCACGGCTCGTCGTCTGGGCGGCCGGTTTCGCCGACCCGCGCTGGCTGCCAGCGTTGTACAGCGGTGCCTCTTTCTTGATCTGGATCGCGGTGATTGCGCGCTGCTGGGCACCGCGGTTGGAGCTTCCCCACAAAGTCTGGCTGCCCGTCGCCTTTCTGTTCGCGGCTCACACCACCGAGGTCGTGTTCGTGCTGACCAATGTCATCTGGATCACCGCGTTCCTGCTCCTGCAACAGGTGTTCATGCGCCCGCCGGCCCGGTGGTGGGGCCGGATGATGGAACTGGCGCTGGTCGGCATCGCGGCACTTACCGGACCGTTTGTAATTATTTTGTGGCCGTTGTTCGCGTGGTCGTTCTGGCGGCGGCGCACCGCTTACTCCGCGATGGTGTTCACGGTGGTTTCGATCGCGGGCCTGATCCAGCTCGGGTGCATCTGGTATTCCCCCACCGAGGTCAACCATCTGGCGGAGACGCTGGCCACGCCCATCGAGGGTTTCGCGCGAATCACCCAGTGGACTTTGGCCCTATATCTTGGCGGCGCTTCGTTCGCGCTCGCTTTGTCCAACGGAGTGCTGATCGGAATCGGGATCGCCGTACTCTTGCTCTGGCTGGCGGTAACACGCCGTCCTCCGGTCGAACCCGCCGTCTGGTGGGCGATAAGTTACGCGCTGGTCGCGATGCTTGCGGCCAGCTTTTACCGCGGGTCGCCCAGCGGTATCATTGGCATGGGCGACCGTTACTATTTCATCCCGCGAGTACTGGTCGGATGGCTGCTGATCTGGCTCGCCGTGGGTGACTCCCGCAGGAGTCGCGTTGTTCGCTTCGTCGCCGTGCTGGCGATATGCATCAATCTGCCGGGCTATCGGCTGCCGCCGGCCACCGACTACCATTGGGCGCAGAACTGCGCCCCGCTGCGCGACGGCCAACCGGCCAGGATTCCGATCCTGCCCGATGGGTGGATTCTCCAGTATCCCGGCCGGCCAATGCGCTGACAGTCCGGGTGTCGAATCCATTCCGGCCAGCATTGCCCAGTGATTTTTCCGGTCCTAGCCCGCTTGAGCCGAACGATACGCATTGCGGATTATTCTCCTTTAAGAATCGTCAAAATTCCTGCCTCGGATTCAATTGTCCCATACTGGGCCTGCGCCTGCGGTTGGCGGTAGCAGACGCACGATTTCACAGATAGACCCACGGGAGCCAAAGCACCTGTCTGCCGCAATTCCGGAAGCGATGGTACCAGGCGGCACACACTTGCCAAACCTCGCGGGTACGTCTGTGTTCGCCGGGTGCAGTCGCCGTTCGCCAACCTCCTTCACCGGCGCGCCCGCTTCGGCCTTTTCCTGCTGATTGCAGCCGGGGGCACGATTCTCGGTCTATTGAGCCGGGGGCTCGACCGGCCGGCAACTACCGCCCATCTGTCGGTCGAGGCGTCGGATGAGATCGGTCAGGTGGACTCGCAGATGTTGCCCGGCCCGGGAGTGCTGACCCGCGTCTGGTTGGTAAAACCGCACCCAGCGGGCAGTGCGCGGATTTCGTTCGGAGCGCTGCCGGCGCAGGCCGCGCTCGCGGTGGCGCTGGCCGCCCGGACGATGAATCCAATGCACCTGACGGTCACGGCCGCGGACCATACTGTATCCCGCCAGATCGAAGTGCCACCGCTCGCGGCTCGCTGGCAAGTAGTCGCGTTGCCAGTTCTGACGCCCGGCCCGGGAAAAGTCGTGATCGAATTCGGCGCGACAAATCCAACCGAAACAATCCGGGTGACCGAGCCGTTTTTCACGGATGGTGCCCACAGCAGTTCAGCCCGAATCGTCGGGCGGCTGGCGACAGCGCTGTTGGCTCTGACCTGGCTTGTCCTGCTCGCCACAGCTGCCGTCAGTTTCTGGCTCCAGCCGGCGGAGTGCGGTCTCACTCAACCTGTCTTCCGCGGCTACTGCCTGATTGCCGGAACTGGGTATCTGGCCTTTTGGTCTTACCTGGCCAGTCCCCGATTGGGTGATGCCTATGTCGGACTTTTGACGGTGGGGTTGCTGATTTGGCTGGGGTCTGCGCGCGGCGCGACCGCGGCGCTTGCCCTGTGGCGGGACGAGCGCTGGTGGCGGGTATGGCTCGCCGCGGCCGGAGTGGGTCTGGTGTACTTCAGTCTGTTGCACCTGCGGGAATGCGATGCCGCGTGGTCGTGGATGGCTGCCAATCGCTATCGCCCGGGGCTGCCGGCGGACAATGAAATTCCCCAGATGTTTGCCCGTCGCCTGCTCGAGGGACAAAGCCCCCGCCACTTGATCGGCGACTGGCTTAGCAGCGACCGGCCACCGATGCAGACCGGCGTAATTCTGCTGCTGGATCCCCTGCTGCGCCTGACCGACGGCCACCTGTTCGATTCGTTGTGCCAGGCAACGGGTTTCTGGTTCCAATTGCTGTGGGTGCCGGCGCTCGCGGGACTGCTGCAATCGCTCGGATTGCCGCTGCGGCGCGCGCTGGCGTTGGTCGCGTGCATCGCAGCCACCGCCGTACTCCTGATGAACACCCAGTTCGTCTGGCCGAAACTCGCCGCCGCCGGGTTCGTGCTCGGCGCCTGGGTTCTGTGGCACGACGCGGCGCCGCGGCGGTGCGTGGATTGGGGGTGGACCGGCGGCGCGCTCGCGCTGGGTTTTCTGTGTCATGGTGGCGTGGCTTTTTCGCTCCTCGCGCTGGGACCGATGATGATTTGGGGCGGCGATCGGACTCGCTGGTGTGGTCTCGCCCGCTGCGCGTTGGTCGCCGCCTGCATCTATGCACCGTGGTGGGCCTACCAGCATTTTTATGAGCCACCGGGAAATCGTCTGCTCAAATGGTATCTGGCCGGTGTCATTCCCCCCGATGGCCGGAGCACGGCCGAAGCTTTGTACGACGCCTACCACACTACCTCGATGCCCATTTTTCTCGAAGGACGTCGGGCCAATCTGCAGGCCTTGATTACGGGGAACTGGCGCGACCTCGCCGATTTCTCCACCCGGAATCCCGACCAACGTTTTAACGATGATTTCTTCGCCTTCTTCCGTTCGTTGGGGTGGTGGAATCTCGGCTTGGTGGCACTGCCCTTCGCCTGGTGGCGCGCGCGGCGCCACGGAAATCGGATCCAAGCAAATTTACTGGGCTCAATCCTCGGTTGGAGCGCCGCCACCCTCGCGCTCTGGGTCCTTTTGCTTTTCCAGCCGTACAGCACTGTCATCCACCAAGGGTCATACGTGCCGATTCTGCTGTTGGTGGGGGCCAGCGCATGGTCGCTGTATACATTGCATCCAACGATGCTGGCGGTGGTATCGGCCTACGCCGGGGCTTATTTCGCTGTGGCCTACGCGTGGGCCATGCCGGCCGCCCTACCTACTGCAGTTGCGGCTGCAGCCCTGATCCCGCTCGCGATTGGATCGATGGCGATGATCGTGGCCGCCGCCGGATGGCGTCGCCGTCAAATAGAACCCTGACCGGGGCGGTTGCCTCGCAGCGTTGAAGCACTCCACGGGCGCGGAACGAGGCACGCACCTGCCAAGCATCGCGATTACGTCCGTGTTCGCCGGGTGCAGTCGCCGCCTTCCAACCTCTTATTCCAGCGCAGCCATTTAGAAACTTCGATCCGGAGCGTCGTGGGGACGCGGTGGCGATCGTCCTGGCGTTGCCGCTTTTGCTCCGCACGGATCGCGACCGCGATGCATCTCACGCACGTTTCGTCGATGCCCGCACGTCCAGCAGTCGGGCGGTGTCCGATTTCGACGTGCGCGTTACCGGCGGAGCCGGGACCGGTGGGCCGGCAGCGTGAGGCGCTGTGTTCAGCTATGATCCGGCCTGGGCGGGACAACTCTGGGGTACGGCCACCGGCGGCGACAGTTTTACGGGGGGCGCCCAGCGATAACATTGGTATGGGCGGCCGTTATTATTTCATCCCGCGTGTGCTGGTCGGATGGTTGTTGATCTGGCTCGCCGTGGGTGGCTCCCGCTGGAGTCGCCTCGTCCGCATTGTGGCCGTGCTGGCGGTATGCGCCAATCTGCCGGGTAATCGGTTGCCACCGGCCACCGATTACCATCGGGCACAGAACTGTGCCCCACTGCGCCGTGGCCAACCGGCCAGGATCCCGATCCTGCCCGATGGGTGGATTATCCAGTATCCCGGCCGGCCAACTCGCTAGAATCCGACGCAAGGACAAGAACCGCGCAACGTAGCCTTTGCGGCCTTGCCGTCGCTACGGACGCTCTGCCAGGCTGGTAGACGACATGGCCAAAACCCTACTCGTCACCGGCTCCTCCGGCCTCATTGGCTCGGAAGTCTGCACGTATTTCGCCCGCGAGCTCGGTTATACCGTCCACGGCGTCGACAACAACCAGCGCGCCGTCTTCTTCGGCCCGCCAGGCGACACCCGGTGGAACCAGCGCCGCCTGCAGGATGAGCTGCCGGGGTTCGTCCATCATGAGCTCGACATCCGCGACCGCGCCGGCGTGCTCGCCCTCGTGCAGGAGGTGCGGCCCGGCGCCATCGTGCACACCGCCGCCCAGCCCAGCCACGACCGCGCCGCCGCCATCCCCTTCGACGATTTCGACACCAACGCCGTCGGCACGCTCAACCTCCTCGAAGCCGCGCGCCGCGCCTGCCCCGAGGCGCCGTTCGTGCACATGTCGACGAACAAGGTCTACGGCGACGCGCCCAACCTCATCCCGCTCGTCGAGCTGGCGACGCGTTGGGACTACGCCGACCCGGCCTACGCCCATGGCATCGCGGAGACGTTCACCATCGACCAGTCGAAGCACTCGCTCTTCGGCGCGTCGAAGGTCGCCGGCGACGTCATGGCGCAGGAGTACGGCCGCTATTTCGGCCTGCCCACCTGCTGCCTGCGCGGCGGCTGTCTTACCGGTCCCAACCACAGCGGCGTGGAACTGCACGGCTTCCTCAGCTACCTGGTGAAGTGCAACCTCGAGGGCCGCGAGTACCGGGTTTTCGGTTACAAGGGCAAGCAGGTGCGCGACAACATCCACGCGCTCGACGTGGCGCGCTTCATGGCGGCATTCGTCGCGGCGCCCCGGGCGGGCGAGGTCTACAATCTCGGCGGCGGCAAGGCCAACTCGTGCTCGATCCTCGAGGCGTTCCAGCTCACCGAGCGTCACACGGGCCGGGCGCAGCAGCACACCTACGTCGACCAGCATCGCAGCGGCGACCATATCTGTTATTATTCCGACCTGCGCAAGATGCGCGCCCATTATCCGTCGTGGGATATCTCCGTGAGCCTCGAGGAGACGATCCGCCAGATTGTCGCGGCCTGGCAACGGCGGCCGGCTGCTTCTTGAAGGTCCCGTCCTCCGATTGTAGGGGCGCAGTCTCGCTGCGCCCTTTCCCCCAATGCCCAGGGCGCAGCAAGACTGCGCCCCTACAGCGCCCCTGACACCATCAGCGGGGCGCGGAGTTGACGCCGCTTTTCCCCCGTCGTAGCGTCGGTTCTACATGCGTCTTCGATCGACTTGGCTGGTCTTGTCCGTCCTCGCCGCGGGACCGCTCCTGCGGGCCGCCGACATGGAGCTGACCCGCGAATCGCCGTTTCTGCCGGCCGGCGCCACCGCGGCCGCCCCCGCCGCGCTGGCCACGTTGCAACTGGCCGGCATCAGCGTGATCGAGCCCAAGACCTACGTCCTCCTCGTCGATACGCCGAACGCCGGCAAGAGCCGCAGCCGCTGGCTCGCCGTCGGGACCAGGACCGACGATCTCGAGGTGCTCAGTTGCGATGCAGACAAAAACGAAGCGGTCGTCCGCGTCGGTTCGGATTTGAGAACGCTGGCTCTGCGCAAGCCCGCCGGGGCCAATGGCGGGACGGGGCCCGCCGCTTATGCCACCCAGTCGCCTCCCATGCCGCTCGTCGGCCCCGCAGGTGGCGCATTGCCGCAAGTCGCGCCATTGGTCACCCGGGAGGAAAAGGAACGCGAGGCCCGCATGCTCGTGAGCGATCTCCTCGAAATCGGCATGCGCCAGCGCAAAGCCTACGAAGAGGCCCAGCGTCAGGCAGCCGCCGAGGCGGCGAAGACCGGCGGCGCCAGAGCCAAATGATCCTTTTCTGCCCGAACCGGTGACCGCGCGACCGACTTCCGGGGCGGCGGCAACGCCCACCGGCCATTCCCCGGCGCAAATAAATTTGCGCCAGCCAGCGCGTTTCGCACAAATGTCAGCATGCGCATCCTCATCTCCGGCGTTTGCGGCTTCGTCGGCAGCGCGCTGGCCCGTACCCTCGCGCAAAGTGGCGCCGGCCATCGCCTGTGCGGCTGCGACAATTTCATCCGTCCCGGCAGCGAATCCAATCGCGCCGGATTGAAGCAACTCGGCGTGCAATTGTTCCATGGCGACTTGCGCGCCGCGAGCGACCTCGAAGCGCTGCCAGCGGTCGATTGGGTGATCGACGCCGCGGCCAACCCGAGCGTGCTCGCCGGCGTGGACGGCCAGACCAGCTCGCGCCAGCTCGTCGAGCACAACCTCGCCGGCACGGTGAACCTGCTCGAATACTGCAAGCGGCACCACGCCGGCTTGATCCTGCTGAGCACCAGCCGCGTTTACAGCATCGCCCCGCTGGCCGCACTCCCCGTGGAGCCTTGTGAGGGCGCGTTCCGGCCGGCCCCTGGCAAGTCCCTGCCGCCCGGTCTCACGGCCGCCGGCGTCGATGAGACCTTCTCCACGCTGGCGCCGGTTTCACTCTACGGGGCGACCAAGCTCGCCAGCGAAACGCTCGCCCTCGAATACGGCGAAACGTTCGGCCTGCCCGTCTTCATCGATCGCTGCGGCGTGCTCGCCGGCGCCGGCCAGTTCGGACGGCCCGACCAGGGTATCTTCGCTTTCTGGCTCAACTCGTGGCTGCGCCGCCGGCCGCTCGCCTATCTCGGGTTCGGCGGCGCCGGTCATCAGGTGCGCGATTGCCTGCACCCGCGCGATCTCGTGCCGTTGCTGGAAAAACAATTTGCCGCCCCGCCGCTCGTCCCCGGCGACCGGATCGTCAATCTCTCCGGCGGCGCCGCCTCTGCCATGTCTCTCCGGCAACTCAGCGAGTGGTGCGCCGCGCGTTTTGGCGCGCACCCTGTCAAGGCCGACGGCACCCCGCGGCCCTTTGACATCCCGTGGCTGGTGCTCGATCACGCCAAGGCCACGCGCGTGTGGGGCTGGCGTCCGCAGACGCCGACGACCGCCATCCTCGACGAGATCGCGACTCACGCGCAGGCGCACCCCGACTGGCTCGATCTCTCGGCCCCGCTGTAAATCATCCTCGCAGCGATGAATGGTTCCGCTTTCGTCCCCCAGCCCTCGCCCCTCCAGCTGTTCTCGCTGATCATCCCGGCACGCGACGAGGAGGCCGCCCTGCCACCCACCTTGCGCGATCTGCATGCGACCCTGCGGCGGGAGGGCGTGCCCCACGAATTTATCGTGGTCGACGATGGCAGCACCGACCGCACCTGGGCGGTGTTGCAGGAATTGCGGCGGGAGATTCCCACCCTCGCGCCGGTGCAGAATCCCGGCCCGAACGGCTTCGGCCGGGCGGTGATCTGCGGGTTCAACCACATGCACGGCGACGCCTGCGCCGTGGTGATGGCCGACGCCTCCGATTCGCCGGAAGACGTCGTAAAATACTGGCGCCTGCTCAATGAAGGCTGGGAATGCGTGTTTGGCAGCCGTTTCATCCGCGGCAGCCGGGTGGTAGACTACCCGCGGGTGAAGCTATTCGTCAACCGGCTCGCGAACCTTTTCGTCAAGACGCTGTTCCACATTCCGCTCAACGACACGACCAACGCCTTCAAAGCCTACCGCCGCCCCGTCATCGAGGGCTGCCGGCCGTTTCTCGCCCCGCACTTCAACCTTACGGTGGAGATCCCGCTCAAGGCCATCGTCCGGGGCTTTACCTGGACCGTGATCCCCATCTCCTGGCAGAACCGCCAGCACGGCGTGGCCAAACTTAAAATCAAGGAAATGGGCAGCCGTTATTTTTTCATCTGCATGTACGTGTGGTTGGAGAAATATTTCAGCCGCGGCGACTACCGCCGGAAATAGCTCGAAACCCCCGGCCGGCCCTTCTCTGTTTACGCCCGGATGAAAGTCACCACCTGCGACCTGCAAGGTCTGTTGATCATTGAGCCCGATGTCTTCGGCGACAACCGGGGCTACTTCATGGAATCCTGGAACCGCCAGCGGTACCGCGAGGCGGGGATCGCCTTCGATTTCGTGCAGGACAACTTTTCGCTCTCCGGCCGCGGCACCCTCCGGGGCCTGCACTTCCAAAACCCGCTCGCCCAGGGCAAGCTGGTGTCGGTCCTGCAGGGCGAGGTCTTTGACGTGGGCGTCGACATCCGGCGCCGTTCGCCCACCTTCGGCCGCTGGTTCGGCATGACCCTGTCGGCCGAAAATAAGCGTCAGTTCTTCCTGCCGCCGGGTTTCGCCCATGGCTT
>DATJPQ010000208.1:0-2402 GCA_035506315.1 Opitutaceae bacterium
CGACCTCCCGCGCGAGCAAGCCCGCTGACCTGCCCCAACCCGGAGCGTTCGCCGAGCGTCGTCGAAATTCGAAGTTTGCTCGCTAAATCCGACATTTTAGTGAGTCTTTCCGGTACGCCGATGCCATTGCCCCGCATCCTCATCAACGAAGACTCGCCGATCGACCAAAAGCTGCTGCTGGAGGAGCTGAAGCGCGCCCAGCTCACCTGCGAAACGCGCTGCGTGTCGACCCGCGATGAGTATGTCAACGCCCTGGATGATTTTGGCCCGGACCTCGTCATCTCCGATTATTTTCTGGCCGACTTCGACGGACTGCAGGTCCTCGAATTGACCAAGGCCCGGAGTCCGCAGACGCCGGTCATCGTGCTCACCAACGCGCTGAGCGAAGAAACCGCCGTCGAATGCATGAAACGCGGCGCCGTCGACTATGTACTGAAGAACCGCCTGCCGCACATCGTGCCCACGGTCACCGCGCTGCTCGACCGCCAGCGTATCGCCCGCGAAAAGGCCCGGCTCGAGCGCGAGCACGAGCAACTGTTCCAACTCACGCCCAATCTCTTCTGCCTCGCCGATCTCGGCGGCACCCTGCAGGAGGTCAATCCCGCCTGGACCACCCGGCTCGGTTTCGCCCGCTCCGAGCTCATCAGCCGGCCGTTGATGACCCTCGTGCATCCCGACGATCGCCAGGCGCTTGCCGCCTGGTGGCAGAGTCTGCTCTCCGTGAATTCGCCCCTGGGCGATTCCCGGCTTCCGATCGGCCGCGGCGGCGAATGCGAATGCCGCCTCGTCCACCGCGACGGCAGCTGGCGTCATGTCGTCTGGAATGCCACGCCCTTCCCGGCCGAGGACAAGATTTACGCCTACGGTCACGATGTCACCGAACGCAAGCAGGCCGAGGCCGCCCTGCGCGAAAGCGAAGCCCGCTTCCGCACGATGGCCGACTCGGCGCCCGTGTTGATCTGGGTGGCCGATACCGCGCGAAAGTTCACCTACATCAACCGCCCGTGGCTGGATTTCACCGGCCGCTCGCTCGCCCAGGAAATCGCCGACGGCTGGGTCGCCGGCGTGCATCCGGAGGATACGGAGCGCTGTCTGGACGTGTTCGTCGCGAGCTGCGAAGCCCGCCAGCCCTTCCGGATGATCTATCGTTTGCGCCGGCACGACGGCACCTATCGCTGGATCCTCGACCACGGCACGCCCCGATACGACGAACACGGGGTTTTCGTCGGCTATATCGGCTCGTGCATCGACATCACCGAACAGCACGAGGCGGAAAGCGCCCTCACCCAGCGCGCCGTCAAGCAGACCGCCCTGGTCAACTTCGGCAGTTTCGCGCTCGCCCGCCACCCGTTCAGCACCCTGCTCGCCGGCGCCGTCCGCACCGTGGCCGACACCCTGGGCGTCGAGTACAGCCATGTGCTCCAGCTCTCGCCCGACGGGACCACGCTCCATCTCGCCGCCAGCTCCGATTTCAATGCCGCCGAGCTCGGTCAGCCCTTCTGCGCGGCCGACCCGGCCATGTTCTCCGGCCGCGTGCTCCTGCTGCCGGAGGATGCCGATCTTTTCCCCGGTGCCGCCACGCTGGCGCGGCTCGGCGTGCGCAACGGTCTCGCCGTTCTGATCGGCGGCGGCGAAAAGCCCTACGGCCTGCTCACCGCCGCGGCGGAACATCCGCGGGATTTCACCGGCGACACCGCGAGTTTCCTCCAGAGCATCGCCAACATTCTCAGCACCGTCCACGCCCGCAACCGCGCGGAAACCGCCCTCGAGGAGAGCGAGCAAAAGCTGCTCCAGTCGCAAAAGATGGAGGCCGTGGGCCTGCTGGCCGGCGGCGTGGCGCACGATTTCAACAACCTGCTCACCGCCATCCGTTGTTATGCCGAGATCCTCAACGACGATCTGGTCGAACAGGCGCCCGCCGCCCAGCCCAAGGTCTCGGAAATCCTGAAAGCCACCGCCCGGGCCAGCGCGCTCACGCGTCAGTTGCTCGCCTTCAGCCGCAAGCAGGTGGTGCAACCCGAGGTGCTCGACCTCAACCTCGTCATCACCGACTTGTTCGACCTCCTGCGCTCGCTCCTGAGCGAAAACATCGTGTTCGATGCGCAGCTCCATCCGCAGCCGGTCAATGTCAGCGCCGATCGCAGCCAGATCGAGCAGGTGCTCATCAACCTCGCCATCAACGCGCGCGACGCCATGCTGCAGGGCGGTCGCCTCACCTTGCGCACCGCGTTGCGTACCCTGCCCATCGAGGGCGAAAACATCCGCGACCTTCCTCCCGGGCGCTATTGCGAATTATCCGTCACCGACACCGGCGTCGGCATGAGCCCCGAGGTGCAGGCGCATCTCTTCGAGCCGTTCTTCACCACCAAACCCAAGGGACGCGGCACCGGTCTCGGCCTCGC
>DATJPQ010000209.1:0-2901 GCA_035506315.1 Opitutaceae bacterium
CTAGCAGGCGCTGGCGATGAGCGCCATAGTTTTTAAGTAAGTGATGAATACTTTTTATGACCGGTCTGGCCATCCCGATCAGGAGGTAAAATTGCTAGACTAGCCGAGCCGGCGAGCGATGGCTCAGCATGCGCAGGGAGCGCCGCGGCTTGCCGACAGGTGCACATGGTCATTGAAAGCGGTCAGCTGTGATCGTCGAAAGCGGCCAGTTGTTTTCATGAAAGTGGTCAGCCGTTTTCATGAAAGCGGCCACTGATGGGCAAGCCGGGCGGCACGCGTGTTGGTTGAGTTCCGGGTCTGACCTGACTGAAAGCGGTATGAGCGCCTCCGAGGTTTTTTGCCGGGAGGAGCTGGATGCCGCGAGGACGGTCGGACATGAGACGGGTGAAGGAAGTTCTGCGACTGGCCCACGAGCTGGGCTATTCGAGCCGGCAGATTCAGGATTCAGTACGGCTGGGGCGGACGACGGTGAGCGTGTATCTGGCGCGCGCCCAGCAGGCCGGCGTGCGCTACGCCGACGTTGCCGAGATGAGCGAGGCGGCGGTCGAGGCGGTGCTGTTCAAGTGCCCTGAGCCGGCCGTGGTCCGGCCGCGGCCCGACTGGAGCGTGGTGGCGGCGGATATGCGCCGGCGCGGGGTGACGTTGCAGCTGCTCTGGCAGGAGTATCGCGAGCAGCACCCCGACGGTTACAGCTACAGCCAGTTCCGTCGGTATTACCGGGCGCATCAGGGGCTCTCGGGCGAACCGCGGCTGCGGCGGACGCCGGCGCCGGCGGCGATGTGCGAGGTCGACTACGCCGGCCAGACGATGGTGGTGGTGACGCCGGATGGCGAACGCCAGGCCAGCGTGTTCGTCGGCTCGTTGCCATTCTCGACCTACATCTACGCCGAGGCGACCTGGACGCAAGGCGCCGAGGAGTGGCTGGGCAGCCATGTCCGGATGTTCGAGACCTGGGGTGGTTCGGTGCCGAAGCTGGTGCCGGACAATCTGAAGACCGGGATCAGCCACGCCAGTTTCTACGATCCGGCGATCAACCGCTCCTACCTGGAACTGGCGCGCCACTACGGCATCGGCGTGGTGCCGGCGCGGGTTCGCAAGCCGCGCGACAAGCCGCTGGCCGAGAACGCGGTGCAGCAGGTGGAACGCTGGGTGCTGGCGCCGCTGCGCAACCGGGTGTTCCTCAGCCTCGACGAGCTCAATCGGGCAATCCGCCACGGGCTGGCGGCGTTGAACGACCGCCCGCTCAGCGCCAACAGCACACTGAGCCGTGCCAAGCTGTTCGAGGCGCACGAGAAGCCGCTGTTGAAGGCGCTGCCGCCCGAGCCGTTCGAGATCGGCCGCTGGTGCCGGCACAAGGTGCCGCCGGATTATCACGTGGTGATCGAGGGCGTCGCCTATTCGGTGCCCTACCGGCTGATCGGCAAGACGGTCGATGTGCATCGAACGGCGAGCCTGGTCAGCATCTTCCACCAAGCCGAGCGCGTTGCCAGCCATGCCCGCCGGATCGCCGAGCCGGCGACGATGCGCCTCGCGGTGACCCTCGACGAACACCGGCCGGCCAGCCATCGGGCGGTGTTGCGGCTGAGCCCGGAAGCGGTTCGGGCGGCGATCACCGCCTTCGGCGGCGCCGTAGCGGTGCTGGCCGAGCTGATCTTCCAGGATGCCGATCACCCCGAGCAGGCGGCCCGCCAGGTTGCCGGGCTGATCCGGCTCGGCGCCCGGTACGGCACCGCCGCCTTGCAAGCCGCCGCCGCGGCGGCGCTCAGCGCCAACGTCCGCTCCTATCGCTACGTCCGCCAGTGGCTGGCCAGCGGCCCGATGACCGAGCTGATGTCTGCCGCCGACCCGCCCGGCGGCGGCGCCGGCCTCCACCAGAATGTCCGCGGTTCCACCTACTATCACTGAAATGGAGAGACCCGATGCACCATCCCAATCTCGAGAAGCTGAAGGCTTTGAAGCTGTTCGGCATGGCGCGCGCGCTCGAGGACCTGAACGGTCTGCAGGACCGTGGCCAGCTCGACTTCGCCGACCAGCTGGCGCTGCTGATCGACCGCGAAGCCGCCGATCGCGCCAACATCGCGCTGGCGACCCGGCTGAAGCGGGCGCAGTTGCGGCAGGCCGCCTGCCTCGAGAACATTGACCTCAAAGCGGCGCGCGGCCTGGACAAGGGCTTGATCCGTGATCTGTTCACCTGCCGCTGGATCACCGACCATCGGCATCTGATCGTCACCGGTGCAACCGGTACCGGCAAGACATGGATCTCCTGTGCCCTCGGCAACCAGGCGGCCCGGGAGGGCTTCAGCGTCCTCTACGCCCGGCTGTCGCGCCTGCTCGACGATCTTGCTACGGCTCGCCTCGCCAATGCCGTGAGCCGCCTGATGCGTCGTCTCGCCAAGGTCGACCTGCTCATTCTCGATGACTGGGCGATGACCGACCTGACCGCCCAGCAGCGCCGCGATCTCATGGAAATCGTCGACGATCGGCATGACCGCCGCTCCATCATCCTCGCCACCCAAGTGCCGGTCGATCGCTGGCACGACATGATCGGCGACCCGACGTACGCCGACGCCATCCTCGATCGCATCGTCCACACCGCCACCCGGGTCGAGCTCAAGGGCGAGTCCCTGCGCAAGACCCGCACCGACACCGCGATGATCGCAGCCGCCAATTAACCCTCTTCAACGACAGCAAGGACAACCCTACAGTGCAACCCAGGTCAGACGCCGGACGTCCACGCCGCCCCGCGGGGCGGCGTGGGCGAACCACCCAAACGCCGTCCCGATCCTGATCGCTCACGGGTGGCCGCTTTGATGAAAACGCTGGCCGGATTCGTGACCATGTGCACGCTGACGATCGGCGAGCTCTGGGCGCTGGCGATCACCTTGCGGATTGTGCTGATCG
>DATJPQ010000210.1:0-7553 GCA_035506315.1 Opitutaceae bacterium
CGGCACCAAGGGTCCGCGCACCACGACCAACCTCTCCCTGCCCGGCCGCTATCTCATCCTCACGCCGTACAGTGACGGCTGCGGCATCTCCCGCAAGATCGAGGACCAGAACGAACGCCGCCGCCTCAAGCAGCTCATCAACGAGCTGACCATTCCCGAGGGCATGGGCGTGATCGTGCGCACCGCCGGCGAGGGCAAGAAAGCCCGCTACTTCGTCCGCGACCTGCACATCCTCCTCAAGAAATGGGAGGAGATCTCGCGCAAGATGCAGACCGACCGCGCGCCCTCCTGCCTCTACCAGGAGCCCGACCTCGTCGAGCGCACCGTGCGCGACTTCCTCACCGAGGAGGTCGACCGCGTGCTGATCGACAACAAGGACGACTACAACCGCACCGCCGACCTCGTCGGCATGATTTCGCAACGCTCCCGCGGCAAGATCGCCCTCTACAAGGACACGATCCCGATCTTCGAGCGCTTCAACATCGAGCGCCAGATCGAGCAGACCTTCCAGCGCAAGGTCGCCCTGCCCTCCGGCGGCGAGATCATCATCGACGAGACCGAGGCGCTCATCGCCATCGACGTCAACACCGGCTCCCACAAGAACCGCTCCGGCGACGAGAAGAACACCATCTACGCGGTGAACCTCGAGGCGGCCGACGAGATCGCCCGCCAGATCCGCCTCCGCAATCTCGGCGGGCTCATCATCATGGACTTTATCGACATGAAGGAGCGCCGCCACCGCAACGCCGTCTACGACAAGATGGTCGCGCTGATGTCGGAGGACAAGGCCAAGACGCACATCCTGCCCATTTCGCAGCTCGGCATCATGCAGATGACGCGCCAGCGCCAGCAGGAATCGCTCGCGGCCAACCTCTATGCCGACTGCCCGTACTGCCACGGCCGCGGCATCGTGAAATCGGCGACGACGATGAGCGTGGAGCTCCAGCGCCGCCTCTCCTCGATCATCCGCCGGCTCACGGCCCGCAGCGGCGAGAAGGAGTATTCGCTCCGCGTGCTGGTGCATCCGAGCATCCTCGAACGCCTGCGCAGCGAGGATGCCGACCTGCTGGTGCGGATGGAAAAGCTCTTCGGTGTGAAACTGGCCTTCCGGGCCGATCCCAACTACCACGTCGAGAACTTCAAGATCATCAACGCCGACACCGGCGAAGAATACCGGTAGGATTCAGACGGATTGATTTCTCAGAGGTAGGGCGCGTTATCCCTAACGCGCCGTGTTCGCTGCGTCTAACCTGACGGCGGACTAAGGATAGTCCGCCCTACCATTTTTCCCGAGCACTGGGCCACGGCCCGGTGCTTTTTAAAGCACTCAGAGCAGATTGCGTAGGGGCGCAGACTTGCTGCGCCATTCCTGCATTTGTCGTCTGTCCCTATTGAAATACCTGTCCCTATTGAAACATCTTAGGTGGAAACTACACGTACTAGTTCACTTGCGTAATTACGCGTGGTTTCTTCAGGCCCCCCTTGCCTCCCCATCTCAGCGGGTATCTTCCTTTCGGCCCCCCATGATGATTTTCAGACCGAATCACCTTCTCCGCGGCGGTGGCTGTCTGGTCCTCGCCCTGGCCACAAATGGAGCCCATGCGTCCAACACGCAATTCTCGGTCGATGCCGGCAAAATCGTGCGCATCGTCGAAGACCGGCATTTCGGCCTCAACACCGCGGTCTGGGACAGCAACCTGAATTCTCCGAAGACCACCTCCCTCCTGCAGGACACCGGCACCCGCACGCTCCGGTTTCCAGGGGGCTCGACCTCCGACACCTACCATTGGAAGACCAACACGAGTGACGGAAATGCCTGGCAGTGGTCGACCGGTTTCGACGCCTTCACCAACATCATCAAGGGCACGAACGCCCGCGTCTTCATCACCGTCAACTACGGGAGCGGGACGGTGCAAGAGGCGGTCGACTGGGTCGATTACGCCAACAATCAAAAGGGCCTCGGCATCAAATACTGGGAGGTTGGCAATGAGTGTTACGGCAGTTGGGAAAACGACCTCCAGGCGGTGAAAAACGACCCCTACACCTACGCGACCCGCTTCGCCGACTTCTCCAAAAAGATGAAGGCGGTCGACCCGACGATTCGCGTGGGTGCGGTCGTCACCACGGGCGAGGATTCCTACAATAATACCAACAACACCCCCCGCACGGCGGTCACGAACCCGCGCACCGGTGTATCGCACAAGGGCTGGACCCCCATCTTGCTCGCCACGCTCAAGGGGCTCGGCGTGGCTCCCGACTACGTCATCTATCACCGGTATGAACAACAACCGGGAGCGGAATCCGACGCCATCCTCCTGCAGTCCGCCAAAACCTGGCCCAACGATGCCGCGGATCTCCGCCAGCAACTGAACGATTACCTCGGAACGTCGGTCGCGGCCGGCGTCGAGATGGTCGTAACCGAGAACAATTCTGCTTCCTACAATCCGGGAAAACAGATGACGAGTCTGGTGAACGCGTTGTTCTACGCCGACAGCATCGGCAGCCTCCTGCAGACGGAATTCAACGGTTTCGTCTGGTGGGACCTGCGCAACGGCCCGCTGGGCACGAACAATAACAGTCCCACTCTGTATGGCTGGCGAAACTACGGCGACTATGGCATCACGGAACCGACGAACGGCAACTACCCGGCCTATTACGCGGTCAAGATCGTCGCCAAATTTGCCCGGGCCAACGACGCCGTGGTGCCGGCGACCTCCGACAACCCCCTGCTGTCCTGCTATGCCGTCCGCAAGACCGACGGTGCGGTGAACCTGCTGGTGGTCAACAAAAGTCCCTCGGCGGCGCAGGCGGCCACCGTTTCCCTGGCCAACTTCTCGCCGGCCGCCACCGCGACCACCTATGCCTACGGCATCCCCCAGGACAACGCCGCCCGCGACGGCACGGGGAACACGGACGTGGCCACCGGAACCATGAACATTCCGGGAGCCACCTTCACGGCATCCTTCGATCCCTACTCAATCACGGTGATCTGCCTCCCGCCATCGGCCACCATCTCCCCGGATGCCAGGCTTTACGCGCTGTCGGCCCGCGGCTATGTCGGGAGCAGCGCCACCCACAACTTCCCACTCGTGACCGGTGTGTTTGTTTCGGGTCCAAAATCGATCATTCTACGGGCGGCGGGGCCGGCCTTGAACGGCCTCGTGCAACGGGCTCTCCCGGATCCGAAACTGACGGTGTTCAACTCCAGCGAGGCAATCGTCGCGCAAAACGACAACTGGGGTGGCGCTTCGACCCTGTCGGCACTATTCGCCGCTCGCGGCATGTTTGCCTGGGGCGATCCAAACTCGCTGGACGCGGCCTTACTCTTCAACGCTCCTGCGGGAACCAGCACAACCCAGGTTACCAGTGTGACCGACGTGCCTGGTATTTCGATCGCCGAGATCTATGAGGCTGATCCGACCCAAACCACCCGCCTGCTGGGGCTGTCAGCCCGCGCCATCGTTGGGAACCAGGACAATGTTCTCGTCGGCGGCCTGGTCATCAGCGGCCCGGGCCCGAAGAAGATCCTCCTTCGTGCCGTGGGCCCGACCCTGGCCAAATATGGCATCGATAATCCCCTGGGCGACCCGATGCTCACGCTTTTCGACAGCCAGGGGAAGATCATCAGCTCGAACGACGACTGGGGTGGCGGCGCAGATCTCGCGGCCGCATTTACCAGCACCAATGATTTTCCCCTCGATCCTCTGTCGAAGGATGCCGCCATCCTTGTGACGCTGGCCCCCGGATTATACACCGCCCAGGTCAATGCGGTCGGAGGCCTGCCCCTGATAGCAGACGCCGGCACCGCATCCTCCGGGATTGCGATCCTGGAAATTTACGAGGTGCCTTGAGTCACAAACCCGGCCGGCCGGACAACCCTAAAATCCGATCCTTCCGGCTTGCTCCGTCATATTTGGCCAAATGCAGGCATCGGCTAATTTTCGCCGATCGGATATCCCTGCCAGATCCATTGCAGTGCGGTAGGGTAGAGCTGCGAGATGGTCAGCCGGTCGGTATGGCCGGCGCCGCGGGCGAAGACAAATTTGTAGTGATAGCCTCTTGCGGCCAGCACTCGGGCCATGTTTTCGTTGGCCTGCACCCAGTCGGGGTCTGTTTATTGGCCCGTCTCTATTAATTCGTCCTGCAGCACAACCAGGGGCACAACCCACCGGATTTCGACTACGCCTTCAATCTGCCGTACGGCCGCGCCTACACCTCCGATTCTCCGCTCCTCGCCCAACTGCGTGCCGTGATCGATGCCGAGACGCGCGAGCGCGCCGCCGGCGCCCGCTGATCTCTTCCGACCCCCGGACGGAGACAGTGGTGACGTGTATCGCGTGCGGGTTACGGAGATCTGTTTTATCCCTTATCCCCATAATTTTTCCGCCGCTCGTCCTTGTTGATCCCCTGAACTAATCGAAGCGAGCCAGAGGCTGGAATCCACGTTTGGGCGTAAAATCAAGGCGCTCCGTTTGATAAGGTCGTCCAACTGTGCTTTATAAGACACCCACCAGATTATAGATGCCAATCATGCGGCAAGCATCTCCGGACCGATGCGATCTGCCCAATCGGCAAACAAACCACCAACCTCCAGCACCATGAAGACTCCCTCCGCGAAATCTCCCACCGCAGATAGCAGCACGCCCACCATCTCCTCCATCAGCCCCAATCAGGCGGGTCTGGCCCAACAGATATCGATCACGATCATCGGCACCAACTTTACTGGCGTCAGTTTGGTCAGTTTTGACCAACCGGGAAGTACTCCAGGCTCGGGCCCCGCAGGGACCATCGTGAGCAGTTCGGATACGCAGATCACGGTCACCACTCCAATCTGCCCGGGTGATTACCCGGTTTCCGGCAGCGCCGTGCCGGTTGATATCACAATCGGCATCGGCGCCAATGACACCCAGTTCTCCGGCATGTTTTCGTTTCAGTTGCCGACAGTGACGAGCATCTCTCCGACTTCGGGACCGCTCGCCGGCGGCACGCCCATCACCGTCAACGGCCAGTATTTCACCGGGGCCGGCACGGTGTTGTTCGACGCGGCGGGCGCGCCGACTTTCCAGGTCCTGTCGGATACCTTGATCACCTGCACGAACCCCAATGTGGGCAGCGCCTGCTCCGCCAACGTCAGTGTCATGGTGCAGGCCCAGCAGTCGACCAGCCAGGTATCCTTCAATTACGTGGCGGTGCCGGCGGTGACGCAGGTCAGCCCCAACTATGGAAATCCGGGGGCCACCGTCACCCTCACCGGCACGGGCTTTGTCGGCGTCACGGCGGTGAATTTCGGCGGCATTGCCGTCCCGTCGGGCCAGTTCACCGTCGTGTCCGCGACGGAGATCACGGTCACCGTGCCGGGCGGCGGAAGCGGCATCGTGGACATCACCGTGACGGCCGGTGGCGGCACGTCGGCCCTGGGCGCCGCGGATCGATTCCAGTTCGGGACCGGACCGTTGACCATTCCGCTCACGATCGATTTGACCGGGGCGGGCCTGCCCACGGGGACGCCGGCCTATGCTTATCTCGTCGGCGAGGTCGCTCAGACAGGAGGCGTCAATACGTATTACTGGCTCAATCCGACAACGGGCCTGCCACAGGTCATGAGCACGGCGGACAACACCAACGCCGCCGGGAGCTTCCCCGGCTCCGGCTCCCTGCCGTCAGCGGCCCAGCAGGCGCTCGCGGCCAACTATCCGAGTGCCTGGGCGAACTACTCGATTCCATTGTCCCTCACCCAGCCCAACACGATCAACCTGGCGGGGATCAATCCGACCACCACGCCGGGCCTGGGCACGGGGACCGCCGCCTTCAGCGGACGGGTCTATGTTTCCATCGGGCTGCCCATCCTGCCTTTCACGGTGCAGTCGGGCGGGTATGCCGCGCCGGTGCCGGCGGGCACCGGTTCCGGACAGCCGGGGGCGCTCTGTCTGTTCGACTGGATCGAATTTTCATTCGACAGCAACCAGAACTTCAACGGCAACACGACGCAGGTCGATCAGTTCAGCCTGCCGCTCACGCTCAACGGCACGCCGGGCGGATCCCTGCAGGGCGTGCTCAATCAATCGCGCTCCAACATCATCGCGGCGTTCAACACGGGCGGGAGCGTGCCGGCACCGATTGGCCAGGGTGCCCTCGTGGTGCCGGTACCCGCCGCGCTCGTCGGGCAGGGGGTCTATCCGGCCGGCCTCGCCAACCTGCGCGTGATGTCGCCGAAGAACGCGACCGGCCCGGCCACCTACTCCGGCCCGCTCGCGACGTTTTTTGCCAACGCGATCGCGACTTGGTACGCCAACTGGCAGACCACACCGGTGGTGACCCAGGATGTACAGACGGGATACTACACCGGCTTCGTGCCGGCGAGCGGGGCCAATGCCGGGAGCCTGTGCTTCTATCCGGGCCAGCTGACCACGCAGCCCGCCGGCCAGCCCGCCTTCGTCCTCCTCGGCTCGTCCGGCCAAAATATCGTCACCTGGGACATCTGGCAATGCGCCAATTCGCTCGCGTTGCCGAACGCCCCCGCCGCGCAGCTCAACGTCGGCAAGATCATCGCCGCTGCCTTCAACCGCGGGGCTCTCGGCTATTCCTTGAGCGATGTCACCTGGAATACCGGTACCTTCTATCCCCCGAACGGCACGTGGAACAACTGGGCGCAGCAGTTTCACATCTTCAGCGCCAACGGGCTGGCCTATGGGTTCCCCTATGACGACGTGTGCCAGCAAAACCCGTCGATCGATCTGACCGAAACGCTGAGCGTCACCATCGCGCTCGGCTCGCTGTCCTGACGGCGTCCGCCCCCGGACCGGCGGCGCCAATCCCCGGCTCCGCCGCGATTGCGGCGCCGGGGCAAGGCAACCAGGACCGCCGGTTTTTCCACGGCTGCCACGGCTGTCCGTGTCCCCTGTTGCAGCAGCGTTTTGCGGCAACCGGCCGCTTTTCATGCCTGCAAGCCCTTCTCTCCGTTGTTCATGCTATTAGCAGGCGTCATGCCGCTGGCCCGCCGTTGGCTCAGACGAAAATCCGTCGCGCCGTCACGCGCTTCCCCGGCGCTTTCCGCCACGATCCCTCGCGCTGGCACAGATGATTTAAGTGCAAATCTTTCCGCCGGCGCCGATCCGCGGCGCCGCGCGTGGTTCGGCATGGCGGCGGCGCCGCCCGGCCAGCCTGTATCCGTATCCTCACCACACGGGCGGAGCCGGCGGTGAGTGGGCGTCGGCCGCGCGAGCCAGGCCCGAACGGCCCGACTGGTGACGCGTGTTGTCCGGCGGCAGGGGACCGATGGGAGGCTTTCACACTGCCACGGCGATGCCGGGGAGACCGGGGCGCGAGCACGGCGAGCCTCAAGGCGCGCGGATTGGCAGCGTTGGTGCGTTCAGTGCGTCGGTGGGTTCGCCGGATCGCCGCGCCGGAGGTGGTCTCCGGGGTGGCGCCTCGTCGACTTTCGGCGCCGGGCGTGGGCGGTCCGAAATAAGTCACGCTACTTGTTTTGCCTGCCTGGCACATTGTCCGGGGGATTCTCGCATATTGTAGCCGGTACACGATTACGGACACCCATT
>DATJPQ010000211.1:0-3186 GCA_035506315.1 Opitutaceae bacterium
GACGTCGCCGGCGAGCCGTTTTTTACCCACCAAATCCGCCTGTTGAAAAAGGCCGGGCTCACCCGTCTCGTGCTCTGCGTGGGCCACCTCGGCGAGAAAATCGCCGAACGCTACGGTGACGGCGCGGCCCATGGCGTGCAGATCGAATACTCGTTTGATGGTCCGAAGCTGCTCGGCACCGCCGGCGCGCTCATCCAGGCGCTGCCCAAACTCGGTGACGCGTTTTATGTGCTCTACGGCGACAGTTACCTCCCGGTCGATTATCGCGCCGTCGGTGACTATTTTCTTCGTTCCGGCCGGCTCGGCCTGATGACCGTCTACGAAAACCACGAGCGCTACGACGCCAGCAACGTCTGGTTCGAGGACGGTCGCATCCGCGTTTACGACAAAAAGAACAAGGTGCCGCAGATGCACCATATCGACTATGGTCTGGGGGTCTTCCGCGCGGCGGCCTTCGCCGGTTTCCCGCGCGCCGCCGTGGTCGATCTCGCCGAAGTGCAAAAAGCGCTCGTGGCCCGGGGCGAACTCGCCGGCTACGAGATTCCGGAACGTTTCTACGAAATCGGTTCCCCCGCCGGCCTCGCCGAACTGGACGGCCTGCTGCGGAAGCAGTCCGAGTGAAAGTGAGAGTGAAGGTGAAAGTGAGGAACCGTCATGACTGAAGGTGAAAATCTGAAGCGATTTGGAGCCTACCAAAAGGCGCTTGCTCTCTTCGACCTCACAGTCGCGGATCTGAGCCCGCTCCTCATTCAGCCAGCCCTTCATCGGTTGATCGCGCAGCAGTATGCCAGCGCCACGAATATCGAGGAGGGATACGGCCGTGGCAGCCGGAAAGATCATGCCCACTTCCTAATCATCGCACGAGGCTCCGCCCAGGAAACCTCCGGACGGTACCGACGTTTGAGACACTGGTCGCAGCAGCCGGTGGTCGAGGCGCGCGTAGCTCTCTGCAACGAAATCGTTGGCATCCTCTCGGCTACCATCAATACCCTGCGCAAATCGGAATAGCACTCCCTCTCACTTTTTTCCACTTTCACTCTCACTGTCACTCTTATGTCCTACTCCGCCCAACATCTCAAGGAAACCGCGGAGATCGTCTCCCGGCTCAACCCCGCCGATTGCGAGAAATGCGTCGCCGTGCTGCGCGCCGTGCGCGAGCGCGGCGGCCGGCTCTTCATCCTCGGCGTCGGCGGCAGCGCGGCCAACGCCAGCCACGCCGTGAACGATTTTCGCAAGATCGCCGGTCTCGAGTGTTACGCGCCCACCGACAACGTCTCCGAGCTGACCGCCCGCACCAACGACGAGGGCTGGGCCACGGTATTCGTCGAATGGCTGCGTACGAGCCGTCTCAACGCCAGGGATGCGTTGCTCATCTTCTCCGTCGGCGGCGGCAACCTGGAGAAAAACGTCTCGCCCAATCTGGTCACCGCACTCCAGTTCGCCAAACAGGTCGGCGCGCGCGTCGTCGGCATCGTCGGCAAGGACGGCGGCTATACGGCCAAGGTCGCCGACGCCTGCGTGATCGTGCCCATCGTCAATCCCGGCAACATCACGCCCCATAGCGAAGCGTTCCAGGCGGTGATCTGGCACCTCTTCGTTTCCCACCCCGACTTGAAAATGGCTCAGACCAAGTGGGAGAGTTTTTCGGCTGCGCCGAAAAACTAATGGCTTTTGCTCCGCAAAAGCCCCTTGCCAGCATACGCAAAACCGTCGAGCCCGGCTGTTTTTTGAGTGAAATCTGAGTTCAATCCCAAAAATTCCGTAACATTAGGAAAACCGCGCAGCGGTTTTCCCAGCGGATTTCCCGCGGTTTTCCTCGACCGCGACGGCACGCTCAACGTGCCGGTGATGCGCGAAGGCAAGCCCTACCCGCCGGCTACGCTCGGCGAGTTTCAACTGTTCCCCGGCGTGCCCGCGGCCTGCCGTTCCCTGCACGCTGCCGGCTACACGCTTGTCGTGGTGACCAACCAGCCCGATGTCGGCCGCGGCGCGCAATCGCCGACCGTCGTCGAGGCGATGCACGCGCACCTCCGGCAACTGGTGCCGGAGATTGCACGCATCGAGACCTGCTACGATCCCGGCCGCGGCCAGCCTTCGCGCCGCCGCAAACCCGAGCCCGGCATGATCCTCGACGCCGCCCAGGCGCTGGGCCTTGACCTCGCCCGCTCCTGGCTGGTCGGCGACCGCTGGCGCGACATCGATTGCGGCAAACGCGCCGGCCTGCGCACCGTGTTCATCGATCTCGGCCACGCCGAAACGTTGCGCGAACTGCCCGATTTCATCGTGAAAGACTTCGCCGGGGCCGTCGCGGTCATCCTCGATAATCGCCCCGGGAGTTGAACGAACCCCCATTTCACCTTCACTTTCCCTTTCACCCTCACTTTCACTCCGCCATGCGCTCGCTCAACGACCTGAAGATCCAAATCTACGCCGACGGCGCCGACAAGGCCGGCATTCTCGATCTCTACGCCAAGCCTTATATCAAGGGTCTCACGACCAATCCGTCGTTGATGAAGAAAGCCGGCATCAAAAACTACGAGGCCTTCGCCCGCGACATCCTCCAGACGGTCACCGCCAAGCCGATCTCGCTGGAAGTCTTCTCCGACGAGTTTTCCGAGATGAAGCGGCAGGGGCTCAAAATCGCCGCCTGGGGCAAAAACGTCTACGTCAAGATTCCCATCACCAACTCGCGCGGCGAATCGTCAATTCCCTTGATCCGCGAACTCGCCGCGCAACGCGTGCAACTCAACGTCACCGCGATCCTCACGGTCGCGCAGGTGAGCGCTGTCGCCACGGCGCTCAATCCGGCGGTGCCGTCGGTCGTCTCCGTGTTTGCCGGCCGCATCGCCGACACCGGCGTGGACCCCATGCCGATCATGCGCGAGTGCCGCGCCGTCCTCGCCGGCCACCCCAAGGCCGAGCTGCTCTGGGCCAGTGTCCGCGAGGTGCTCAATATCCTCCAGGCCGAGGCCTGCGGTTGCGCCATCGTCACGGTGCCGCACGACATCCTCGCCAAGGCCGCCAAGATGCTGGGCACGGACCTCACCGCCCTTTCGCTCGACACGGTCAAGATGTTTGCCGCCGACGCCGCTGCGGTTGGCTACACGCTGTAGTTGCTCCTTACCACCACCGGTAGCGGATGTTTTGTAGGGGCGCAGACTTGCTGCGCCCTGGGTCGGGAATGCA
>DATJPQ010000212.1:0-29103 GCA_035506315.1 Opitutaceae bacterium
GCCTCCGTCTGGCAGCCCGGCGGCTCGCCGCTGGTCGTCACCAGCCGCAGTGTCCAGCAGAAGCTCGCGGCCACCCTCGGCGCCGGCGCGACGGTGGCGCTGGCGATGCGGTACGGCCATCCCTCGCTCGCGCAGGTCGTGGGGGAACTCGCCGCGAGCGGAATCGAGGAGGTGCTGCTCTTCCCGCAATACCCGCACTACGCGATGTCGAGCTGGGAAACGGTGGTCGTGAAAGCCCGCGAGGAGTTCGCCCGCCAGGCACCGCAAATACGGGTGGAGACGGTGCAGCCGTTTTTCGCCGACCCCGACTACATCGAGGCGCTCTACGCCAGCGCGGCACCCTACCTCGCCCAGCCGCACGATTTCCTGCTCTTCAGTTACCACGGACTCCCGGTCCGCCACATGCGCAAGGCCGATGGTTCGCACGCCCACTGCCTGGTCGTGCCGGATTGCTGCTCCGTCGCGTCGCCCGCGCACCACACGTGCTACCGGGCCCAGGTGCTCGCCACCACGCGGGCTTTCGCCGCCCGCGCCCAGCTCGATCCGGCGCGTTACGCGGTGTCGTTCCAATCGCGCCTCGCCGGCGAGCCGTGGCTGACGCCGTACACCGATCATGAGCTGCCGCGTCTGGCGCACGCCGGGAAGAAACGCCTGCTCGTCATGATGCCCGCGTTCGTGACCGATTGCCTGGAGACGCTCGAGGAAATCGCCCTGGCCGGCCAAGCCACCTTCCTCGCCGCCGGCGGCGAATCGTTCCAGCCGATCCCCTGCCTCAACGATCATCCCGCCTACGTCGATTTTCTCGCCAAACGAGCGCGATCCTGGCTTAATACGCGCTACTAGCTTTGCCACTGTGACCAACCACAGTTCAGGTTCCACGCCCGTTCCTGCCGCCGTCGACGAACCGGTGGCGATATTAGTGCTCGACCCCAAAGGCCATGTGCTGATGGCCAACGCCGCCGCCCGCACCCTCTGGCAGGCGGGCGAGAACGACCTCGCGGGCGGGAGTTTCGCCGGCCTGTTCGCCTTCGAGATCGTCTCCCAGGAGGCCGATTTTCTCGAGGCCCAATGGGACGTGCTGGCCTCCGCCGCCACAGGTGAAGCGATTACGCTGCAGGCCCAGCCGCGCGAGGGCGATCTGTGCGAGGTGCTCGTACGGCTCGAAAAAATCGGCGGCACCCAGGGCGGGTATTTTGCCACCGTTGCACCGGTCGCCACGGCGGCCCCGGTCCCGGTCGATTCGGCGGCCCAGGCGCTTTCTCTCCTCGTGGACCGCAGCGCGCTCGGCTTCTTCGACCTCGATTTCAAGGGCAACCATATCCACTACACGCCGGCGTGGAAAAAACTGCTCGGCTACGTCGACGCCGAGCTGCCCAACACTTACGATACCTGGCTGCAACTCCTCCACCCGGACGACTCCGGTGCCGCGCCCGACAAGTTCGGCAAGAAATCGGCCGCCGCCGGCCCGCGCCCGTTTGCCGTCGAGTTCCGCATGAAGCACCGGCTCGGGCGCTGGGTGTGGATCCAATGCCTCGGCGTGCAAATCTTCGGCGTCGACGGCGCGCTCGAACGCGTTGTCGGCCTGCACCTCGACATCTCGGAGCGCAAGGAGATCGAGGAGACGACGCTCGCCAACGACGAACGCCTGCGGGCCCTCAGCGCCGACGGCCAGCTGGGCGCGTTCGAGATCGATTTTCACCAACCGAGCTGCTGGATCGCCCCCGCCTGGAAGAGCCTGATCGGCTATGATGAGGATGAGCTGCCCGACACCATCGAGACCTTCCAGCACTTGCTCCCGCCCGAGGAGGCCGAAGCCGGACTCGCGGCCTGGTTCGCGGCGCGCGGCACCACCGGTGCGACCTCCTTCCTCGACTCCACCCGCCTGCGGCACAAGGACGGTCGGTGGATTCCCGTGGTGGCCGGCGCCTACCGCCAGTTCACCCGCAAGCGCGAGCTGATGCGCGTGGTGGGGTTTTGCTGCGCGGTGCCGGAAACCATCGCCGCAATCCAGACCGGTGGACCGGCGCTTTCGCCCACCACGTTGACCGAGACGTTTGCCGCCCTGGCCGAAGCCGTGTTGGTGGCCGATGCCAAAGGACAGATTGTGTTCCTGAATCCCGTCGCCGCGCGCCTGCTGCAATCGCGCCCGGAAGACCTGCTCGGGAAACCCGCCCACGACGTGTTCCGCCTCGTCAACCGCCAGAGCGGCCAGCCGACGGAAGACGACGCATGCGAAATGGCCATCAGCGCCGACGGACCGTTGCCGCTCCTCAGCCAGCACGCCCTGGCCCCCGCGCACGAGGGCGAGGCCCCCCTGCCCGTCGTCTGGACGGCACGCGCCGTCTTCAACGCCAGCGGCCGGCCCGAAGGCGTGGTGATCGTCTTCCGCAATCCCGAAGAGATGAACCTCACGCCCGAGGAACTCGTGAAAGCCAACCGCTTCGAGTCGCTCGGACTGCTGGCCGGCGGCATCGCCCACGATTTCAACAATCTCCTCACTACGATCCTCGGCGGCGTGTCGCTCGCGAAGGACAACCACGATTACTCCGCCCTCGATGACAGCGAGAAGTCCTGCCTTGCCGCCAAGGCGCTGACCAAACAGCTCCTCGCTTTCGCCAAGGGCAGCGCCGGGACTCAGAGCGTGGTGTCACCGGCTGAAATCCTCAACGATGCGGTGCGCGTGGCCGCCGCGGGCTCGACTGTCGAGGTCTCCGTCGAGGTGGCGGAGGGCATCTCACCCGTGCAGGTGGACCGTTCGCAGATCCTGCAGGTCTTCCAGAACCTGGTCGTCAACGCCCTCCAGGCGATGCCGCCCGCCCCGCACCGCGGCAAGATTTCGCTCCACGCCGCCAACACCATCCTGGCCGAGGGGCAGATGCCGCCGCTGGCAGCCGGCGCCTACGTGACGATGGAAGTGCGCGACAATGCGAGCGGCATCAAGCCCGAGCATCTTGAGCGCATCTGGGATCCGTTTTTCACCACCAAGAAACACGGCACCGGCCTCGGCCTCGCCACCGTGCTCTCGATCGTGCGCAAACATGGTGGTCAGATCGGCGTCGGGTCGGAGCTGGGCCTGGGCACGGTGTTCACCGTCTTCCTGCCGGTGGCCGACAAGCCGGTGGAGGTGCAGGCGCGCCGCGCGCCCTCGTTGCGTTTCGGCACGGGCCGCGTGCTCTTCATGGACGACGATCTGAAGATCTGCGCGCTCACCGCCACCATGCTGCAAAGCCTCGATTACAAATTCGACATCGCGCACAACGGCGAGGAGGCCGTCAAATTTTACCGGAGCTACTTCAACATTGGCCGGCCCTACGACGCCGTCATCATGGACATCACCGTCATCGGCGGCATGGGGGGCGAGGAGACGTTCCAGGTGCTCAAGGCGCTCGATCCCGACGTGCGCGCCATCGTGTCGAGCGGCTACGACAACGAGGACATGGCCCGCCGTTTCCTCGACCTCGGCTTCTGTGGTTACCTCACGAAACCCTACCGCGTGACCGAGCTCGGCAAGGTGCTGAAGGCCGTGCTGGGGTGAGCGGGCTGGCCGGGAGTCATGACATATAGGAGCCTGCTTGCAGGCGATGATCTGCTTCCAAACCATCCGGAAAACCCCGGCCTGCCGACGAGTGGCAGTCCTCCAAAACCACTTTGTATATGTAAAATTGTGAATGGGCCGCCCCCCTCCCGTCACTCGCGGGAGGCTCATAATACCAGTGCTTCTGCAGACGCTACAACTGGCGACCTATGCAGACGACTGGGCCTGTAATTGCGAAAGCTGCATTTGCAGCACAACCATCTGCGTTTGCAGCGATTGAATCGTATCGGCCTTGGCCTGGGCGTTGTCCGTTTTGCTTATCTGCTCTGTGCTTATCTGCCGCTGCACCGCCTGGATCTGCTTTTGCAGCAGGGCGATCGTCGTATTGGTAACGCTGGGGTAGGCCGAGGTAGCCGAGGAAATTGCTGTAATATTCATGGCTATATGTCGGATTACTTATCCGAAGTGAGGGGATAGTTGGGTAGTACCTCTTGACGAGGAATACTGGATACGCCGCACCATTTAACGACACTACGAGATGGTTGTTTAGTTCGTTTTGTAGCGCGCAACGCCCGATTACTCATGTAACCCCCTCGGAGCAAAGGCATGCCGCGCTGTTCGCAATCGCCTGGTGCCGCGAATTTGCGCCCGGAATGCCGGACCTCATGCTCGGATCGGTCGAGAAACCGTAGCCTACAGATAAATATCCGACTTATAATAAGTTATAATATCTCTTAGGCCGATGGAGCAACGGGTGTGCTGGTTTCGGCGGGGGGCACTTTTGCCTCCAGTGGCAACGTAAACCAAAAGGTGCTGCCCCGGCCGACTTCGCTGTCGACGCCGATTTTGCCACCATGCGCTTCCACCGCCAGCTTGCAGAAGGTCAACCCCAGACCGGTGCCCTTGCTCTGCTGCTCGTCGGCGATCTGGCCGAATTTTTCGAAGATTTTTCGATGATATTCCTCGGGAATGCCCGGACCGGCATCCATGACCGCCAGCTGGGCGGAGTCTCCCTCGCGGGCGATTGACAGGGTGATCTCCTTGCCGGGCGGCGCAAACTTCAGGGCGTTGCTCATGAGGTTGTCCAGTACCCGGCGGAGCAACGCAGCATCGCAATGCGCCGTCAGCGGCTCCCGGATATCCAACACGGCGCGGCGGTCGCCCAGCAGCGGTGCGATCGCCTCCACTGCGGCCTGGGCGACGGTGGCCAGGTCGCAGGCGGTTTTGTTGAGCGGCATCTTGCCCGCCTCCAGCCGGCTGACATCCAGCAGCTGCGTCGTCATCCGGTTCATCGTCTGGGCGCCCCGCAAGGCTCCCTCGAGGAGTTTGCTTTCCGGCTCGCCCAGATCGGTCAACCGCGCCTTGAGCATTTCGACCGACATCTGCGTGATCGCCAGGGGCGACCGCATGTCGTGCACCACCATGTGCGTGAGATTGTCCCGCAATTCCTCCAGCTTGCGGAGCTGGTCGTAGTTGCGCTGCAACTCGTCGTTTTGCCGCTCCAGCTGGATCTGCAACTGCCGGAGCTTGTGGTGCGTTTCCACCCGGGCATGCACTTCCTCGATCTGGAACGGCTTGGTCACGTAATCCACGCCCCCGCAGGCAAACCCCTTGACCTTGTCCCGCGTGGCGCTGAGGGCGCTGATGAAAATGACCGGAATGGTCGCCAGCCTTTCGTCGGTCTTGAGCCGCCGGCAAACTTCGTAGCCGTCCATCTCGGGCATGGCGATGTCGAGCAGGATCACATCAGGCGGCTGGCTGGCCGCGGCCTCCAAGGCGGCTTGCCCGCGCGTAAACGACCGTACCGCGTAGCCTCGCGTCCGCAGCAACATCTCCAGGAGTTGTAGGTTGGTGACGTTATCATCCACCACCATGACGGTGGCGGGATTCGGAGCGGGACTGGCAATCATCGCGCGGGAAGCATCGCAGAATTTCCCGCGGAATCAATCAAGACCTGACAGGCCCGCCGGGGCTGGCGTGTAATTGCCAAACTCCGGGCAGCGTCTTTCTCACCATGCTTTCCGCCGCACACCTTGCCCAGCCCCGCCTCATTTTGCGTGTTTGGTTGACCGGTTTGGCCCTCGCCTCGTTGGGCATCTGCGTCGCTCCACTTTGCGTCGCCGCTGAAACTCCCGCTCGTCGCCCGGCCGCGACGCTGCCGGCTGCGCTCGCCGAGAAACTCACCATCGAACGCGATCTTGTTTACGCCGCGCCGGACGGCCACCCGCAACATCTCGATTTGTTTGTGCCGAAGGAAGGCGCAGGACCCTTTCCGCTCGTCGTCTGGATCCACGGCGGCGGCTGGCAGACCGGCAGCAAGGCTGGCGCCGGCGGGGTGCTCCGGCTCACTCCGTTTGGCTATGCCGCGGCGAGCATCGATTACCGGCTGACGGACGTGGCAAAATTCCCGGCGCAGATCGAAGACTGCAAGGCTGCCATCCGCTGGCTGCGCGCCCACGCCGCCCAATACCGCATCGACCCCGACCGCATCGGCGTCTGGGGCGGCTCGGCGGGCGGCCATCTGGTCGCGTTGCTCGGCACGACGGGCAACACCAGGGAATTCGACGTAGGCTCCAATCTCGACGTTTCCAGCCGCGTCCAGGCCGTCTGCGATTTCTACGGGCCGAGTGATTTTCTCGCGATCATCAGCGGCCCCAATGCCCATGTTTTGAACACCGGGGAGGGCATGATGGGCAAACTCCTCGGCGGCCCGCCCCGGGACAAACTCGACCTGGCCCAGCACGCCAGCCCCGTCACCTATGTCGCCAAAGACAATGCGCCCTTCCTGATCGTGCATGGCACCATGGATCCAACCGTCCCGCCCGCACAAAGCCAGATGCTCTACGACATGCTCGTGCAAACCGGCGTCGAGGCCCAGTTGCACTTCATCCCGGGGGCGAAACACGGTGGCCCGGAGTTCAGCTCGCCCGAAATCAACGCCATGATCCTCGCCTTTTTCGACCGGCACTTGAAATCGGCGCCTCAAAACTGACCCCGTTCGTCTGCCGCCGTCTGACGTCTGCCATCCGCCATCCGCCATTTGTTGTCCGGCCCTTCACTCTCGCCAGGTGAAAGCGTGGCACAACGCCACCCCGGCGGCATCGGCCTCGTCGGGCGCGAGTGTCCGGCCATGGCCGAGCAGCGACATGACGGTGCGCGCCATCTGCACCTTGCTGGCGCGGCCCAATCCCACCACCGCCTGCTTCACCCGCAGGGGCGGATACTCGAAGACTGGCTTCGCTCGCAGCGCCGCCGCCGCGATCGCCGCACCGCGCGCCGCGCCGAGAATCTGCGCCGTCCGGATGTTTTGCACGTAGATCGTCTGCTCGAGCGCCACATGCCGCACGTTGCCTTCGCCGAGAAACGCAGTCACCGCGCGATGGATCTCCGCGAGCGCCTCGGCCATCGTGCGCCGCGCCGGCACGCGCACGGTCTGGCAGCGCAACAGCACCGGCGGCCGCCCCGGCGCGAACTCGATCAACGCCAGCCCTGTGCCGCGCAGCGATGGGTCGATACCGAGCACCTGGCCCGCGAACGGCGCCCGCGCCCGGGTGAACGGAGACAGCCCCGCGATCGCCGTTGTGCCGGGCGGCAGTGGCTTCGGCGCGGGCAGGGCCCGCCCCGCGAGTTTCGCCGCCCACATCTGCCTGACATTCATTCGCGCCATGGTTTCAGAACAACAGGTGTAGCCCCGCCACCGCCGCCAAGCCAAGCGCGAGATTCTCGAACAGCCGCTGGTTGATCCGCTGCAGGAGTTTTTTCCCGGCCCAGGCGCCCAGCCATACCGCCGGCGCGAGCGCCAGATTCACCCCGAAGCTGTCGGTGGTGATCAAACCGAGGTTCACCATGAACGGCACCTTGAAGAGATTGAGCAGCAGAAAAAACACCGCGCCGGTGCCGACGAATTCCATTTTCGGCAGCCGCATCGCCAGCAGGTAGAGTGCCATCAACGGCCCGGCCGCGTTGGCCACAAGCGTCGTGAATCCCGCCAATACACCCACCATCGGCGCATACCACAAGCCCTGCACCTCGTCTTCCACCCCTCCGGCTCCGTCCTCTGCCTTCTGCCCACCCTGCTTCGCCAAGGCTTCGCAGGGCGCTGCCGTCTGCCCGTCGTTTTCCGCCGTCTGCCATCTGCCCTCTGTCGTCTGACGTCTGGCTTCCGCCGTCTTCCGTCCACCGCCGTTTGCCCCCAGTCGTCCGCCATCCGCCGTCTGCTTCACCGCCCCGCGCCATCGCCGCCACAGGTGCATCGCCACCATCGCACAGATGATCGCGCCGATCAGCAGCCGCGCCTGCCGGTCGTTGATCCGCCCCATCGCCAGATAGCCGAGCACCACGCCGGCCACCGTCCACGGCAACAACCGCCACAGATGCCTCCATTGCGCGTGCAGCCGGTACGACGCCACCGCGACCATATCGCCGAAAATCAGCAGCGGCAGCACGAACCCGCTGGCCAGTTTCGTCGGCAGGATGTTCGCGAAAATCGCCACGAACAGCACCCCGATCCCAGCCAGCCCGGTCTTCGCCACGCCGACCAGCAGCGCCGCGACGACGACGAGCACCCATTGCCAGAACTCGAGATGCATGGGGAAAAAGTGAGAGTGAAAGGGAAAGTGAAGGTGAAAGGGAAAGCCGATGGTGCCCAGCACGGCAGAAGTGGGCGAGCACCTTTCGCCGGCTTGGAGCGGCCGCGAGTGTGCGCACGGACACGCTCACTCCGCAGGAAGCCCATTCGATCCTGCGTCAAACCCAGCAATCAATCCGAATCCGTGACCATCCGAGTGATCCGCGGCCAAATTTTTCCGTGTCCTACTTTGTACTACAAAAGTTGTGAATCCTCTCAGGCTGCGAGGAATTTTTGGCCACAAAAAGGCACGAAAAATCGCGAGTAAGTACGGTACCGAGCGTTGCGCCTATAGGCGCACGGACGGCAGTGGCCGAAGCCCAAACCGTTTTTTGCGTTCTTTGTGGCCATTCGGATTTGCCTTTGGTTGCGGCTCCGCCGCCCTGGGTCCTCCATTCCGCTCTTCGTGGTCTCTGTACTACAAAATCCAGTGCGCCGGCTCCGGATTCGCGCCTTTTCGCGTCCATGTCTGATGTCGCTTCGCTCGGTACGCGTTGAAGCTCGGTGGGAAGTCTTGACCGCCGTGATTGCCTGCCCCTCCTTTTCCTCTTCACGTCGTACGCCATGAAAATCCTCCTGCCCCTCATCGCCGTCCTCGGTGCCACCCCTGGGATTCAGGCCGCACCGGCCGCTGAACCCGATCTGCCGCCGCGCGAATTCGTCTACAAGCGCATCGGCGACATCGCACTGAAGATCGCCGTGTTCACGCCGCCAGGCGCGACCGGCCGGAAGCTTCCCGCCGTGGCGGTCTTCCATGGCGGCGGCTGGTCGCTGGGAAAACTCGAATGGACCTTCGGTGACGCCCGCCGTTGCACGGCGCAAGGTTGGATCGGCATCGGTGTCCAGTACCGTCTGTCGAACCAGGCCGATATCACGCCGCTCGAAGCCATGGCCGATGCGCGCGATGCCATCCGCTGGATCCGCCTGCACGCAGCCGAACTCGGAGTCGAACCCAAGCACGTCGCGGCGCTGGGCTGGTCGGCCGGCGGCCATCTCGCCGCCATGACCGCCGCGTTGGTCGATCCGCTCGCGGAGTTCGACGCCAGCGCCGTGCCGGATGCACTGGTGCTCTGGTTTCCGGCGCTGTCGCTGGAGCTCGACAATTGGATTCCAGGGCTGCTCTGCGGCCGGGCCGACCGCCGGCAAATCTCGCCTGACCAATATGTGCGTCCCGGTTGGCCACCAACCATCATCCTGACCGGCCGCAAGGACACCAGCACGCCCGTACAAGGCGCCGAGAAGTTCCACCGCCTGATGCTTGCCGCCGGCAACCGCTGCGAGCTCCACGTCTACGAAACCGTCGGCCATTCCTTTGAGGACACGCCCGGCCACATCGACGAGGCGGTGTCCGCCGACTCGAAGCAACGCTCCTACGATTTCCTGCGTGCCGTGGGTTTCGGTCCGCCCTGAGCTCGCGGGGCCGGCTCAGGAGGTCTTCGCTGGATCGCCCGCTGCCCGCTGCCGGAGCTGCCCGCAGGCAGCGGCGATTTCCCGGCCGCGCGGACGGCGGAAGTGCGTCACCACACCCTGCGCCCGCAGTTCCGCCAGAAACGCGTCTTCCGCCACGCGCGAAGACGGCTCGTAGATTCGCCCGCTCAGGCTCGCGCCGGTCGGGTTGAAATGAAGGAGGTTCACATGCATCCGCCGGCCGGCGAGCAGCGCCGCCAGCTGCCGCGCCTGTGCGGGCGAATCGTTCACGCCTTGCAGCAGGCAATACTGGATCGACACCGGCCGGCCGCGGTTTTCCGCCTGAAACCGGTCGGCTGCAGCCATGATCTCTTCCACGCCAAATCGCCGCCCGGCCGGTAGCAACCGCGCCCGCGTGGCGTCGTCCGGCGCATGCAGCGAGACCGCCAGATTGACGCTCAGCCGGGCGTTGGCCAGTGCCTCAATGCCCGGCACGATGCCCACCGTCGAAACCGTGATCTGCCGTCCGCCGAGGCCGCCGAGCTTGTTGCCGGCCATCCGTCGGATGGCCTCCAGCACATTCTCCAGATTCAACATCGGCTCACCCATGCCCATGAACACGACGGTTTGCAGCCGCCGGCCGACCGCCTGGGCCTCGCGTCGCAGCTGGAGGAACTGCTCCACCATCTCGCCGACGGTCAGGTTGCGCTCATAGCCGTTCTGCGTCGTCGCGCAAAAATCGCAGCCCATCGCGCAGCCCGCCTGCGAGGAAATGCACCCGGCCACCCGATCTTCGCGGTAGTCGGGCATCATCACCGCTTCGATGGTCTTCCCGTCGGTCAGCCGCAGCAGCAGCTTGGCGGTCCCGTCGTCCGCGACCTGCCGCGCTGCCACCTGAGCGTCCCTGGCTCCATACTCACTTTCCACGCGCTCCCGCAAACCACCCGGCACCTTGAGCTCCGCCCACGCGATTTGCCCCGCCCCGGCGTAAAAGCTGCGCAACAGGCGCGCCGCATGCGAGGGCTTGAAGCCCCACTTCGCCAAGCGACGCTGCAACTCCTCCAGTGTGAGATCGGACAATGCGTTCAATCCCGGCAGGTATGAACGCGGTCGGGCGCATCACAAGATTTTGCGCGCATCCGTGATCCAAATGATCCCAGAAGAGGCCTTGGGTCACAGAGATCACAGAGGCAAACAGGAGGGCACCGAGGGTCGGATTGGAGCAGACTCAATTGCCACATTATGCCGGCAGGTGCACACAATCTTTCCGAGTCCACCTCTCCTGATTTTCCTCTGTGAACTCCGGTTCGAGCTCTGTGACCTCTGTGACGAGATCGATCAGTAGATCTCAAGATGGGCACGCCGAATTTGGCAAAAAACTCAACCGACGCGTGCTGCGACCACGCGACCGGCGGCGAGGCAGTCGGAGAGCGATATGCCGTTGCGAAAATGCCCGGCGAGAAACAACCCGGCGTGGTCGCGTTCGAAAGCTTCCATCGTCGCGGCGAACTGACCGAACGCCACGGTGTATTTCGGGATCGCCTGCGGCCAGTGGCTCAATTGCCGGAAGACCGGCTCGGCCCGCACGCCGAGGAGCTCGGCCAGCTCAGCCCGCACGAGCTGCTCGATCTCGGCCTCGGGCAGTGCCGCCAGCTCCGGCTGGCGCCCGCCGACAAACGTGGTGAGCAATACGCGGCCCTCCGGGGCGCGCCCCGGGAATAGCGTCGACGAAAACAACGAGCCCAGAATCCGGCGGTTTTCCTTCGCGGGTACGAGCATGCCGAATCCATCGAGCGGATGCGGCACGGCGCTGCGTTCGAACCCGAGCGCGACGCTTACGACGGCGGAATACGGCATCGCGGCGAGCGACGCCAGCGGCGTGGCGCCGCCGATCTCCAGCCGCGCCAGCGCCGGCGCCGAACTGCTCAGGATCACCTGTTCGAAGTCCACCACAGCCGCGAGACCGGCCGACCGGGTGTGCAGCCGCCACGCCACTGCGCCGCGTTCGATGCCGACAACCTCGGTGTTGGGGCTAAATGCGTCACTCAGCCGGCGCGCGAGCGTCGCGGGCATCGTCTGCATGCCGCCGCGAAACGAAACGAGACGCGGCTTGGTGCGTTCGCCCGATTTCCGTTTGGCCCGCATCAGCGCGATCGAGCCTTTCACCAGCGAGCCGTGGTTCTGCTCCAGCCGCCACAGCCGCGGCAGCGCGTGCCGCACGCAGAGGTCCTCCGGCGCGCAGGCATAGACGCCGCCGACAAAGGGATTGACCGCGTAATCGAGGAACTCCTGCCCCACCCGGCGGCGCGCAAACGAATCGAGCGTCTCGTCGGGATTGTTGCGGTTTTGCGGCACGAACGGTTCCCACAATACGCGCAGCTTGCCGCTGAAATTGAAGATCGGGGTGAACACCGCGCCGAGCGGACCCCGGGGCAGCGCATGCGGCCGGCCGCCGCGCACGATGAAACGCTTGTCGGACTCCGGATTGGCCACCTGCAACTCGCGGTCCAGCCCCGCCTCGGCGAAAAAGCCGTCGAGCGAACGGTCGCGGAGCAGCAGCGTGTTGGGACCGGACTCGACGAGCCAGCCGTCGCGAAGGATCGTGCGGATGGCGCCGCCCGCCTCGCCCCGCGCCTCGAAGACCGTGACCGCATGCCCGGCCCTGATGAGCTCATGGGCGGCGGTCAGCCCGGTGATGCCGGCTCCGACGATGGCGATGCGTTTCATACGTGTCAGACAAAGACGGAGACAGCCACAAGCGCCAGCCAAACCGGAATCGGACGAATTCTAACCACTAATGGACGCTAATGTTCGGACCGGTCAAATTCCGGCAGTTCGAACCAACCGCAACCGGCTTGCTTTGTGCCTTCGTGTCTTTGTGGTGAGCCGGTCCGGAGTCCGACTCAGTTCCCTCTGTTCCCTCCTGTAAAATAATCAGCTGTTTGTCCGACACTCTTCCACATTACTTTTGATCGCGATCGTTGGTGTTAGTCGACGGGGCGTTTTTGCTCTGCTGAGCCGCAGGCGGTGGTGGCGGAGGCGCAGCGGGCCGCACCATCGGTGGCGGAGGGGCGGATGGTGACCGGCGGTCCGGTCCACCGTGATCGTCGCCTTCGCGGCGCGATTCACCACGCGGGGCGGCCGGCGGAGCCGGCGCGCGATCACGCACATCCGGTCGGTGCGGATCAGGCTCCACGTTGGAAGGCGGACGTGGGCGATCACCTCTTGTTTCCGGCATCGGTCGCGGGTGCGGGATTGCATCGTGCCGCTGGTCTGGCGTCGTGGGTCCATTGAATCGCGGCCGGCCCGGCGGTATCGGCTGCCAGGCGTGACCGTCGTGGTCCGGCCGCCAGATTACGGGCGGGTGACCCGGCTCGGGCTTGCGATTCCAATCTCGCGGATGCTGGCGCACCCACACGTTGTGCCGGTGCCAGTCGCAGTCGAAATTCAGCCAGACACCGACCGAAAACCCAAGGCCGAAGGTCAGATAGGGACGGTCGAGCAACGGTTCTCTCGCCCAAAAAACCAGCTCCGGGTCGTAGCTCGGCACGTAGATCACATCGGGTTGCGTCGGCTCGATGCAGATCGCATCGTCCTCCATCACGATCTGTTGTTGCGGCGTGTCGACCAGCACTCCCTTGGCCCGCGCCTTGGCGCGCAACCGCTGGATGGCCTGCATCACGTCTGTCGGTTGTTGGGTAAACGCCGTGCCGAGGGTCATCGTCCACTCGAGGTTCTCGTCCATCCATTTCACGACGTCGGGATAATGCGCCAGGGCGCGCACGCTCTCATCCCACGGCTGAGCCTCCACGTTGGCCGAAGGGCCATTGGCTGAGAGAAAGCGGGCCGCCAGCACGATGTCGGTCGGGGCCGTGGCGGCCGGCAGGATCAGCGCCACCAGCGCGTCCGGATACAAGGCGATGGGCGCCAGCATTTGTTCAAGTTCCTCGGGGGTGCGGTTGGCCCCGACGACCGGAGCCGGGGTCTGCGCAGGCAGGGCAATGGCAAGGCAAAGGAGGAGAAGCGCCAAAGGGTGAGTTTTCACGATGGTCCTTGTTGACAGCCAAACGAATGATCTGATCCCGAACGAGGCTCCAACTTAGCCAGCTGCGGCCAAAAGACCAGTGTTTCCACGCGTGGCTGTGACAACGATGGCCAATTAGAAACCGCTAATCCGGAACAATTCAGTTGAACCACGAATGCACACGAATCGACACGAATGAAACGGATTTCGTTGGGCCGTATCCGAGCCAACTACCAAACAGGGGGCCCGAGCTTTCTCAGCAAATGTTTCACTCTCCCGATATTCGTGTCCATTCGTGGTTAACTCACGCTCCGCGTCCTCAGCGGCCTCCTGTAAAATCCAATTCCGGTTTGGTTGCGCCTCTGCCACGCCAGACTAAACGATGATCGCACCGGAAGGATCGAACGTGAACATGGGGCCCCACGCCACCTCCCAATGGTAGCCATCCGGGTCGGAGAAATAGCCGCTGTGCCCGCCCCAAAACACATCTTGAGCCTGCTTCACGATCTTGCCGCCGGCCTTCTCGGCGAGAGCCAGCACCTGAGCCACTTCCTCTTTCGTCCGGACATTGTGCGCCAGCGTGATCCCGCCAAACCCGCCTCGCGAAATCGCCAGGCCAGGAGCGACGTCCTCCGCCAGCCGCTCCAACGGATAGAGCGCGAGCCGGGTCCCGCCGGTCATGAAAAAAGCGATGGGCGCGTCGTCCTTCGCCGCCGTCGGGAAGCCGAGGCCGTCGCGATAGAAGCGGATGGCGCGGGGCAGATCGGAGGCGCCGAGGGTGATTATACTGATACGAGGTTCCATGGTTGCGATGAGAGTTAAGATTCAGAGGCCATGAAAGCATTTTGTCTTACCGCAGACAGCGAGTTTGCTCGCGCGGTATTCGGTTAAGCCAGCCTCCTCACGTCGGCTGCTACGTCGGACTGCATCATCCAATCCGCGTCCATCCGAAAAATCTGCGGAGAAATCCCGACTCAGTCCTCCGGTTGCAGCCGTGCCTCCCGATTAGCGCCCATTAGCGTTCATTAGCGGTGCCCCCCTCTCCGCTTTTCGTGTGATTCGTGTGTTTCGTGGTTAACCACAATCCGTTCAGCGGATCGACTTATCCGTGCCCATCCGCGTCATCCGTGGCAAAAAATTCCGCCCTTTCATTTGGTTGCCTGCGGCGCGCCGCCGTTCCTGACTCCCATCATGTCGCAGGATACCAGTTATCACATGTCGCCCGAGGAATTCCGCCGCTGGGGGCACGCCGCGGTCGATTGGATCGCCGACTACCAGCAACGCGTGGCCACGCTGCCCGTCCTGTCCCAGGTGAAGCCGGGCGAGCTTCGCGCCCAGCTGCCGGCGGCGGCGCCGGAACACGGCGAGCCCTTCGACGCCATCCTCGCCGACGTGGACCGCTTGATCATGCCCGGCATCACGCACTGGCAATCGCCCAATTTCTTCGCGTTCTTCCCGTGCAACAACTCCGGTCCGTCGATCCTCGGTGAACTGCTCTCGGCCGGCCTTGGCGTGCAGGGCATGCTCTGGGCCACCAGCCCGGCCTGCACGGAGCTGGAAACGCACGTGCTCGACTGGCTCGTAGACATGCTGGCGCTGCCGGGAAAGTACAAGTCCAGCGCGACGGGCGGGGGCGTCATTCAGGACACCGCATCGAGCGCCGCGCTGGCCGCGGTGCTGGCGGCGCGGGAGCGCGCCACGGGTTTTCAGAGCAACGAGCGCGGCGCCGACGGCAAACTCGTCGCGTATGTCTCGACGCAAACGCATTCGTCGGTCGAGAAGGCAGTCAAGATCGCCGGACTCGGCCGGCAGAACCTGCGGCTGATCGAGGTGGACGAACGTTTCGCGATGCGCCCGGAGGCGCTGGCCCGGCAGATCGCGGCGGACCGCCAGGCCGGGCTGGTGCCGTGTTTCGTCGCCGCCACCATCGGCACGACGTCATCGAACGGCTTCGATCCGTTGCCGGAGATCGGCCGCATCTGCCAGGAGCAACGGCTGTGGTTGCACGTGGACGGCGCGATGTGCGGCACGGCGGCGCTATGCCCGGAATACCGGCATTTCCAGGCGGGGCTGGAGCTGGCCGACTCGTATGCGTTCAACCCGCACAAGTGGATGTTCACGAATTTTGACTGCGACTGCTTCTACGTCGCTGATCGGGCGGCGCTCATCAAGACGCTGAGCATCCTGCCGGAATATCTGCGCAACCAGGCCACCGAATCAGGCGCGGTGATCGACTACCGCGACTGGCACGTGCAGCTCGGCCGGCGTTTCCGCGCGCTGAAGCTGTGGTTCGTGATCCGCCACTACGGCGTCGAGGGACTGCGGCACCACATCCGGCGCCACGTGGAGCTGGCGCAGCAGTTCGCGGCGTGGGTGCAGGCGTCGGCGCGTTTCGAGCTGGCGGCACCGGCGCCGCTCAATCTGGTGTGTTTCCGGCACCGGGCGGGCGACGATTTCAACCGGCGCCTGCTCGAGCGGCTCAACCGCAGCGGCACGGTGTACCTCTCCCACACGGTATTGCACGGGCGTTTCACCCTGCGGCTGTGCGTCGGCCAGACGAACACCGAGGCGCGGCACGTGGCGGAGGCCTGGCGCCGCATCGAGGAGACGGCGCGCGAGCTGGAGACGTAGTCCTAAGTCGGATGATTTTACAGGAGTCGGATAATTTTACAGGAGGGAACAGAGGGCACGGAGATAGGATTACCGCGTACCGAGCGAAGCGACATCAGACAAGGACGCGAAGCGGCGCGAAGCAACTTCTGTAACGCGGAACCCAGAACCCGGAGCCCGATTTTATTAACCACTAATGGGCACTAATTTTCGGATCGGAAATTCAGGCAATTCGATCCAACCACAGCCAGCTTGATTTGTGCCTTCGTGCCTTTGTGGTGAGCCGATCCGGAGTCCGGAATCCGGATTTTTAGCCCACGAATCACACGAATGGACACGAATACAGCCTTCGAATTCTGCAACTCGGAACCCTGAACGCGGAACCCAGAACTTGGAAGCGTTCCGGGTTGAACCCAGCTGATCCCATTCGTGTGCATTCGTGTCTATTCGTGGTTTACTCACCCTCCGCGTCCTCAGCGGCCTCCTGTTAGGCCATTCCGGTTTGGTTGCGGTGCCGCACTTTTTGCCCAGACGGGCGATCATCTCCGGCATTGACGCGGAATTTACCGGATCATTTCCTGCCGGTTATGCACGAACCACGGGCGGTCGATCCCCAGGTGAAGTACAAACGCATTGTCCTGAAAATTTCCGGCGAAGTTTTGCGCGGCGGCAAATCGGGCGATCCCATCGACAGCGCCACCCTCGAGCGAATCTGCACCCAGATCAAGCAGATCAACGATCTCGGCGTGGAGGTGGGTGTGGTGATCGGCGGCGGCAACATCTTCCGTGGCCTGGCCGGCGAGAAACGCGGCGTCGACCGCACCACCGGCGATTACATGGGCATGCTCGCCACCGTGATCAACGGCCTCGCCCTCATGGATTGCCTCGAAAAGATGGGCGTCACCACCCGCGTGCAGAGCGCCATCCCGATGAACCAGGTGGCCGAGCCGTTCATCCTGCGCCGCGCCATCCGCCACCTCGAAAAGGGCCGCGTCGTCATCTTCGTGGCCGGCACCGGCAATCCCTATTTCTCCACCGACACCACCGCCGCGCTCCGCGCCAGCGAAATGCACGCCGATGTCATCATGAAGGCCACCAAGGTCGACGGTATCTACGACAAGGACCCCAAGAAACACCCCGACGCCGTCAAGTACGACCAGATCACGTACATCGACGCCCTGCGCCAGCGCCTCAACGTGATGGACTCGACCGCATTCTCCCTCTGTCTCGACAACAATATTCCGATCCTCGTGTTCGATTTCAATGACCCGCATGCCGTCCGCAAGGCCGTGACCGGCGAAAAAATCGGCACGTTGGTACAAAGCTAATCGACCGCGGCGCACGAATCTTCCCGCCAGCATTGAGTAGCAAGAGTCCTCCCTCATTCCCTTACTCCCTCCCCCCATGAGTCACCCAATCATCGTCGATACGCAGGCCCGGATGAAGAAGGCCCTAGACCACACGCTGCATGAGTTCAGCTCGATCCACACCGGCAAAGCCACCCCCTCCATGGTGGAGAACGTGGTCGTCGAAGCCTACGGCACCCAGATGCGCCTGAAGGAGTGCGCGGCCATCACCACGCCCGATCCGCGCATGATCCTCATCCAGCCATGGGATGTCTCGCTGGTCAAAGCCGTCGAAAAGGGCATTCAAGTGGCCAATCTCGGCTTCAATCCCATCGCCGATGGCAAGCTCTTGCGCGTGCCGCTGCCCGAAATGAGCCGCGAGCGCCGCGAGGAATTCGTGAAAGTGGCCCACAAAATGGCCGAAGAAGGCCGGGTGCATGTGCGCAACGTACGGCGCGATTGCCTCGAAGGTCTCAAGAAGGCCAAGCTTTCCGACGACGAAACCAAGCGCCTTGAAAAGGAAATCCAGACGATCACCGACAAAACCATCAAGGACATCGGCGATCACCTGGCCAGCAAGGAAAAGGAACTCCTGGCCGTGTAAAAGCCGTATGGCTTTTTCACCTAATGTAGAACGGTGAAGGCAGAAGGATGAATGACCGGAAATAGTCAGGGCACATCTCGCCGCCGTCCGTCATTCTTCATTCGTCATTCATAATTCTCCATTGGACGCGCCACCCTCGATGCAAAGTCCCAAACCAGCCCTCGCCAGTCGGCGCGTCGTAATCAAGCTCGGCACGGGGGTGCTCACCTCGGGCGTCGGCCAGCTCGATGAACCCCGCATCGCCGCCATCTGCGCGCAGCTGGCCGCCCTGCACCGGCAGGGAGTCGAAGTCATCGTGGTGACGTCCGGCGCCATCGGGCTGGGCATGGGCCGGCTCGGTCTCGAACGCCGCCCCAAGGAAGTCACGAAGAAGCAGGCCTGCGCCGCGATCGGGCAGAGCCTGCTCATGCAAACCTGGCAGCGCGGCTTCGACCCGCATGGCCTGATCGCCGCGCAGGTTCTTCTCATCCATGACGACCTGCGCATCCGCTCGCGCTACCTGGCCGTGCGGCAGACCTTCGAGCGCCTGTTCGATTACGGCGCGGTGCCGGTCGTGAACGAAAACGATACCGTCAGCGCCGCCGAGATCATGATCAAGTTCGGGGAGAATGACACGCTCTCCGCGATGGTCGCGAGCCTCGTCGAGGCCGACCATCTGATCATTCTCTCCACCGCGCCGGGGCTGATCGACCTGAAAGGCACGGGGAAGGTTGTGCCGATCGTCGAAAAGATCACACCGGAGATCGAGGCCATGGCCGGCGGCACCCTCAGCGAAACCGCCGTGGGCGGCATGATCAGCAAGATCTCCGCGGCCAAACTCGCCACGCGCGCCGGTTGTGGCGTCTTTATCGCCAACGGCGCCGAGCCGGACATCGTGACGCGCCTGCTGGCCGGCTCCGGTCCGGGCACGTTCTTTGTGCCCAGCGGCCTGCCCCTCGAGGCCCGGAAGCACTGGCTCGCCTATTTTCAACGCCCCACCGGCACCATTCTCGTCAACGCCTGCGCCGTGCCCGTGCTGCGCGAACAGGGCCGCAGCCTCCTCGCCGTGGGCGTGACCGGCGCCCAGGGTGATTTCGCTGCGGGTGATGTCGTCAACATCGCCGGCCCCGACGGCACGGTGATCGCGCGCGGCAAGGCCACGTTCAGCAGCACTGAGATCGCCACGCTGGCCGGCAAAAAAAGCGACGAGATGCGCCTCCTCTTCCCACGCCACAAGCACCTCGAAGTCGTCCATCGCAACGATCTGGTGCTGGTGTAGGGCAAGGCCGCCCGCCCAGTCTTCGCTGCTTCGTGTTGTTTCGCGGTTTATCCCAACAGGTTCTCCCTCCGAACCGTTTCACCACAAAGACACGAAGGCACAAAGCAAACCGGCTGTGGTTGGATCGAACTGCCGGAATCTGCCGGTCCGAAAATTAGCGTCCATTGGTGTTCATTAGTGGTTAATAGAATCATGTTCCGGGTCTGGGTTCCGGGTTCCGCGTTACAGAAGTTTCATTCGCGCCGTTTCGCGTCACTTCGCGGTGCTCCTATGTCCGTTCCCTACGCGGCCCTGTAAAATCATCCGACTCAGGTCTCCGTCCAACGGCCGGCGTTCCGCCGGTCCATCAGAATTCATTTTGCCAAAAGTCGCGCAGATTCTGACAAGCCGTGCGCAGCCCTTTTCCGCACGCATCGCTAGGCTGTGCTACAGTGCGGACTTTTGGCCAACACCCTTCGAGTGCCACAACACTTCACTTCATCCCGACGCCAACGTCGGTCACATTGAAGGCCCCCACTTTTCTCCCTTTTGCCGATGTCTGCGAGCGTGTTGCAACCGTTGCCGATGAGGGACATGATTGAGTAATCACCCCATACTCACCATGAAAAACTATCTCTACCTCTCGCTCAATCCGGAGGCCCTCATCGCCTCCCATTTGTCTCCCGAAGAATTCGGCGCCTACCTGGCCGTGGGGACGCAAAAACTCTCCAGCGGTCAGGCGGTTTTCTTCGAACTCGACGTCAACCTGCAGAGCGACTTCCTGCCCGTGCGGGATATTGCCACCCGCAATCTGGCACATCGCGATGGCTCGCCGCGCCGTTCCAGTTACCTCGCGATTTACCGGGTGTTCGAGCATGTGCCCGTGGCCGCGCTCGGCAAACTTCACCTCGCCACGCATGACGGTCGCGTGCTGAGCCTGGCCTCCGCGACGGCCCTGCCCAGCGGTGATCGCTGCTTCCACCTGTATCAGGAGTTCTGTCCGGTCAGCGTGCGCGTCGTCAGCGCCCTCGATCCGGCTGAATTCTGCACGCGTCTCACCGACCCCGCCCAGCCGGTCAGCGTGCCCAAGATCGTCTTTGCCGAACTGACCCTCGGGGCGCTCGCCACCGACATCGAAAGCCAGGCGGTCGGCAACCTCCCCTATTCCGGCCTGCCGCACCTGCGCGACTGCCTCCGCGAACTCAACCGCAAACCCGGCAAACCCACCAAGGTGACCGTCCGCAACGTCCGTGACGACGTGCTATTCCGCACTATCCAGGGCGGATTTTACGCCGGCCAGGGGCGCAACCTGCTGTATTACCCGATGCCTACGCTTGCCGAGCTCGAGACCGCACACCATGAGTGGTGGCGCTCCGCGCAGGCCGCTTCCGGCTGAGCCACGGCCCCCCCCTTTTTTCCACCCCGAAGTAATCCTATGTTCACACAACTCGTCAGATGGGCGCGACAACGTCGCACTAACACGATCTACCTGGCCGCGATGGCGATCGTCTTTCTGGGCGCTTCCTTCGCCCGACCGCTGTTTGGGCAGACGCCCGCAGCCTCCGCGCCGCCCGCACACGGCGAGGGGGGCTTCAAATTCTTCAGCCTGTTCACCGACCCGAAGTACACGACGCTGGAGCGTGGCGCCTTGATGATGGTGCTCTCCGTCGCGGTCATCGGCTTGCTCTACGCGCTGATGCTCATGAAGCAGGTCAAGGCCGCCGATCAGGGCACCAAGCGCATGCAGGACATCGCCGCCGCCGTTCGCGAAGGCGCCGATGCGTACCTTGCCGCGCAATTCCGCCGGATCGGACCGCTCATCGTCCTCATCACGATCGTCCTGTACTTCACCACCCAGAGCGACCTGGCCGCCTTCAAGTTCGGCCGCGCCGGCGCGTTCGTCATCGGCGCCCTGTTTAGCTGGCTGGTCGGCTTCGTCGGCATGCGCCTCGCCACCACCGGCAATCTCCGCGTCGCCGCCGCCGCCACCAAGTCGTACGGCGAGGCGATGCAGCTCGGTTACCGCACCGGCACCGTCACCGGCATGTTGACCGACGGCCTCGGCCTCCTCGGCGGCACGTTGATCTTCATCGCCTACGGCGAACAAGCCTACGAAGCCCTCCTCGGCTTCGGCTTCGGCGGCACGCTCCTCGCGCTGTTCATGCGCGTCGGCGGCGGTATCTATACCAAGGCCGCTGACGTCGGCGCCGACCTCGTCGGCAAGATCGAGAAAAACATCCCCGAGGACGACCCGCGCAACGCCGCCACCATCGCCGACAACGTCGGTGACAATGTGGGCGACTGCGCCGGTATGGCCGCTGACATCTTCGAGAGCTACGAGGTCACCATCGTGGCCGCGATGATTCTCGGCCTCGCCACCTTCGGTCACAAGGGCGTGATCTTCCCGCTCCTGGTCCGCGGCATCGGCGTGCTCGGTTCGATCATCTCCACCTACACGGTGAAGGCCGGCCCAAACGACACTTCCGACACCGCCCTCAAGAGCGTCCACAACGGTTTCTGGATCGGTTCCATCATCTCGGTTGTGGGCTTCATCGTCCTCGGCATCTCCTACCTGAAATTCGACGCCATCTACCTCGCCAAGAACGCCACGGCTGCCGCCGGCTTCCCGAACGGCGATCCGACCCAGCTCCCGACCTGGGCGACCTTCGGCATCGCCAACGCCGACATGCGCCCGGTCATCACCTGCTTCATCGGCGTCGTCCTCGCGATCGCGCTCAACAAGGTCACCAGCTACTACACCCACACCACGCACGCGCCGGTGAAGGGTCTCGCCAAGAGCTGCCAGACCGGCCACGCCACCAACATCATTCAGGGCTTCGCGGTCGGCTACGAGAGCACGGTCGCCATGGTAGTTGTCATCGCGATTGCCATCCTCCTGTCCTTCCTCTGCTACGCCGGCACCCCGCCGCTGTTCGTCGCCTACGGCGTTGCCATGACCGGCATCGGCATGCTCACGCTCACCGGCAACACCATCTCGATGGACGTCTTTGGACCCGTGGCCGACAACGCCAATGGCATCGGTGAAATGGGTTATGACGCCGAAGCGATGGAGAAGGCGGAAAAGGGTTCCTACAAGCGCGCCCGCCAGATCCTGGCCGACCTCGACGCGGTGGGCAACACCACCAAGGCCGAGACCAAGGGCATCGCGATCGGCTCCGCCGTCATCGCCGCCGTGTCGCTCTTCTCCTCTTTCATCGCCGTCATCGCGGTGGGCAGCGAAGACAAGATCACTTCGATGACCACCCAGCAATATCTCGAAGAAGCCGGCAAACTCACCGTGGCGCATCCGATGGTCTTCATCGGCTTCCTCATCGGTGGCGCCGTGCCGTTCCTCTTCAGCTCGATGCTCATTCGCGCCGTCGGCCGCGCCGCCTTCCTCATCGTGAAGGAGTGCCGCGACCAGTTCCAGGACAAGGCCATCTGGGCCGGCACCAAGAAGCCCGACTACGGCCGGGTCGTCGCCATCTGTACTGCGACCGCGCAAAAGGAACTCATCGGCCCCGGCTTCCTCGCCATCCTCACGCCGCTTGCCGTGGGCTTCCTCCTCGGCACCCAGGCGCTCGGCGGCTTCCTCGCCGGCATGATCCTCGTCGGCCAGCTCCTCGCCGTGTTCATGGCCAACGCCGGCGGTGCGTGGGACAACGCCAAGAAACTCATCGAAGACGGCAATTATGGCGGCAAGGGTTCCGAGGCGCACAAGGCCGCCGTCACCGGCGACACCGTGGGCGATCCGCTCAAGGACACCGCCGGTCCGGCCGTCAATCCGCTGATCAAGGTCATGAACATGGTGAGCCTCCTCGCGCTCGGCGTGGTCATGAAGTACAACGTCATCAACGGCGCCTCCACCCGCCTGGTCGGCCTGCTTGTCGCCCTCGTCTGCGCGGTGACCATCGGCTGGGCGATCTGGCAGAGCAAACGCGAGTCGAAGGAACTGCAGGAAATGGAAAAACAGTTCCAGAGCTGAGGCTCGCGTCTTTCTCCCGCACCTTCACAACCAAGGCGCCCGCTCCGGGCGCCTTTTTTTGTGTCCGAACCCCGCCGCCGTTTACCGCCAGACAATTTCCGCCGGCTGGCGCAGCGGGATGCGATGGTAGGCAAACTTGGGATATCCGACCATCATCGCTCCGTACAGAGCATGGCCCTCGGGCAGCCCCAGGACCGCCTGGACCTCAGGAGACATCGAGGCGGCCATCATGACGTAGCCGGCCCAGCAGGTCCCCACGCCGAACGGCAGGGCGGCGATCTCGAGGTGGCTCAAGGCAATCAGACAGGCGGCCGGTGCGGTGGGATCCTGCCGATTGGCATGAGCCACCACCAGATGGGGTGCGTCGCGGCCGATCAGATCGCGCCCCGCGTCCCAAGCCGTGACAAGCTGGGCTAAACCAAACTGTTGGGCCAATGGCAGACGGTCCCGCACCGCCGCCCGCATCCAATCGAGCGCGACCTCGAGCAGGCGGCGAAACTCCTGGCGCTCATGAATGACGAGCCACTTGACCGGTTGACGGTTGACGCCAGACGGAGCATAGCGCGCAAGATCGATGATGTGAGCGAGCGTCTCGCGGTCGACGGCGCGGCTTTGATATGCTCGCGTGGAACGCCGGCCCTTCAGCAAGGCTTCGACGCGTTCGGGCTGCGACCGCCACCCCTCGGCCAGGGGCGTGCACTGGCTCGGGCTCATCGCGCGGTGCGTCAACGCTCCGGCCGGACAGACCGCCACGCAATGCCCGCAATTGACGCATCGCTGCGCGGCGCCGGCCACGGCGACCGGATGGCCGTTTCCGTCGGTCGTGATCAGCCCCAAAGGGCAGGTCAGGGTGCAAATGCCGTCGCGGCGGCAACGGGCACTGTCGACTACGATCAGTTCGGGCAGATTGGATTTCATTCGGAAAATGGATCGAAGATCTGCATCCAGTCGTGCTGTGCAAAATTTTCCACCAAATTGTGCGGTCGATGAAATCGTCGCCGGTCGTCCGCCCACCTCATCGGCCGGCGCCTCGGGCCCGACCGGCGATTTCGCGGGGATTGCGGCAGTGTCGGCGGCCGCCGTCGAAATCTGCTTTGCGTCCGCCCGACTTTACGCGAGCGTCTGACGCTTCATGGAGTTTCCTCTCGATAACCCGCCTGCCCGCCCCGCCCTGCCGCCGATCGATTTTCGCGCGGAGCTCAACGACGAGCAGTATGCGGCCGTCACCGCCCCGCCGGGACCGTTGCTCGTGCTCGCCGGCGCCGGCTCGGGCAAGACGCGCACGCTCACGTACCGCGTGGCCTACCTGCTGGAGCAGGGCGTGCCGCCGGGCGAGATCCTGCTCCTGACGTTCACAAACAAGGCCGCCAAGGAGATGCTTCACCGCGTGCATGAGCTCACCGGCGTGGAAGCCGGCCGTTTCTGGGGCGGCACGTTCCACTCGATCGGTCACCGCGCGCTGCGCATCCACGGCGAAACCATCGGCCTGCCCCGGTCCTTTACCATCCTCGACGCCGACGAGTCCGACGGCCTGCTGCGCGACGCCGTGGAGGAGGGCGACCGGACGTTCTTCAAGGACAAGACCCACCCGCGGCCCGGCCCGTTGCACGACATCATCTCCCTGTCGCGCAACACCCAGAGGACTACCACCGAGACGGTCCAGCGCTACTTCCCGCACCACGAGGGCATCATCGACCGCCTGCCGCTCTTCGCCCAAAAATACACCGCGAAGAAACGCGCCGCCAACGTCCTCGACTACGACGACCTGCTCGAATTCTGGCTCGAACTCCTGCAGAAATCGCCCGAGACCGCCGCCTATTTCCAGCACCGCTTCCGCCACGTGCTGGTGGACGAGTACCAGGACACCAATCTCCTCCAGTCGCAGATCGTCGACACCGTCGGCGCGCACCACCGCGTGATGGTGGTGGGCGACGACGCGCAGTGCATCTACTCGTGGCGCGGGGCGAATTTCGAGAACATCATGACATTCCCCGACCGGCACCCGGGCACGGTCATCCACCGCATCGAAACCAACTACCGCTCCACGCCCCAAATTCTCGCCTTCGCCAACGGCGTGCTCGAGGCCCAGCCCCCGGGCCGTCACTTCGAGAAAATCCTCCGCGCCGCCCGCGCCAACAGCGAGAAGCCCTTCCTCGTGCAGTCGATGGACGCCCGCGAGCAGGCGCAGTTCATCATCCAACGCATCAAGGGCCTCGTCGACGAGGGCTGCCCGCTCTCCGCCATCGCCGTGCTGTACCGCGCGCACTTTCAGGCGCTCGACATCCAGCTGGAGCTCTCGCGGGTGCAGATCCCCTACCAGATCACCAGCGGGGTGAAATTCTTCGAGCAGGCGCATGTCCGCGACCTCGTGGCCCTGCTTCGTTTCGTCTACAACCCCGGCGATGCGATGGCGTGGCAGCGCATCGCCATTCTGCTGCCCAAGGTGGGCGAAAAAGGGGCGCAGAAAATCCACGCCACTGCGCTCGACCATGCGCGCCTGCTCCAGAAGGATTTCCTCGCGGTGCTCGACTCCGACGACGTGAAGTCGAAGGTGGCCAAGGACGCGAAGGAGGAATGGAGCCAGTTCGTGCAATCGCTCCAGCAGGTCGGCGAAACCATGCGCACGCTCAAACCCGCCAACGCCGTCGAAACCGCCATCGATGGCTGGTACGGCGATTACCTGAAGGGTGCCTACGCCAATTACCAGTCGCGCCTCGACGACCTGAAATCGCTCATCGGCTTCGCCGGGCGCTTCGCGGACATGCAAGAGATGCTTGCGCAGATCATGCTGCTCAATGCGGAGACGAGCGATCGCTCCGTCGATCCCGACGAGGAGGCGGTCCGGCTCACGACGGTGCACCAGGCGAAGGGCCTCGAGTTCGCCGCGGTGTTCATCATCGGGCTGGCCGACGGCCTGTTCCCGCTCCGCCGCGCCGTCGAGGCGGGTGACGTCGAGGAGGAACGGCGGTTGTTCTATGTGGCCGTCACCCGGGCGCGCGACGAACTCTACCTGTGTTTCCCCAAGGTGAACACCAAGGGTGGCCCGTCGATGCTGCTCTCGCCGAGTCGTTTCCTGGAGGAAGTATCGTCCGATCTATACCAGCCCCTGCGCATGAAACGTCAGTGGGGCTGGTGAGGAGCAAATCTGCCGCGTAATCGCGGCGGCTACGATCGGAAAGCAGCCGCGACGGTTACGGCGCGGGAGATGCCGGGCAAACCCCTGCGACTACAAATTAATTCAACACTCAGACGCCAGCCTCAGAACGTCGGCACCAAGGTGACGGTGCTGCCGGGCTCTACTACGTAGTCTTCGCCGGCACTCCAGGTGAGGTCGTTGACCAGGAACTTGAAGGTGACGGGCTGCGTGGTCTTGCCCAGGGTGATCTTCCATTGGTCGGCCGTGGCGTTTTCCATCACCAGGCCCTGGTCCCAGCTCAAGCCGGCGCCATTGCCCCGGATATAGAGAATGTTGCCGAAGCCGATGTCGATTTGCGCGATGATCGTGGTAGCGACCACCGTATCGGGCTTGGGAGCGATGACCACCGGAGCCTGTCCCTTGACGGCGGTAGTCGCTTTCGGCGTTTTGGCGCGAGGCAACTTGGCGGCTGCTAGCTGGGTCGAAGTCGGGGCAGGCTTGACCGGGGCCGGGGCGGGCGTCTTGGGGCTCTTGCTGATGATCTTTTTCATGGTAGTCCTGTTATTGGTACAATTGGCTGGATGCAGAGCGGCATACCGCGCAACCGCCAGCCGGTTCAATAGCAAACTCGGGGCCAAGTCTCGGACTCGGCCGATTTTTCGCAACTGTAACATGCGTATTTTTATGCTGACGCGCCGTGACCAAAGATTGGTGTTTACTCGTTCCAGCGAGTCGCCCACAAACGTCCCCTCTTGGATTCGGGCCAGTAGCTCAGCTGATAGAGCGCCTCGTTCGCAACGAGGAGGTCGCCGGTTTAAGTCCGGTCTGGTCCACCAATTCTGTTCCGCGGGAATGGAGGGTCGCACCTCCAATCATCTCCTCCAAAGCGGCCGGACGTGTCCAAAATCAACCTCCGAGCAGTCGCTTTTGGTCGGGATGCACCCCCAGCCAGCGCACCTCGCCGGTGGCGAGATCATAGACCGCGCCCACGACCCGCAGCTCTCCACTGGCGACGCGGGCGCGGAGCACTTCGCTGCGGTGAAAGAGATTCTCGATGGAGAGCCACACGTTGGTTTCGACGGCCGCGGTCAGCAACGCGTCGCCCGTGAGCGAAGGCGCGGCTTTTTTCGTCCGCTCGGCCGCCGGAGCGACTTCGGCAATCAACTTGGCAAGATCTCCCTCGAGCCGCGCGCCATCCAGCGCGGCCTTTACGGCACCGCAACTCGTATGGCCGAGCACGACACAGACGGTCGCGCCCAAATGCTTGGCGCCATATTCCACGGAGGCGGTTTCGTTGCCCGCGGCCACGTTGCCGGCGACGCGAATCACAAACAGATCGCCAATGCCCTGGTCGAACACCACCTCGGCCGGCACGCGCGAGTCGGAGCACGAGAGGACGATGGCAAAGGGTTGCTGGCCGTGCGTCGCGGTTTCGACGCGGCGCGCCGCGTCTTGGTTCGGGCGCGAAGGGGCGCCGTCGCGAAAGCGCGCATTGCCCGCGGCGAGCCGGGCGAGCGCTTCATCGGGGGAGACTGCCGGTTGCGCTGGAGGCGAAGCCGCGTGGAGGGCCCAGACCAGAGCAACGAAGATCAAAAGATATCGCGTTCTCATGGCGCGAATATTCAGAAGATTTTGGTCGAAAAGTCGAACGTGTGCGCGTTTTTCTGGTGGCCGGGAATCGGCACCCCGTTGATCTACAGCCGGCGCCAGGAGGGCCTCCAGTTGGTTCGTGGGGCGAGGACGAGACGCTACACTGCATTTCGCCGCGTTGATGTTGACGAGCACAACCAGATCGACTGAGTTTTCGTTCCATGAGAATGCCTTTCTTCGCTTGGTTGGCTCTGCCCCTCGGTCTGCTCGCGGCGACCACTCGGGCGGACATAAACCCCGAAATAGTATCCCTTGGACACGACACCTACTCCCTGACTCGCTGGGCGACGAATGGGTTTACGCGCAAGACCGACAAAATTCAAACGCAGGCGCTCGAGGATGCCGCCGCCTATTGCGCCAAATTGCACAAGGAGCTGAAGGTCCTAAGTACGACGGCGGACAAGCCGGCCGTTCCGCTCACCGGATTCGCCAGCGTCAAAGTGGTGTTCAAGGCGCTGGACGCGAACGATCCTGAGCTTCATGCCCCGGTAGCGGTAACCATACCCGGCACCGCGACGCCCATGTACGTACAACCCGCAGCAGCGCCAGGGTATGTACAACCCGCCGCGGCGCCGGCGGTCGCCGAAAACGCGCCGCCCAAGACGGCGACCGACGTCCTCTACAGCGATCTCACGAAGTTGGATGACCTGCGAAAACGCGGAGTTCTGACCGAGGAAGAATTTCAGGCCCAAAAGAAGAAATTGTTGGAAAAATCCAACTAGTTTTGCCGGGGCATCGCCCCCGATCCTGTAGCGGCGGTCTGCGACCGCCGATTCCCCCAAAAGGAGTTTGTCACGTATGACGTGACAAACTCGCGGGAGCGAAGGCTGGTACGCCCGCCGGGAGTCGAACCCGGATCACCGGCTTCGGAGGCCGGCACACTATCCATTGTGCTACAGGCGCAAATTACCAGCACGCTATCCCCGGTACGCTCTCGGCTCG
>DATJPQ010000213.1:0-2079 GCA_035506315.1 Opitutaceae bacterium
CTTCTCGGCAATGGCACGGCCTGCCTCGTCTGGTCGTCACCGCTGTCGATCGACGCCACCCGGCCGATGCGATACATCGACCTGATGGGCGGCCAAAAGCCTCACCTGCTCGCCAAATGCATCAATAACCTCGGCGCGGAAACGACCGTCCGGTACGCCCCTTCGACAAAATTTTATCTCGCGGACCGATTGGCCGGGAAGCCCTGGATCACCCGCCTGTCGTTTCCCGTTCACGTGGTGGAGCAAGTTGAGACCATCGATCGAGTCAGCCGCAATCGATTCACCTCCCGGTATGCCTACCACCACGGCTATTTTGATGGGGCCGAGCGGGAATTCCGCGGTTTCGGGATGGTCGAGCAGTGGGACACCGAGGAACTCGCATCGCTCATGCAGAATGGGACCCTGCCCGACCCGACCAACATCGACGCGTCGTCGTACGTTCCGCCCGTCCATACCAAAACCTGGTTTCACACGGGCGTATTCCTCAATCGAGGGCACATCTCCGATTTCTTTGCCGGGCTGTTGAAAGATGGCGGCGCCGGCGAATATTTTCGCGAACCTGGACTGACCGATGACAAAGCACGGGATCGCTTGTTGGATGATACCGTGCTCCCGGGTGGACTGACCGCCGATGAGGAGCGCGAAGCCTGCCGGGCGCTCAAGGGGTCGATGCTTCGGCATGAGGTCTATGCTGACGACGGCACCGAAGCGGAAGGCCGGCCCTACAGCGTCACCGAGCAGAATTTCACGCTCGTGATGTTGCAGCCCGAGGCCGGGCAGCGGCACGCCGTTTTCCTCACCCATCCGCGCGAACAGATCGACTACCACTACGAGCGGAAACTATATCCCGTAAATGGCACCGTGATTGCCGCCCCAGGGCCGGGAGTCCCACTGCGGAGCGATCCACGCGTCACCCACGCGATCACACTGGAGGTTGATGGGTTCGGCAATGTCTTGAAATCAGTCTCCATCGGATATGGTCGGGCGCTGAGCGATCCGGCGCTCACGCTTACCGCCGATCAGGGGAAACAGACAACCCCGCTGATCACCTACACGGAAAACGCCTTCACCAATTCGCTCGAAGGAGACGACCTTCATCGTGCGCCTCTGCCCTGCGAAGCCGTGACCTACGAACTCACCGGCCATCAACCCACCGGTCCTGCCGGTCGTTTCCAGAGTTCCGATTTTGTGCAGCCTGATCTCGACAATCCCGGGCATGTTATTCCGGTCGCTGCCCTTGAACTCAAGTACGAGGATAAGCCGGGTGCAGGCCTGCAACGCCGTCCGATTGCGCACACGCGCACCCTATTTCGGCCGGATGACCTGGGAGTTTCCAAGGGCGATCCGGACAGCTTGCTGGCTCTCGGCGTTGTCGAACCACTGGCCTTGCCCGGGGAGTTCTATAAGCTGGCATTCACTCCGGGACTTTTGACGCAAGTGTTCGTCCGCCCGCACAAGGGGAACCCGGACGAACCTCTGCTCCCAGCCGCCACCCGCGCCGATGTGCTGGCGGCGGATGTCCCAGGCGGCAAAATCGCCGACCGCGGTGGTTATGTCGATCTGGACGGGAACGGCCATTGGTGGATTCCGTCCGGCCGGATCTTCCACTCACCCACGGTCGGCGATACCGCGGCGGCTGAACTTGCCTGGTCCCGTCTGCACTTCTTCCTGCCGCAGCGTTATCGCGATCCTTTCGGGCAAACGGCCTCCGTCACGTTCGATGGTTATGATCTATTGACCACGGAGACGCGCGATGCTCTCGGCAATCGGATCACCGCCGGCGAACGCAATGCGGCTGGCGTGGTGACAAAACCGGGCAACGACTACCGGGTCCTGCAACCGGCGCTCGTTGCGGACGCCAATCGCAACCGCTCGGCAGTCGTTTTTGACGCGCTGGGTATGGTCGCCGGCACCGCCGTCATGGGAAAACCGGAGGAAAACCTCGGTGACTCGCTCGACCACTTCGAACCCGACCTGACCCAGGCGCAGATCGATCTATTCGACCAGGCGGCCCGCCCGCAAATCCCAGCGGCGCCGTTGCTGAAGGATGCGACGACCCGAATCGTGTACGACTTGGGC
>DATJPQ010000214.1:0-4412 GCA_035506315.1 Opitutaceae bacterium
AATCGGCAAGCACGCGGAAAACAATTTCGTGGGCGTACCCTGCGGCATCCTCGACCAGGGTGTGTCGGGCTTCGGCAAAAAAGATCGTCTCGTTCTCATCGACTGCCGCGGTCCACGCTTCACGACCGTGCCGTTGCCGGCCGGGGCGCATTTCTGGGTCTTCAATACCCACACCAAACACGCGCTCGTCGACGGACTTTACGCCGAGCGTCACCGTGAGTGCATGGAGGCGGCCCAAACCATGGGTGTCCCGTTGCTCGTCAAGGTTACGCCGGCGATGTTCGAGGCCGCCCGGGGGAAACTCCGGCCCCTCGTTTTCCAGCGCGCCCGGCATGTGCTCGAAGAGATAGCCCGTGTCCACGCCATGGTCAAAGTGCTGCCCACCGGGGATCTCCCCGCCGTGGGCCGGCTCCTCACCGCTTCGCACCGCAGTTCGCAAACGCTCTTCGAAAACAGCACGGCCGAACTCGATTTTCTCGTCGATGCGCTTGAGCAGACTCCGCATGTTTACGGCGCCCGCCTGACAGGCGGTGGCTTTGGTGGCGCGGTCATGGCTTTGACCAGCGGCGCATTTTCCCAGGAAAAAGCCCAGACGGTGGCTGACGCCTACGCCAAGAAGTTCGGCGCACGGCCCGACATCCTGCACCTGCTCACCGGTGACGGCGCTGCCGTGCTCTGATCGTCCGATTCCGGCACAGTCGAGTCGGCGCAGGAGGCGCACAACGGCTTTGAGCTTTTAGCGGTCCGCGTCATCGATCATCGTGGTCGTGTTCGCGATGCTGCCTTCGTTTCTCACGACCGTCTTCTTCTCGCTGTCGATGATTTTCGCTCATCGCAGCATCCGTGCGGTCGGCACGACGCGCGCCAATCTGGGCCGGTTGCTTGTCGCCTTCGTTCTGCTCGGTCTCTACGCGCATACGCTGGGCGGAGGGCTGGGCGGCGCGGGGCGAAACTGGTTTTTGCTCAGCGGTCTAATCGGCATGGGTCTGGGCGATCTGGCCAGTTTTGGCGCCCTGCCCCTCCTGGGATCGCGGCTGACGATCCTCATCACGCAATGTCTGGCCGCCCCGCTCGCCGTGCTGGCCGAGTGGCTCTGGCTCGGCACCAGGATATCCGGCGCCCAGCTTTTTTGGGGTGCGGTCATTCTCGCCGGCGTGGCGGTCGCGCTCATGCCGGGCCGGGCGAACCCGCCGCGCGTGCCGGTCCGGCCGCTCGGTTTTGTCTTCGGCGTACTCGCCGCCGCCGGCCAGGGCTTCGGGGCGGTGATCAGCCGCAAAGCCAATGCTGCTTCGCTCCTGGCGGGCCAGCCCGTCGATGGCGTCACCGCCGCCTATCAACGCACTCTCGGCGGGCTCGCCATCACGTTCGCCTATTTCGCGATCAAGGCGCTGCTCGACCGACGTGCGGCCCCGGCCGCCGCCCCGCGCCCCGCGCTTCGCGATTATCTCTGGGTTCCTGTCAACGCGGTCTGTGGCGCTGTCATCGGTGTGAGTTGCTACCAGTGGGCACTCTTCACCACTCCGAGTGGCATCGTGCTGCCCATCGTCGCCTGCACGCCCCTGGTAATCGTGCCGCTCAGTTACTGGATCGAGGGCGAGCGTCCGACGCGGCGCTCGCTCGTCGGCGGCGCCATCGCCGTCGCCGGCGCCGTGGCGCTCACCCTGGTGCGCTGAGCCGCCTGGAGCTGAATTTCGGGTTCCGGGTTTCGAGTTCCGGGTTTCGGGTTCCGAACCCGGAAAGTTCGGTCCGCGCCATCCGCGGAGAAATTCGTTCCCTCGATCATTCCTGCAGATGACGCAGATGATCGCGGATGACGAAAATTCCGAACTCAAATTCGCGAGGTTTCGCGTTCTTCGCGGTTTCTTCCTTTGCTCGGTCCGTGTGCTTGCCCTTGACCGGACCCGTTTCGTTGCGGTTGTCTGCCAGGTTCCATGCTCACGCTGGCTGATGTTTCGAAGTCCTATGGCACACGCACGCTGTTCGCGGACGTGTCGCTGTTCATCTCGCGCACTGACCGTCTCGGGCTCGTCGGCCCCAATGGCGTGGGCAAATCCACCCTGTTCAACCTGATCCTCGGCGAGGAGTCCTACGACGAGGGCACGATCACCTGGGAGCGCGGCGCCAACTTCGGCTTCCTGCCGCAGGAAAGCACGCCCGCCGGCGACGAAACCGTCCTGACCATCGCCCTCGGGCACGCCCCGCACCTGGACGCTACGCGGGCCGACGATCCCGACTACACCCTCGAACCCCGGGCGAAAAAGATCCTCGCCGGCCTCGGCTTCCGCGAATGCGACTTCGACCGGCCCGCCCGTACGTTTTCCGGCGGCTGGGTGATGCGCGCCCATCTCGCCCGCCTTCTCGTCGCCGGGCCCGCGCTGCTGCTGCTCGACGAGCCGACCAATCATCTCGATCTCGAAGCGCTCCTCTGGTTTCAGGACTATCTGACGCGTTATCCCGGCGGCCTGGTGGTCATCTCCCACGACCGCGCGTTTCTCAACGCCCTGTGCACCGGTATCCTCGAGCTGCGCAATCAGACGCTCTACCGGTACACCGGCAACTACGACGACTACGTCGCGGAAAAGGAGGCCCGCCACGCCCAACAGGCCGCCGTCTACAAAAACCAGCAGCGCGAGATTGCGCATCTCCAGCGCTTCGTCGACCGCTTCGGCGCCAAGGCCACCCTCGCCTCGCGCGCCAAATCGAAGGAGAAGCAAATCGAACGCCTGAAGGAGGAAACCGTGGCAGCGCCCGAGGAGGATCTGCGGAGCGTCCGCTTCCGGTTTCCCCAGCCGCCTCGTTCCGGTCTCAAGGTCGTCACCCTGACTGGCGTCCAGCAGGCGTACGGCGATCACGTCGTCTATCGCGATCTTAACTTCCAGGCTGAGCGCGGACAGCGGCTCGTGCTCGTCGGCCCCAACGGCGCCGGCAAGTCCACGCTCCTGAAAATTCTCGCCGGCGTGGTCCCCATCCAGGGCGGCGCGCGCGAGCTCGGCAGCAACGTCAAATCCGGCTACTTTGCGCAAAACCGCCTCGATAACCTCAACCCGAAGCTCACCGTGCTCGAGGAGGCGATGGCGATGCGCGACGAGAATCCCGCGATCACCGAGCGACTGGCGCGCACCATCCTGGGCGGCTTTCTCTTCCGCCAGGACGACGTTTTCAAGCGGGTTTCCGTGCTCTCCGGCGGCGAGAAATCGCGCCTCGCGCTCGCCAAGCTCCTGCTCGCCCCGCCCAACCTGCTGCTGATGGACGAGCCCACCACGCATCTCGACATCGCCAGCACCGACGCGCTTATCAACGCGCTGCAACAGTTCGAGGGCACGCTCATCTTCATCAGCCACGACGTGTATTGCATCCGCGCGCTCGCCAACCAGGTGCTGCATGTCCACGCCGGCCGGCTCACGCCTTATGCCGGCGGCTACGATTATTACCTCGAAAAGTCCCGCGCCACGAGCGAACGCGCCGCGCTCACCGCCGGCTTCACGGATGCGCGCCCGGTGCAACTCGATTCCGGCAACTCCCAACTCGAAACCCGAAACTCGGAACCCGGAACCTCGCTTTCCGCCGCGCGTTCGGGCCCCAAGACCCGGGAGCAGAAACGCGCCGAGGCCGCGGAACGCGCCGCCCGGGCCGGTCCGATCCGTGCGTTGCGGGCGCAGGTGGCCGAACTGGAGAAAGAGATTTCTCAGCTGGAGAAAAATCAGGCCGAGCTGACTGCCGCGCTCGAGGCGCCCGAGACCTACACCGCACCTGGCAAAGCCCAGCACCTGAATCGCGAACTCAGCACGACCGTGGACCGCCTGCAGACCGCCACCGCCGAGTGGGAGCAGGCCGCGTCCCAGCTCGCGGAATTGGAAAAATAGGTAGAACGCTGCCGTTCTACCTTCTCACGCAAAGCGCAGGCCGCCGCCGTCGCGACAAATGCGTTGCAGCGTTCCCAGGGCGCTTTGGGGTGTGTAGGCGCCCGTGACTTTGCCGCCGGCCTGACTGCTTACTTCAATGCGAAACCGATAGCCCGCTCCCTCGACTTCGACGAGATGAGCATTGGTCGACACGGCCGGATCGGCCACGATACGTGAAACCGTGCGGTCAAATCCCAGCCCGGCCAGGGCGATGGCCGCGTGCACGTTTACATTCCGGGGAAACTTCGCGCATGCCTGGCGGGTGGGCCCCTCGTAAACCACCGTGTGTTTGTCCGGCGGCAACCCCAGGCTGGCAGGACTCTTGGTCGTGGTCACCGTCACCGATTGGAGGGTTGGCCCAGCGTCCATCAGACCATCGAGGCCGATCATGGCTCCGTGCGGCAGAAACACCTTCCGCCCGCTTGTGACGGCCGTTTGCTCCAACGCGGACCGAAAGGCATCGTCCGCCAGCGCGGTGATCGAGAACAGCAGCAGGTCGGAACGCTCGAC
>DATJPQ010000215.1:0-4079 GCA_035506315.1 Opitutaceae bacterium
TCCAGCATCAGCGCACCTCCACGAATACGGGCACGAGAGTCAAGAGTGGCCGGCCGGCGACCGTTTCGGCCGCCTCGGCACAGCCGGCGAACGCGATGCGGGTGCCCGGTTGCGCCCGGTCGCGCAGGGCGGGCAGCACGCGCTCCTCGACAAGGCGATTCAGCTCGGCCGAAAGCGCGTTGAACGCGTCGAGCGACGGGACGCCGTTGACATCGAGCAGGCCGGTGGCGTCGCGCACAGCGTTGCCAAAGATCCGGCCGGTCTGGAGCGCGACGGTGGCGGCGGGACCGTCGCCCACGGCGAGCACGACGGCGTTTTTCTCGCAGGTCACCACGCGGCCCTCGCCGCGCACGAAGAAATAGGCGGTGCCGCCGATACCGACCTTACGGGCCTGCGTCTCGATCGCCGCCGCGGGATCGCGCTGCAGCAGCGCCACCAGCGCTGCGACGTCGGTCGCGCGGGAGCACGCGGGCTGAAGTTGTCCGGCCCAGAATTTCGCCGCGAAGGCGGGCAGATCGACCGCGCCGCCGGTCAATGCCGGGCCGGGGGCGCGCAATGGAACCACATGAAAGAGAGGTAGGAAGGCCAGTACCACCGCCGTCGCCGCCGCGAGCGCGGCCAGACGCACCCACCCCGGAATCGGCACCGGTCTACCGTTGGGCTTTACGTCCATAGTCGCCGAACTTGGACACGTTGTCGCGCGTGACGAGGTCGACCGCGACGGGCGTGCGCTGCGCGAAGTCACGCCTGCCCTTCAGATATTGGTCGGCGCTCTCGGCGGCGGTGCGCGCCATGAGCTTGGGATACTGCATGGCGGTCGCCGCGATCTTGCCCTCGGCGACGGCCTTCACGGCGTCGTTCGCGCCGTCGAAGCCGAAGACCTTCACCTTGGTGGCTTTGCCCGCGGCGAGCAACGCCTGGTAGGCGCCCATGGCCATGGCATCGTTGCCACAGAAGACGGCGTCGATGTCGGGTTGCGCCTGCAGGATGGCCTCGAGCACCTCGAGCGCCCTGGTGCGGTCGAACTCGCCGCTCTGCTGCGCCACCAGCTTCAGCCCGGGATAGCGGTCGACCACGCTGTGGAAGCCCTTCGAGCGGTTCCAAGTGTTGGTGTCTCCGACGAGGCCGAGCAACTCAACGTAGCGACCAGTCTCGCCCACCTGCTGCACAAAATACTGACCGAGCGCGACGCAGCCGGAGTAGTTGTCGGACAGCACTTGCGAGACTGCGGCGTCGTTGGCGGAAATTTCGCGATCCATGCAGAAAACCGGAACGCCGGCGGCGCGCGCCCGACGCACGTTGGCCACCGAGCCCTGGGCGTCGGTGCAGTTGAACAACACGGCGCCGTAGTGGGAGGCCACGACGTTGTCGAAGTGCGCCGACTCCTTGGCCGGGTCATTTTGCGAATCGAAGATGACGGCCTCGTAGCCGAGTTCGTGCGCCCGGTCGCGGGCGGTTTCGGCGAGGACGACGAACCATGGGTTGTTGAGCGTGGACACGATGACGGCCATGCGCTTCGGGCCGGGCGCCGGTGCCGCGGCGGACTCGCGGGACCGATGGCAGCCGGCAAGGGCGGCCGCCAACGCCATCCCGAGGGGAACCAGGAGAGCGCAGATTCGTTGGGTTTTCATTTTGGGTGAAGGGCTACGTCTAGGAAGTGGCGCACAACACCTGCTGGACCGCGCGTTGCCAGCCGGAGTAGAGCTGCTGGACGCGCTCCGGGGGCATCGCCGGCCGGTAGACGGCAGCCTCGCCCGGCACCGCCGCCAGCTTGCCCAGGTCGGAATGGATGCCCAGGCCGCGCATCCCCATGAGCGCGGCGCCGAGCGGCGAGCAATCCGCCATCGTCGCGATCCGCAATTCCACGCCGGTGAGATCGGCCGTGAACTGCATGAGGAAACGATTGGCCGTGGTGCCGCCGTCGCCTCGCAGCCCCTGCAACGGCACGCCGGCCTCCGCCCGCATGACGTCAAGTGCCTCGCGCACTTGATAGGTGATCGATTCAAGTCCGGCGCGGGCCACGTGCCGGCGGTCGCTGCGCGCGCTGAGTCCGACAATCGCGGCCCGTGCCGCCGGCTGCCAGTGCGGCAGGCCCAGACCCGAAAACGCCGGCACGAGGTAGACGCCCTCGTTGTCGGAAACCTCGAGCGCCAACCGGTCCAGCTCCCGCATGTCGGCCACCAGCCCGAGCTGGTCCCGCAGCCAGGCAAGCGTCGCCGCGGAGCTGATGATGATGCCTTCGAACGCGTAGGTGGGCACGCCGTCGATGACCCAGGCCAGCGCCGTGAGCACCCCGCGTTCCGACCGCCGCGGCTGTGAGCCGATGTTGAGCAGCACCGACGAACCCGTGCCGAAAGTGACCTTGGCCGTGCCCGGCGCAAAACAGCGTTGGGCAAAAAGCGAAGCCTGGGAGTCGCCCAGCACGCCGCAGATCGGCAGCGGGCGGGCCAGCGCGCCCTCGAGTGTCGTCGCACCGAAACGAGCGGCGCTCTCCCGGACTTCGGGCAAGGCGGCCATTGGCACCTCCCACCAGGCGCAGAGCTCCTCGTCCCAGCGCAGCCGGCCGATGTCGTAGAGCAGCGTGCGGCTGGCGTTGGTGGGATCGGTGGCAAAGACCGCGCCCCGCGTGAGCCGGTAGATGAGATAAGCGTCGATCGTGCCGATCAACGCCTCGCCGGCGGCGAGCTGGCGCCGCAACTCCGGATGAAAGCGGACGAGCCACTGGAGTTTTGAACCCGAGAAATACGCGTCGAGCTTCAGTCCGGTGCGCGCGTGGATCGCAGTTTCCCGGCCGGCGGCCGCCTGCTCCGCGCAGAGCGGATCTCCCCGGCGGTCCTGCCAGACGATCGCCTGATGCAGGGGCCGTCCCGAGCCACGTTCGAAGACGACGACCGTCTCGCGCTGGTTCGTCAGGCTCAGGCCGGTCAGATCGGCCACCCGGTTGGGGTGGCGGGCGACCAGCGCTTGCAGCACGGCGAGCGTATTCCGCCAGATTTCCCCGGCGTCGTGCTCCACCCAGCCTGGGTGCGGGTAATACTGGCCGTGGTCACGCGATTCCCGATCGAGGCAGCGGCCCGCCTCGTCAAAGAGCAGGGCCTTCGTCGCCGAAGTGCTTTGGTCGAGGGCCAGGATGCAGGTCATGGCGGTCAGGCGTGCAACGTGGCCCGCATCGTCTCGGCCAGACCCTCCATCGTGAGCCCGTAATGGCGGAAGAGGTCGGCCTGGCTGCCGGTGACGGTGTATTCGTCGGCCAGACCGGCGATTCGGAAACGCGGGGCCAGGCCGGCCTGCGCGACAAGTCCGGCCACGGCCTCGCCGAGACCGCCGTTCACCATGTGCTCCTCCACGGTGACAAGGGCGCGGCATTCGCGCGCCGCGGCGAGCACGGCGGCGGAGTCGAGCGGTTTCACCGACGGGAGGCTGAGCACCCGGCACTGCAGGCCGTTGCACTCTTCGAGATGCGCGGCGGCCAGCAAGGCATGGATGACGGTTTCGCCGGTGGCGAGAAAAGCGGCATCACAGCCGGCGCGAATCTGGCGGGCCCGGCCGAAGGCCAGCGGCACCTCGGCGCCCGGCAGCGTATAGAGCGGAGCCTTGCCGAAGCGGAGATATACGGGCTTGCCATGCGTGGCGGCGGCGCACACGGCGGCGCGGGTCTCCGTGTTGTCGGCGGGAGCGACAATCGTGATGTTATGGATCGCGCGGAGAACGGCGAAATCGTGCAGCGAATGGTGCGTGGTTCCCAGCGCGCCGTAGCTCACCCCGGCGCTGATGCCGACGAGCGTCACGGGATTGTCGGAATAGCAGACGTCGTTCTTGATCTGCTCCAGCGCGCGGGCGGTGAGAAAACAGGCCGGCGACACGGCGAACACGGTCTTGCCCGCCGAGGCGAGACCGGCGGCGACGCCGACGAGGTTTTGCTCGGCGATGCCGACCTCGACGATCTGCCCGGGCAGGGCCCGGCCGAAGGGACCGAGCTTGCCGGAGCCGCGCGAGTCGGACGTGACCGCGAGGACATTGCGGTCGGCCCGGGCCAGGGCGAGGAGCGTATCGGCAAATTCCTCCAGGTTGGCGCGACC
>DATJPQ010000216.1:0-13447 GCA_035506315.1 Opitutaceae bacterium
GATTGTGCGCGGATTTGTCGAAGCGCATGGCGGCCGTGTGGCGGTGCAGAACCAGCCGGCGGGTGGTGCGCGTTTTACGATTTCCCTTCCGCTCGACCGGCATGATAGCGTGCCCGCGGAATGAGCGCCACCTTGTCCAAACCCGAAGTACTCGTGATCGACGACGAGGTGCAAATCCGTCGGCTGCTTCGCCTCACACTGGAGGCCGCCGGCTATGCGGTGCGCGAGGCCGATGCCGGCCAGCTCGGTCTCAACGAGGTCGCCTTTCGCCGGCCCGATGCCGTTGTCCTTGACCTTGGCTTGCCCGATTTGCCCGGCTTGGACGTGCTGGCGCGGCTGCGCGAGTGGAGCCAGGTGCCGGTCTTGATCCTCTCCGTTCGCGGGCAGGAGGCCGACAAGGTCACGGCGCTTGACGCCGGCGCCGACGATTATCTCACCAAGCCCTTTGGCGGCGCCGAGCTTCTGGCCCGGCTGCGGGTGATTATGCGCCGCGCGCAAACCGCGGAAGAAACCAGTGCCCTCCGGTTCGGCACGGTGGACGTGGACCTCGTCCGGCGAATTGTGACCAAGGCCGGGCAGGAGGTGAAGCTCACGCCCAAGGAGTATGCGTTTTTGCGCCTGCTCGCCACCCACCGGGGCAAGGTACTGACGCACCGCCAGATTTTGCGCGAACTGTGGGGGCCGAAAGCCGAGGATCAGACGCATTATCTCCGCGTACACATGGCCCATCTCCGGCAGAAGCTGGAGGACGAACCGAACCAGCCGAAATATTTCAAAACCGAATCCGGCATCGGCTACCGCTTTTGCGCAGACGCGTAGTCCGACATCGTGCCTTCTGCGCCTCCGGCGCTTGACCCTTGATAAGTGTCAAACACCGGAGGTGATTCCACCGTTTTGCCGTCTGCCGTCGATTCCGCAACCACTCCGCATGCGGCTTTGATTTTCCCGTCCCGCGTTTGGCTGGGTAACTGCCTGCGATCCCATCTGTCGCACCTCCACGTCTCCCGGGCTCGCAGCATTCCCCCGCCCCAATCAGCTTTCCCATCACGGCGATCGGCAAATCCGGCATATTTGTCACATAATACGTTACAAACAAACCAGCGGGAAAAGGCAGAATTTGTAACGTATTATGTGACAAAAATGCGTTCAGCCAAATTTTCAAATTACCGGGGGAAAAACGAGAAATTGTAACATAAAACGTTACAAACTAAGGCGTGCTACTATTGGTCACTTGTAACGTAATACGTGACAAATTCTGGCGCGGTGCCTGCGTGGAGTGGGCGCCAGATGCCGGGGGTAGGGGGGCAGGAGCCGCCTTGACGACGGCCGCCGGGACCGCCTGCATCGGCGGCAGCCATGCGTATCCGCGCTTTTCAAGGTCTGGTTCCCGATCCCGCGCTCGCGCCCGAGGTGGCGTGCGTGCCCTACGACGTGGTCGACGCCCGGGAGGCCGCCGCGCTCGCCGCCGGCAAACCGCGCAGCCTGTTGCACGTGGACCGCGCCGAGATCGACCTGCCGCCTGAGATCGATCACTACAGCGCCGCCGTTTACACCAAGGCCAACGAGAATTTCCTGAAACTGCAGCGCGACGGCGCACTCGTGCGCGAGAGCGAGCCCTGCCTCTACCTCTACCAGCAGCAGATGGGTGCACACCGCCAGCGCGGGCTGGTCGCCGTCTGCCATGTCGAGGACTATGATGCGGAGCTTATCAAAAAGCACGAGAAGACGCGCAAGGACAAGGAGGACGACCGCACGCGTCTCATCGACACGATCAGCGCGGGCACCGGCCCGGTGTTTCTCACTTATCGCGACGAGCCGGCCGTCAACGCCCTCGTGGCGCAATTGGTGCAGACGCCGCCGCGGCACGACTTCACGGCGCCCGATGGCATCCGCCACACGATATGGCGCATCCCCGGCGGCACCGAGTGGGTCGCGGCCTTCGGCCGGGTGCCCTGCCTTTACATTGCCGACGGCCATCATCGCGCCGCCAGCGCGGCGCGCGTCGCCCGACTGCGGCGCGCCCGCAACCCACGACACACCGGCACCGAAGACTACAACTGGTTCCTGTGCGTGATCTTCCCGGCGGGCGAGCTCAAGATCCTTCCTTACAACCGTCACGTACTCGATCTTCATGGCGCCACGCCGGCCGACTTTCGTGCGAAAGTGAAGGCGACCTTCGGATTGGAGGAGGGCGCCGAGCCATCCCCCACAGCCGTAGGCCGCGTGAGCATGTACCTCGGAGGAAAATGGTATGGCCTGCGCTGCCCGGTCGATCCGCAGGCCGATCCGGTGTCGCGCCTCGATGTGAGCGTGCTACAGGACCAGCTGCTCGCGCCGCTGCTGGGCATCGATGATCCACGCACGAGCAAGCGCATCGATTTTGTCGGCGGCATCCGCGGGACGGGCGAACTCGTCAAGCGCGTCGATGCACAGGGCGGGGTCGCGTTCTCGATGTATCCGACAACGGTTGCCCAGCTCATGGCGATTGCCGACGCGGGACAGATCATGCCGCCGAAGAGCACGTGGTTCGAGCCCAAGCTCCGCTCGGGCCTGTTCGTGCACACGTTCTGAGCGCCGGGGCAGCGGGGAGAGTCTATTCCTTGCGAGACGCTTTGTATCCCGCAGGGAAAATTGCCTGGGTCGGGCAGAGCTGTCGCAAAAGCGATGCAATATCCCCACGGATGCAATACCACCACTGGTGTTGCGCTAAAGTTAATATGTATTGTACTGAGCCATGCATCTTCAATGGCAGATAGCCAGCCTGCTCGTCGCTGCGAGCATTGAGACTGCCATCGCATTCGTAGTCCGGGCGCGGTCCCGCGCGCTCGCCCGCGATCCGTTTTTGCTGGGCCTCATGATGAGCGCGGTATGGGCGCTCAACTACGCGGTGGACCTGAGCACGGACGTGTACACGGAGAAATTATTCCTGCTTAAACTACGGCTCACGTTCCTGCCGTTTTACCCGTTCCTGTGGGCGGAGACCGTCTACCGTTTTGCGCGGGGGCGAAAGCTGTTTTCCGGGTGGCGGTTGCTGGCCATTCTGACGGTGCCCGCCCTCACCGCGGTGTTCGCATGGCTGCCGGCCTCGACCGCGCCCCTGGCGCTGTTGCGCCCCGGTCCTCGCCTCGATCTCGGCGGGCCATTGCCCGTCCTGCCGTTCGACTTCGGACCCTGGGTGGTGGTTTTTGGCCTACTCTCCATGGCGGTGATGGCCGTCGCCGTGCTGGCCTTGGTTCGTTACCGCGGCGCCAGCCGTTGGGATCGCGCCGGTCGGTGGCTCGTATTGGCGGCCATCGGATTAGGTGGTACTTTGAACGCGCTGCAGGCTTTCCACCTGTCGCCCACGCCGGGGATCAACTACGCACCGATTTTCGCCCCGTTCACCTTCGGGCTGGTGGCCGTGGCCCTTGTTCGCGGTCGCCTTTTGGATTTGGCGCCGGTCGCGCGGACCGCCCTGATCGAAAGCCTGCAAGAACTGCTCATCGTCATCGACGCCGACAACCGGGTGGTCGACCTCAACCGGGCGGCTTGCCTGGCCCTGGGAACCACGCCGGAGAAGATTTGGGGCGAACCCGTGGAGGTTTTGTTCAAGCCGTGGCCGGCGATCATCGACCGCCTGCACAGCGGCAAACCCGATCCTGGCGAAGTGCGACGCGGCCCGATCGCGTACGAGTTGACTCTCTTGCCAGTGATCGACCGCCGCAACCGGACGCAGGCCCGGATTCTCGTGCTGCGCGACATCACGGCCCGCAGGCGCGATGAGGAGATATTGCTCCGGGCCAAGGAGGCGGCGGAAGCGAGCAACGAGGCCAAGCGCCGGTTCCTCGCCACCATGAGCCATGAAATCCGCACGCCGATGAACGGCGTCATGGGTTTCGCCCAAATTCTCCGCTCCACGCCCCTCGACGCCGAACAGCGCGAATACGTGAACCAGATCGAGCAGTCCGGCCAATCGTTGCTGCTGGTCATCGACGACATTCTCGACTTCGCCAAAATCAGTGCCGGCGAACCCGTGATCGAAGCTGTGCCTTGCTATATCGCCGTCCTAGTGGGACAGGCCTGCGAGACGGTGCGCCTGCGCGCAACCCAGAAGGGCCTCGCGCTGCGCTGGGTCATTGCCCCCGACGTACCGGCCAAGATCGTCAGCGATCCCCGGCGCCTCGGCCAGATTCTCACCAAGCTTCTGGATAATGCCGTCAGATTCACCGAAAGGGGTGGTATCGAGGTGCGCGTCTCCTGTCCCCGGCGGCAGGCCGGGGCCGCGGGGCAAGAGCGTTGTACGCTGGTGTTCGAGGTGGGCGACACCGGTATCGGCATCGAGCCGGAAGCTCTGGAGCGTATCTTCCAGCCTTTCGTGCAGGCCGACACCTCTATCACCCGCAAATACGGGGGCACCGGCTTGGGACTGCCAATCGCCCGACAGCTCTGCGAGTTGCTGGGCGGCGGCTTGACCGTCGCCAGCCAACCCGGACAAGGCGCAACCTTTATCGCGCAGATCCTGGCCACCGCCGCGATACCGACGACGGAGGAGATGCCAGCGACGGAGCTAAGGGCGGGGTGACAACCGGGGCGGATTTTCCGTTGTTGCCTCAGGCCGGCGCCCGGGCTGATTTTGCCGGCCATGGTCACTACCACCGGCGAATATCAAGGCGACTTGCATTGCGTTGCCACCCACGGCCCGTCGGGCAGTACGCTCACCACCGATGCGCCCAAGGATAACCAGGGACGAGGCGAGGCGTTTTCCCCCACCGATCTCGTGGCGGTTGGCTACGCCACTTGCATCGTCACCACCATGGCCATCGCAGCCCGGAAACGGGGTATCGAACTGACTGGTCTCCGTTATTCGGTGACGAAAGACATGTCGACCGACTCGCCCCGGCGGATCGCGCGGTTGACGGCCCACCTCTGGCTGCCGGCCGTCGCGCGTCAATTGCCGGCCGGTTTTCTGGAAAATTCCGCGCATAGTTGTCCGGTGCATTACAGCCTCGCACCCGCGGTGGAGAAGATCATCGAGTTTCACTGGCCGTGAGTCCGGAATCGCGAATAAATTCGCTCCTGCGCTGCCGCGGCGGCGTCACCTGCCCGTGAAATGGTACGTGGTGTTGAAGATCAGCTCCACGGACATGGTCGCGAACACGCGGACCTTGACCCTTCCGCTCGCAGCATCGGTGGGCGTGACGGTCCCCTCGACCCGGTGCTCGCGCCCATTGGCGCGTTGGGCACGGCCCTGGAAGGCGACCCGCTCACCCCGTTCGAGCCGGCGCAATTGTTCGTCGGAACATTCGATCCAGAGCCGGCCGGTTTCGTTGTAGAAGAAGAACGGAAACACCTTTGCCTCGTAGGTCGTGGTATACTCGTCCCGGCGTCGTTCCAAGGGGGGCAGGGCAAGCGACACCGTGCCGATGTAGATCGAGGTCTTGGTCGGCGCCACCTCGACCCGGCGATAACGCGGGTTCAGCGGCGGGACCGTCACGGCGGCGTCTGCCGAGGCAGCCGACGGCGGCGCCGGTTCGGCCGCGAGCAGCGCGCCCGTGACCGTCAGCAATCCGGCCAGCCAGCGAATCCGGCATAACATGCGCCGAGCGTGCGGGCGGGCCGGGTCGGGGCAACCACTCTTTCGCGTTGCCGCCAGAGCCGGGGAGTCCTCTGCTGACACCCATCATGGCGAAGTCTTCCCAGGCCACTTGGGGCGGGCGTTTCTCGGCCGGTCCCGCTGCATTGATGCTGCGTTTCAGCGAATCGGTGTCGTTCGACCGCCGGCTGGCGGCATTCGATATCCGGGGCAGCAAAGCCCACGCCGCCATGCTGGCCCACGTCGGTCTCCTCACTCCGGCGGAGGGCGAAGCCATCCAGGCGGGACTCGATGCAATCCTGCATGAGATCATGGCCGGCCGCTTCAAATGGGAGCGCAAGCTCGAAGACGTGCACATGAACATCGAACAGGTGCTGACCAAGCGGGTGCCGGCTGCCGCCAAACTGCACACCGCGCGCAGCCGGAACGACCAGGTGGCGACCGACATGCGGCTGTTCTTCAAGTACGCCTGTGCGGCCATCGGGGAAAAACTGTTCAGCGCGCAACGGACGCTCCTCGCTGCGGCAACGGCCAATCGCCAGGTGCTCATCCCCGGCTATACGCACCTGCAACGGGCCCAGCCGGTGTTTCTCGCCCATCATTTCTTCGCGTGGCTCGAAATGCTCGAGCGCGATCGCCAGCGGTTCGCCGTGGTGGCGGACCATGCCAACTGGTGTCCGCTGGGAGCCGGGGCCATCGCCGGCACCACGCTGCGCATCGACCGCGAGTTCACCGCCCGGACGCTCGGGTTTGTCGATGCCCGCGGCCAGCCGCGGGTCACCCAGAATTCCATGGACGCCGTGGCCGACCGCGATGTGTTCATCGAGTTTGCCGCTGCCTGCGCGCTGGCCGGCGTGCACTTCTCGCGCATCGCCGAGGACCTGATCGTCTGGTCGAGCGCGGAGTTCGGATTCGTCGAGCTGCCCGACGCCTTCTGCACGGGATCGTCGCTGATGCCGCAGAAGAAGAATCCGGATTCGGCCGAGCTGCTCCGGGGAAAATCGGCGCGCCTGCAGGGCAACCTGCATACCCTGCTCACGCTCGTGAAGGGTCTGCCGCTCACCTACAATCGCGATCTACAGGAGGACAAACCGCCGGTCTTCGACAGCTTCGACCAGACGTCGATCTGTGCCGATGTGCTGGCCGGCGCACTGGCCGGGCTGGCGGTAAACCGCGAACGCTGCACCGCCGCCGTGAGCGACCCGGCTTTGCTGGCGACCGATCTCGCCGATTACCTCGTGACGAAGGGCGTGCCTTTCCGCGGCGCCCATCACGCCGTGGGTGCGGTGGTGAAACTTGCCACGAAAAACAGCGTGCGCCTCGATCAGCTGCCGCTGGAGGAGGTGCAGAAGATTAATCCGGCGTTCGGTGCCGATTGGACCGGCGTGTTCAACTTGGAGCGGGCCATGGCCAAACGCGCCGGCACGGGCATGCCCGGTCCGGTGCAGATGAAGCGGCAGTTCGCGCGTTGGACGAAAGTGCTGAAAGGGTAGGCAACTGGGGCGGAGGATGCCGCGTAATCCGGATGGTGGCCGCGGGCGCCCGCGAGCGGAGGCCGGGGAATCCACTCGCGGGCGCTCGCGGCCACGAGACCCATGGGATCGGTGCCAAATAAAATTGCCCCGGCCGGCGACGCGCGGCTGAGTTTCAACGCATGCCGAAAATCCGCATCCTGCCCGACCGGGTCGCCAACCAGATCGCCGCCGGCGAAGTGATCGAGCGGCCGGCCGCAGTGGTGAAGGAGCTGGTGGAAAATGCCCTCGACGCCGGGGCCACGCGCATCGAGGTGGAGTTTCGCCACGGCGGGCGGTCGCTCCTGCGCGTGGAAGACAATGGCAGTGGCCTGTCGCGCGACGAAGCGCTGCTGGCCCTCGAGCGCCATGCCACGAGCAAGATCGCCGAGGCCGACGACCTGAACCGGCTCGCGACCTACGGCTTTCGCGGTGAGGCACTGCCGTCGATCGCCAGCGTGTCGCGCTTTACGCTGCAAACCCGTGAGACCGGCGCCGACGCCGGCACGGAGGTGCTCGTCAATGGCGGCAAGCTTTTGCACGTGCGCGACTGCGGCCGGCCGGTGGGCACGCGGATCGAGGTGGCCCAGCTTTTTCATCCCGTGCCGGCGCGGCGTAAATTTCTCAAGAGCGACCAGACCGAGGCCGCGCACATCGTGCAGTGTGTCCGGCTCTATGCCCTGGCTTGTCCCCAGGTGGCCTTCGCCTTGCTGGAGGATGGTCGCGTGATTTTCCGCTCGCCGGAATGCACCACGCTGGCCGACCGCGTGGCGGAGATCTTCGGACGGCAGCTCGCAGCCGAACTCGTGCCGCTGGCGGCGGGGGAGGCGGGGATGAAACTAAGCGGTTTGATCGGCCGGCCGGGGGCGGGGCGCACGACCCGGCACGAAATGATCACATTCGTCAATGCGCGCCCGGTCGACAGCCGCACGCTCAACTACGCCCTGATTGAGAGCTACCACGAGTCATTGCCGAAGGGACGGTATCCCCTGGCGTTCGTCTTTTTCGAAATCGAGCCGGCGGCGGTTGACGTGAACGTGCATCCCGCCAAGCGCGAGATACGCTTCCGCAGCGAGCCACAGGTACGGAGCTTCGTGATCCGCGCCGTGCTGCAACGCCTGCGAGAACTCGGAGAGAAAGCGGAAAGCGGAGAGCGGAAAGCGGAAAGCTCCGGAGGAGTGCCGACCGCGATCTTGCCCTTCGGCGGTCATCCGCCGCCGCCAAGCTTTGGCGGGACAAGTAGGCCGCCGTTACCGGGTGTGGCATTTGCGCCATCGCCTGCCCTCAGCCATCCGCCATCGGTTGTCGCGCCCGTCGCTCCGACCTCTCCGCCTTCCGCTCTCCGCTCTCCGCTTTTGTGCGAGCGCTCTCCGCTTTCGTCCTGGCGTTTTCTCGCCCTGGCCCACGGCGCCTACGCCTTGTTCGAAACGCCGGCGGGCCTCGTGTTGCTCGATCGCCGGGCGGCCCACGAGCGCATTTGGTTCGAGCGGCTCGAGGAACAGTTCCGCGCCGGAGCGGTGCCGAGCCAGCGGTTGTTGCTGCCGGTGCCGGTCGAGCTCGACCCGATCGCGACCGCGTTGTTGCTCGACCGGTTGGATTTTCTCAACGCGCACGGTTTCGAGATCTGCGAGTTCGGCCGGCACTTCTTCCGCATCGAGGCCATCCCTGCGTGGATGGAGCCGGCTGACGCCGAGCCCTTCCTGCGCGATGTGCTGGGCGCGCTGCGCGAGGGGCGCTTGTCGGAGCGGGATGTGAATCTCGCCCGCGAGGAATTGGCCCGCCTTGCTGCCGCCAAGGGCATCCGCCTGCCCGCCGCGGTCGGCGAGACCGAGCTCCGCGCCCTTGTCACCCAACTTTTTTCCACGCGCACGCCGCTGACAAGTCCCGCCGGGCGGCCCACCTACATCGAACTCAACCACGGCGAACTCGCCCGGCGGTTCCAAAAATAACTCGTGCCCCCGCCCCCCGGCCGGCACGATCTACGCTCTCCAGCAATTCCTTTCCTTTATGGCCGCGAAAACACCCGAGAAAGCAAAAAAAGCGACTGCCACCGGCAAGGGGGAAGTATGCCCCGATGGCGAACGTTCCCACCCCGATCCGCGCTCCGAAGTGCTGCGGTCGCTCATCCTGCGCCATCTCAAGTACACCCTGGCCCGCGATCCCCATACCGCGACGCTGCGCGATTGGTGGATTTCCACGGCCATGGCGGTCCGCGACCACATCCTTGAGCGTTTCATCCAGACGCAGGGCGTGCACAACATGCAAAACGTCCGCCGGGTCTATTACCTGTCGCTCGAGTACCTCATCGGGCGGCTGTTGGGGACCAACCTCTACAACACCGGCCTGTACGCAGACACGATGGCGGCGGTGCAGTCGCTCGGGGTCGATTTTTCCGCCTTGCGCGACACCGAGGAGGACATGGGGCTGGGCAACGGCGGCCTGGGCCGGCTCGCCGCCTGCTTCCTCGACTCGCTGGCCACGCACGATTATCCCGCCATCGGCTACGGCATTCACTACGAGTTCGGCCTGTTCAAGCAGGAGTTCGTCAACGGCCAGCAGATCGAGCATCCTGACAACTGGCTCATCTTCGGCGATCCGTGGGAAATCGTCCGCCCTGAGTATACGATCCGGGTGCAGATTTACGGCGAAGTCGTCAACGAGTTCGACGATTTCGGCAATTCGCGGCCGCGCTGGATCAAGAGCAAGACCATCCTCGGCGTGCCCTACGACATTCCCATCGCCGGCTACGGCACCGGCACCGTCAACTTCCTCCGGCTCTGGGCCTCGAAGGCCACCGAGGAGTTCGATTTCGCGGCGTTCAACCAGGGTGGTTACGTCGAGGCGGTCAGTGAGAAGGCGCACGGCGAAACCATTTCGAAGGTGCTTTATCCCAATGACAAATCCGAGGCCGGCAAGGAGCTGCGCCTGGTGCAGCAGTATTTCTTCGTCGCCTGTTCGCTGCGCGACATCATCCGGCGGCATCGCAAGAACGCCGGCAACTCGTGGGACAACTTCGCCGACAAGGTCGCCCTCCAGCTCAACGACACGCACCCCGCCGTGGCCATCGCCGAGCTCCAGCGCATCCTGGTCGACGAGGAGAACCTGCCCTGGGACAAGGCGTGGGCCATCGTCTCGCGCACCTTCGGCTACACCAATCACACGCTGATGCCCGAGGCGCTCGAGAAATGGAGCGTACCGCTCTTCCAGCGGGTGCTGCCGCGCCATCTGCAGATCATCTACGAAATCAACGTGCGCCTGATGGAGGTGTGCGAGCGGAAGTGGCCCGGCGACCCCGAAAAGAAGCGCGTCTGTTCCCTTATCGAGGAAAACGGCGGCAAGATGGTCCGCATGGCCAATCTCGCCGTGGTCGGCGCGCATGCCGTCAACGGGGTGGCCGCGTTGCACAGCGACCTGCTCAAGCGCACGCTCTTCCCCGAGTTCAACGAGCTCTATCCCGGCAAATTCACCAACAAGACCAACGGCATCACCCCGCGCCGCTGGCTGCTCAAGGCCAACCCGGGCCTCGCCGGGCTCATCACCCGCACCCTCGGCAGCGAAGCCTGGACGCGCAATCTCGACCTGTTGCGCGGCCTGGAACCGTTCGCCAACGACGCCGGGTTCCGCCGTGAATTCATGGCGGTAAAGCGCGCCAACAAAGTCGAACTCGCCGGGCTCATCGAGCGCGAATGCGGCGTGAAGGTTTCGCCCGATGCGATCTTCGACGTCCAGATCAAGCGCCTGCACGAGTACAAGCGGCAACATCTCAATCTGCTCCACATCCTCGCGCTTTACCGGCGGCTGCTGCACAATCCCTCGCTCGACCTCCAGCCGCGCGTCTTCATTTTCGCGGCCAAGGCTGCGCCCGGCTACGACATCGCCAAGAACCTGATTCGCGCGATCAACCTCATCGGCGACCACATCAATCACGACGAGCGCGTCCGCGGCCGCCTCAAGGTTGCCTTCCTGCCCAACTACCGCGTGTCGCTCGCCGAGCGCATCATCCCGGGCGCCGACTTGTCCGAGCAGATTTCCACCGCCGGCAAGGAGGCCTCGGGCACGGGCAACATGAAGCTCTCGCTCAATGGCGCCCTCACCATCGGCACGCTCGACGGCGCCAACATCGAGATCCGCGAGGAGGTGGGCGAAGACAACATCTTCATCTTCGGCCTTACCGTGGAAGAGGTGTACGCGCTGCGGGCGAAGGGCTACAACCCGTGGGATTACTACAACCACGACGAGGAACTGCGCGCCGTTGTCGACTGGCTCGGCTCCACCTACTTCACGCCGCAGGAAGGTCCCGCTTTCAGCGCTGTCCACCACAGCCTGCTGCATGGGGGCGATCCCTACATGGTGCTGGCCGATTTTCGCGCCTACAGCGATTGCCAGGCGCGGGTCGATGCCGCCTACCGCGACCAGGAAAAATGGGCGCGCATGGCGATCCTCAACACCGCCCGCATGGGCAAATTCTCCAGCGACCGCACGATCCGCGAGTATGCCTCAGAAATCTGGCAGCTGCCCCAGGTGCCGGTGACGTGAAGGGCTCCGCGCAGAAACGAAAGCGCTTCCGCTGCGCTGCCCGCGGAGCGGCTGCCTTTAGGCGGTCCCCTTCCGGGCGAAGAGCGAACAGTAACGGAACTCGCGATCCGGCAGGGCGGTGTCGAAGTGCTGCAACTGCCAGGAATATTCCGGCGTTCCGGCGGGTGGCGAAACCGCCACGCAGCGGTCCCCCCAGCCACCGTGAATCTCCCGCTGTCCGGCCAGGACCGGCGCGAAACCGATGCTCTCGATGTCGGCGCGAATCGTATCGGGGTGAAAGGCGGTCAACCCCAGGAGATGCCGCGCGCTGCCGGCCATGGTCCGGATCGCCTGCGTCTGCTCCGCGGGCGTGACATAGGTGAGGGCGTTCATGGCCAGGACCGCATCGTAGAGGTCTCCGCCCAGCGGATTCATGAATGACTGCGGGGGGGCGAACTCCACCAGTTTTCGCACTGCGGCAGAAACCCGTACCAGGCCGTTGGCGGCCGGCTCGAACCATCGCCTCTCCTTGTCGGTCATGCCGGTCAGGATGCTCCGAGGATATTGGGCGGCACGCGCCATCTCGAGGAATGCCGGGGCAATGTCGGTGGCGAATATTGCCGGCGCAGGCCGCCCGGTGCTGGCGGCATCGTTCAGGTACCAGATCGCCAACGAGTAGGGCTCGGCGCCAATCGAGCAGGCATGGAAGAACACCCGGGGCCGCTCCGGGCAGCGTTGTCCCAGTTCGGTCGCGAGGGTGCGGAGGAACGGCCGGTTGCGGAAAAATGCCGTCGCCCCCTTGTTCACTCCGCTGTAGGCCCGGATCATCACCGGCTTGGCAATATCCTGATCACGCGCGCTTGGTTGACCCATCGGGTCCGGTTCCGCGTACACCCGGAAGGTGGAATTGCCTGCCGCGTTCTTTGCCTGGGGATGTTTCATGCCCGGTTCGCGTTGGCTGGCCATGGCGCCGGCGGCCGCACGCTCCTTGACCAAGGGTAGTTACACAATGGGGTAGACACGGGTGCGAGCAAAGCGCGCCCTTGGGTCTACTCAAGAACAAAGGCCTTCGGTGCCTTGGGCGATTTAAAATCCGGTGTTTTGTAGCGCAGGCATCCATGCCTGCTTCATCGCTCGATGCAGGCTGGAAGCCTGCGCTACTTACGGCGCGGCTAATAGGAGCCCCCTTTAGGATCACGCGGCCTGCCACCCGGCCGGTGCCTGCGCGAAAAGCGCATTGAGCCCGGCGTGTTCGCCCGTTTGCTGGTGCCGTGCGCATGCGGCCCCTCTCGTTTCCTTTTTGCTGGCTTGGCAGCCTGCTTGGGGCGGCGCTCGCGTTCGGGGCTGAAGCACCTTCCTGGCCCGGCATCGTCGGCGAGATCCACGGGCGCTTGGAATCGTTGCCCTCGGCCCCGGCTTTGCAGTGGTCGTTGACCGTTACGCCCGGCGAATCCGGCCTGCCGAAGTTCGCCGTCCGGGCGGAAGGCGAGGGTACGCTACTGGAAGCCGAAATCGAATTGCTCGCGGCGGCGCCGGAGGTGGTGCACTGGTGGTTGAAAACCGTCGAGCTCGATCTGGCGCGCTGGAGCGAGGCGCTCGCCGCCCAGTGGCCGGCGCTCGCGGGCGCGACCCTCGGTGGCCGCGTGCGGATGAGCGGCGAGGGCGAGTGGCGCGACGGGAAAGTGTCGGGGCAGGTGCTGGTGCGCCTCTCCGACGGGCGGGTCGATCTTCCCGCGAAGAAGCTGACGCTCGAAGGTCTCGAATTCGCCCTGCAAATCGACGACCTGGCCGCGCGGCACACCGCCCCGGCCCAGGTATTCACTCTACGCGGTGGCCACTACGATACCAT
>DATJPQ010000217.1:0-9757 GCA_035506315.1 Opitutaceae bacterium
CAGACCAACAGAATCGTTTCGGCGGTCATAGACCGCCGCTACAGGTGAGTCTGATTTCCCCGCCGGGTTTTGTAGGGGCGCAGTCTTGCTGCGCCCTTCCCCCCGGCAGAGGGCGCGACAAGTTTGCGCCCCTACCAGGCCAAGCTGGTGGAGCGCGTTGTCCCCAACGCGCTGAAAGCGTCTTGAGGTCAAGCCGCTCCACCCAAAACTATCACCGGCAAGATCCGGCAAGTTGGCGGGGCGGGCGTTCATGGTGACTGGCTCCCGGTCAGCGACACCGTAGTCGGATCGTAAAGCGAGCTGAGGCTCACATTGTAGTCGTAGCCCTGGACATTGAACACGACGCGCACGGTCACGACGTTCATGGCGTCCTCGGGCCAGGTCTCGGTCTGCATGGTCCACGCGTACGACTGGTCGCCCTCGGCCACGGTGCCGCTCCCGGTGCTTTGGGTCAGTCCGTCCGTGGCAAGCAGTTCGTTCAACACCCGCTCGGCGACGCGCATGGCGGCAGCCTTGCGCTGCCCGAGGGTGCCCGCGCGGCTTGCGATCTGCACGCCCTGCAACGCAACGGGCACGATGATCGCCATCAGGAGAAGGGCGGCGAGGACCTCGGCCAGCGTGAAGCCGCGGTGGAGATGGCTATGGGCTCGTGAGGTCATGGACCGGATGCATCTCGTAGCGGAGGCGGTTGGTCGCGGGCACGATCTCGATCGCACCTTCGTTGCCCTGGCGGATCACGATGCGCTGGACGCTGATTTCGTCGAAGAAGCCGTCGGGATTGAAGCGGATGATGGACTGGCCCTGCGGCAGGCCGAGGCGCTCGTCGCCGTTTTCCGAGACGACCGAGGCATCCACGTCCGTCGCCTCGATGGTCAGCGTGGGATCGACGTGGCAGGTCGTGGCGCGGGTGTCGGAGTCGACGAATCCCGACTGTGCCGTCAGGCCATAGGTTGACTGGCTGGGATTGATCCACAGCAGCATGGGCACGCCTTCCGCCACGGCGCGGCTCTGGCCGTAATGAGAAAGCGCCAGCAGGCGCCGGGCCTCCTGGTCGAGCGCGCGGCCACGGAAGAACGATGCCATCTTGGGTGCGACAAGGCTGGCGGCGATGGCGAGGAGGGCCATGACCAGGATCAGCTCGATCAGCGTAAAGGCGCGGCCGGCGGGGCGGCGGACTTTAACGGGCAGTGATGGCGCCGTTGGTGATGTCATCGGCGGTCCCGGCCTGACCATCGGGTCCCATGGAGATGATGTCGTAGCCGGACGGGTTGAGCTTGCCGGGGCACTCGTAAATGTACGGGTGGCCCCAGGGATCGACTGGAATATCCTGCTTCAGATACGGCCCACGCCAGCCGGTGACGTCGTTGGGCTGGATCACGAGCGCCTGGAGGCCGTTGGAGCCGCGCGGATACCCGCCGGTGTCGACCTCGTAGGCGTCGAGAGCGGTGCCAAAGGTGGAGATCTGGGTCATCGCGGCGGTGATGCGCGCCTGCTCGGTACGGCCGGTGAACTTGGGCAGCACGAGGGCGGCGAGCGTGCCGAGGATCACGAGCACCAGCAGCAACTCGACGAGCGTGAAGGCGCGGCGCCGGGCGCGGCGGGCCAGGACAGGGCGATGGGATGGGAATTTCATGGCGGGAATTATTTGATGTGGTCTTGCAGGGAAAAGATGGGGATGAGCATGCCGATGAAGATGGTGCCGATGAACGCCGCGATGAAGAACAGCATCACCGGCTCGGCCAGGGCGACGACGGTCTTGAGCTGCCGGTCGAGGTCGGACTCGGTCACGGCGGCGATGCGCACCAGCTCCTGATCGAGCCGGCCGCTCTCTTCCGCGACGGAGATCATCTCCACGACGGCGCCGGGGAAAAGATCCCGGTTCTGGGCCAGACTCTTGCCGAGCGGCTTGCCCTCCTTCACGCGGTCGATCGACTCGGCCACCGCATCGACGAGAATCTGGTTGCCGATCGACCGCCGGGCGACGTTGAGCGCATTGATCAGCGGGACGCCGGCGCCGAGCAGCGTGCCCAGCATGCGGCAGAACCGTGCCATGGCGAATTGGGCGATCAACGGGCCGATCCGGGGAATGCGCAGCAGCAGGCCTTCCCAGGAGCGCCGGCCCTTTTCGGACGCGAGCCAGGTGCGCACGGAGAAGATCGCGATCACGACGACCGCCCCGACGAACAGGCCGTAGCTGCGGACCATGTCGCTGACCTTGATGATCATCTGCGTGATCAGGGGCAGTTCCGCGTTGAAGCCCTTGAAAACGAGTTGGAAACGCGGGATGAAAAACACGAGCAGAAACACGATCACGGCCAGGGCCAGCACGAGCAGGACGGCGGGATACATCATGGCCGTCAGCACCTTGGCCTTGAGCTCCTTTTCCCGCGCCTGGAAGTCGGCGATCTGCGCCAGGACCACATCGAGGAATCCGCCCGCCTCGCCGGCCTCGACCATGGCCACGTAAACCCGGGGAAACGTCTCCGGGGAGCGCGCCATTGCCTCGGACAACGGCATGCCGTCGATCACCAGATCGTGGAGCTCCTTCCATTTGGCCTTGGCCGCAGGCACGGTGGCTTCGCGATGCAGAATCACCAGTGCCCGGCTGAACGGCACCCCGGCGGCCAGCAGGCTCGACAGCAGCCGGGTGAAATTTTCCAGTATCCGCGCCGAAATCTTTCCCGAGCCGCCGAGCGCCAGTTGCTTCGGTAGGAACGAAGCGACCGTCTGCCCCAGACTGGCGCCGTCCGGACCGGTATCGCCATCCTGGCTCGTCGCTCGCACAGCCGGTTGGTCGTGACCGGAACCGTTGCCGCCCTCGGAGAGCCGGATGGGTTTCAGCCCGCGCACCTCCATCTGACGCAGCGCCTCGTGCCGGCCGCTGGCATCCAGGACGCCCTCGGCGAGGGCGCCATCGCGCTGCACGGCTTTATAGGAAAACTGCGGCATGGAAATTTGGGCGGTACGCGAAGGACAAAATCCCCCTCAACGCTTCGCGGGCGGGGTCCGCGCCGGCGCCACCTCGGGGCCGGCGGCGGTCGCGACCGGGGCCGTCGTTGTGAGTTCATGCACCGTGGTGACGCTGAGCACTTCCTCGATGGTGGTGACGCCTTCCTGCACGAGGCGCCGGCCGTCCTCGGCCAGCGTGCGCATCCCGGCCCGGCAGGAGGCCGCGCGAATCGAATCGGTCGAGGCATTTTTCAAGACCAGCTCGCGGATTTCGTTGTTCACATCCATCCACTCGAAAATCGCGCGCCGGCCGTAATAACCGGTCTGGCGGCATTCGCGGCAGCCCACCGCGCGGTAAACAGTCTCGTCGGCCGGCAGCCCGAGCCGCAGTTTGTAGGCGCGCGCGGTCGGCAGCGTGTCGACCTGCTTGCAATGCGGGCAAAGCAGCCGCACCAGGCGCTGGGCCAGCACCGCCTCGAGCGAGGAGGCCACCAGGTAGGGCTCCACGCCCATGTCGACGAGGCGCGTGACCGCACCGGCGGCATCGTTGGTGTGCAGGGTCGAAAAAACCAGGTGCCCGGTCAGCGAGGCCTGCACGGCGATCTGCGCCGTCTCCTGGTCGCGGATTTCGCCGATCAGAATCACGTCGGGGTCGTGCCGGAGGATCGAACGCAGCCCGCGGGCAAACGTCAGCCCGGACTTCTCGGAAACCTGGATCTGGTTGACACCCCGGAGCTGGTATTCGATCGGGTCCTCGATGGTGACGATCTTCCGCTCGGTGTCGTTGATCTCCTGCAGGGCGGTGTAGAGGGTCGACGTCTTGCCGCTGCCGGTCGGGCCAGTGACGAGCACGATGCCGTGCGGCAGCTGGAGCACCCGCTGGAGGCAGGCGAACTCGCGTTCGCCCATGCCGAGCTGGCTGGCGCCACGCAACGCCGCGTTCTGGCGCAGCAGGCGCAGGACGACGGCCTCGCCGTGCAGCATCGGAATCACGGATACGCGGATGTCGACCTCGGCGTCGTCGATCCGCACCTTGATGCGCCCGTCCTGCGGCAGGCGTTTCTCGGCGATGTTGAGGTGGCTGAGAATCTTCACGCGCGCCACGATGGCCGGCTGGAAACGCTTCACCTGCGCCGGCACGGGGATTTCCTGCAAGATGCCGTCGATGCGGTAGCGGATGCGCAGCTCGTTCTCGAACGGTTCCAGATGGATGTCGGACGCGCGCAGGTCGATGGCGTCCTTCAGGACCTGGTTGACGAAACGGATGATCGAGGCGTCCTCGGCGGCCTCGTCGAGATTGGCGTCGGTCGCGCCGGCGCCGCCTTCGTCGAGCACCTGCAAGGCCGTCTCCTCGTCGAGCGTGTCGATCGTGTCCGCACCGACGCCGAGCCGTTTCTTCATCTCCCGCTGGATCGCCTCGGACGGCGCCAGCACCGGTTGCACGCGCAGTCCGGTCAGCGCCTTCAGGCCGTCCAGCCCCTGGGTCGCGAACAGCCGGCTGGTCGCGATCTCGATCTGGCCGTCGATCCGCCGGAGCGGGAGCAGTTCGTCCCGCAGAAGCAGCCGGGCGGGAAAGAGCGACAGCACCTGCTTGTCCGGCTCGAGCTCGTCGAGGGTGACGAAGCCCACGCCGTACTCGCGGGCGAGCCAGCGGAGCACATTCTCCTCGGTCAGCGCGGTCGCGCCGGTGCGCGGCAGCGCCAGGTAGGAACGGGCATCCGTGGCCGTGAGCTGCTTCGCCGCGATCATGCGGTTGAGCAGTTCGGGCAGGGCGCCGTTGGTGGCGTCCGTGGGCACGGCGTCGGGCAGGGTCGCCTCGGGAAACATGGGATCAGGGCAGCAGGCCGATGAGCACCGCCACGGCTTCCTGCCGGACACTCAAGACTGCGCGCAGGTCCTCCTGCGCCTTGGCCAGATTGGCCTCGTTGGTCTTGCGGACTTCGCGCAAGCGCTCGAGCCGGGCCTTGAGCTCGGCATCCGGCGCCTTGTCGGTAATCGCGGTCTGGAGGGCCTCGACCTCCGGGTTGCTGGCTCCGCCGAAACCTCCCTGGCGATTACCGCGCCCGCCCTGGCCATTTTGCCCGCCGGGGCCGCCGAAGCCGCCCATGGCACCCATCAGGAAGCGCATATTCATGCCGCCCATCATTGTGCTGCGCCGGAGCTCATTCACTTTGTTGACGCGCTCCATGATCAGATTCCATTCGTCGTCGGAGGTGACGCCGAGCTGTTCCTTGAGGGCGGCGTTCATGCGCGCCCGCATTTCCTCGGGATTGAAGTTGCCGCCGCGGTTGCCGCGGTTGCCGCGACCGCCGCTTTGGTTGTCCGCGGGAGCAGGCGGTGCGTTGTCGCCGGGGGCGGGGGCCGGAGTCGGGGTGTCGGTGGCGGCCGGAGTTTGGGCCGACAGCACTGACGAAAGAACGAGGGCAGCGGCTGATACAAAGGCCCCCCGGAAAAGATTATTTCGGGAAAGGCGGACCAGGCTATGAATGAGATTTTGGCGAATAGTCATCATGGTATGAAAAGGGGTGGCCTGCTCTTGCAGCTCCCATGCCACGAGTGGAAATCGGGCTGATTGACCGGTTTAGCAAACCAACCTGAGCATTCTTTGCGCACGCCAGACAGGCGCTGCGCAGAATTTACGCAGCAGCCGCAGCATGCCCGAAAATAGTGCCGGGCAAATGACTGATCCGAGTGCGATCCGAGATCGCGCGTGCACGCACCGGCTTCGCCGGTCAAACGCAACGCAAACGCGCTACAAAGTACCACGGCCGATCCGTGGCAATCGGGGGTCTTTTCCGATAATTACTACCCGATCAACCACCCGCAGGACTGACCGACGTCGTAACCGACGGATCGACCACGGGGGTGTTCTGTGTGACCGGTGTATTCTGATTATTAGACACCGGGTTCGCAGCCGGTGAAGCCACCGACGGAGTCGGAGTGCTGGAGGCAACCGGGATCGCTGCGACGATCGCCGGAGCCGCGGCGACAACCGTGGGATTCGTGGTAATGGTGTTGACCGAGGCGGACGCCTGAGCGGCGACAGTCGGAGCCGCAGCCACAACGCTGGCGTTGCTCGCCGTGGTGTTGGCGGCAGCGGCCGTTTGGGCGGCCACGACTGGAGCGGCGGCTATGACAGATGGCGTGGCGGCGACTTGCGCGCTCGTGGCGGCAATCTGGGCGCAGACCGCCGGCGCGGCGGCCATGACGGCAGGGGCCGAGGCAACTTGCGAGGTCGTGGCGACGACTTGGGCGCAAGCGGCGGGATTCGCAGCGATGACGGCGGGAGCCGAGACGATCGTGGCGGCCGCGGAGGCGATGTTCGCCGCCGCCACCGGGTTGGTGGCGACAAGTCCCTGGGCGGCCGAGGCGGCCGCTTGGGCGATCTGCACGGCCTGGGCGGGATTGTTTGCGGCCAGCTGGCTGATCGCGGCGGCATTACCGTCGGTCACCGCTTGCTGCACTTGCTGCTGCAGGTCGGCAGAAAGTGCCGCTTGTTGCGCAAAAACGGATACGCTTGACAGGCCGAGAGCAAACGCGGCCAGAGCGGAGACGAACAGGGTACGAAAAGACATGGCTGTGGTTTTCATGGGCGGCTGCTGGAGGACTCCTACAAATAACCACGAATTGCCAGAGTGCAAAAGGCCCAAGCAGAATTACGAAACTAGTTCTCTATAAATAGCCTAAGAATGCAACAAATATGAAACCCGGCGCCAGATCGCCGCAGTCGCCTGGGTCACAGCGATTGGTAAGCAGGAGAAGGTGACGACCGGATGTTATCGCCACCCGGGCAACGGTACTCGTCGATGGCAGGGCATTGACGCAACAAGCGCGGTGTTTAGCGTGCGCCGCGTGCTCAGCCCGGTACTTGAAAGTCTGCAAAAACTCATCCTGCCAGACCGATGGCAGGCCGCCGCCATCCAGGCACTCAAGACCGGCCACGATGTCGTGGTCGATGCGCCCACCGGGGCCGGCAAGACCTTCATCTTCGAACGCTGGGCCGAGCAGACGAACTTCTCCCGGCGGGCGCTCTTCACCGTGCCGACCCGGGCGCTGGCCAACGACAAATATGCCGAATGGCGCGCCCGCGGCTGGCGGGTGGGCATCGTCACCGGCGACGTGACGATCGATCCGGCCGCACCCATCGTCGTCGCCACGCTCGAGGCGGTGCAAGGCGTGATCGGTGACGACCGTTGGGCAACGCCGCCCGCGGCCGGCGGCGAGATGCCGGCTCCCGCCCGGCGAAGCCCGGAGTCCGCGCCTTATCATCTGCTCGTCATCGACGAATACCATTGGCTGGCCGATTCGCAGCGGGGCAACCACTACGAGGGTGTCCTGCTCTCCGCGCCGCCCACGCTTCAGCTGCTGCTGCTCTCCGGCGCCGTCGACAATCCGGAAGACGCCGCCGCGTGGTTACGCCGGCTGGGCCGCACGGTCGAGGTGGTGCAGACCCGCGAGCGCCCCGTGCCGCTCGAGGAGGTCGAGGCCGATGAACTCGTGGGCGGTCTGCCGCGCACCATCGAGGGTTTCTGGTCGAAACGCGTCGCCGGCGCCCTGCGCGCCGGCTACGGCCCGGTGCTCGTCTTCGCCCCGCACCGGCAGGACGCCGAGCGGCTGGCCCGGCAGCTGGCGCGCGAGCTACCCCTGCCTGATCCGCTCACGCTGACCCGCGAGCAGGAACTCGCCTGCGGTCCGGAACTCGCCCGCCTGATCAAGGCCCGCGTGGCCTATCACCACAGCGGCCTCACCTATCTGCAACGCGCCGGTGTGATCGAACCGCTGGCCAAGGCCGGCCAGCTCCGCGCCGTGGTCGCCACGCTTGGTCTGAGCGCGGGTATCAATTTCTCCCTGCGCTCGGTGCTCATCACCGCGGGCGGCTTTCGTTCCGACCAGCTCGAACGCGAGATCGCCCCGCACAACCTCCTGCAGATGGTCGGTCGCGCCGGCCGCCGCGGGCTCGACGAGTGCGGTTTCGTGCTGGTGAGCAGCTCCGCCCTGCGCCTGCGCCGCGCGGCCCCGCTGCGACTCAAGCGCGCCGCGCCATTGCCGTGGGCGTTCATCCTGCGTCCGCTCCGCGCCGGCGCCGACGCCGCCGAAGTGGCCCGCACGATGGCGGGCAAGTTCTTCACCGAAGAGTCATTGGTGCTGGGAGTCGAACACACCGCGGCGCTCGCGCCCGATGCCCTGCCCTGCCGGCAGCGCACCGACACCGGCCGCGCCCGCCTGGTGCGCCGCGAGCGCAATCCGTTTCCCGCCTGCGCCGGCTGCGCCCACCGCGCCGACTGCCTCGCCCTTTCGCCGCAGGCCACGCTCTTCTGGCAATGGCAGCGGATCGGCGTGCTCGACCCGGCGCTGCGCCTGACACCGCGCGGTGAAATCGCGGCGGTTTTCCTCGGGCCGGAAGGGCTGGCGCTCGCCGCCGCGCTCGAAGACCGCCGCTATCCGCTCGACGACCTGCTGTTCGATGTGGCGAACCTTTTCGCGGGCGACCGCTTTGCCGGCACCAACCCGCGTCGTATCGGCCGGCTGTCCGCGGTCTGTGAACAGGCCTTCCGGCGTTTCACGATCGAAGGCTGGCTCGACCGCGGCGTGCCGCCGCAATACGGCAGCGGCGCCGCCGAGGTGGTGCACGCGCTCGTGGCCGAGGGCGAGAAGGCGCGCAAGCTGGTCGACGAGCAGGAAATCGCCGGGCGCGGCGATTTTGACCGGTTGCTCGTCGAGTGGCGCAGCCTGCTGCGGCAGGTGGCCAACGCGCCGCCGTTGACGGCGGAAATCCGAATTCCGAATATCGAATTCCGAAACAACGCAGACGAAATCCGAAACGCAGAACCCGCCCCGGCGGGCCAGCCCGAAACCCGGAACCCGGAACCAGGAAAAAGAAACCCGGAGATCGAAGCGCGCCACGCCGCGCTCCGCCTCAGCGAGCGGTGGGATAATTTTCGGGCGTTGTGCCGTGCGCAACTCGGCGAGGACAAATACCGCACGCTCCCCGAGCTGCCGGCACTCACCCCCGACCAACGCCGGCCGATGAACCACCGTTTCTTCGCGCGCAGCGGCGGCTACGCCACCGGCACCGGCCGGTGAACGTCGCTGGCCTGACCAAAGGGTGAATGTAACCCATTAGGTTATTTTTGCCGGGTGGTCCGGCGGACACGTCCGCGCTCCGACCCACGGTCCAGGCGCGCGGAGATATCGCTGCCGGCGCGCATCTGCCATTCCTAGATCTCGTCTTGGGCCTGCCAGCCATCGGGCGCCTTGGGATCGAACGCGAGGCCCGGCGATGGAGTCATCCATTCCACGATTGGTCGGGCACCGCGGCTTTGTCCGACCAGAGGTAGATGCGGTCCTTGATGGCACGGGCGTTGGGATCGTCGGGATTCAACTGCAGGTAGTAACTCATGAAGGCAATAGCCTGCTCGTGAAGATTCAATTCTGCGAAGACCAGGGCGGCATTGTAGTAGCACGCCGGCCAGAATGGCGCCAATCTGATCGCTTCGGCGTAGAGATCTCCGGCTTTTGTGTATTGTTTATCTTTCGCCGCCTGCTCGGCCAAGACCACCAGTCTACGGGCCTCTTCGGGCAACGCCGGTCTGACCGCCTTTCCTTGCGGACCGGGGGCCCACTTGGGGATCTCTTGTTCAAGCCAGGCAAAAAACGGCAGTTTCGGCTGGCTGTTGTGAAGCAGAACCAAGTAGTCGGCAAAACGGGAAATCGAACGAAACACCTCGTCGGGCTCGATACCGGCGCCGGCGTTTCGCGTTGCCCACATTAGAAGCAGTTTCGGCGCACCGGAAGGCGCACCGGAGGC
>DATJPQ010000218.1:0-23425 GCA_035506315.1 Opitutaceae bacterium
AGCCTACTGCAGATCCTCGGGCACGGTGGCCAGCGCCTCTTCCAGCGTGGAGAGGCCTTCCTTCACCTTGATCAACGAGTCCTGGTGCAGCGTTTTCATGCCGCCGCGGATGGCGATCTTCTTCAGCTCGGCGGTTTCCAGCTCCTTGTTGATCCCACTCACGAGTTCCTCGGTGGTGATCATCAGTTCGTGGATGCCGACGCGACCCTTGTAGCCGCTGCCGCCACACTTCGGGCACCCCTTGCGGTTGCTCTTGAAAATCTGCCCGCTCCAGCCGATGGCTTTTTCCAGCACTTCTTTTTCGCGGCCCTCGGGTTCGTAAGGCACGCGGCACTGCTTGCACACCCGCCGCATGAGGCGCTGGGCGCACACGCATAGCAGCGACGAGGAGATCATGAAGGGCTCGATGCCCATGTCGGTGAGGCGGGCGATGGTCGAGGGCGCGTCGTTGGTGTGCAGCGTGGAAATGAGCAGGTGGCCGGTGAGCGCGGCTTCGACCGCAATGTCGGCCGTCTCCTTGTCGCGAATTTCGCCGACGAGGATGATGTCGGGGTCCTGCCGCAGGAAGGCGCGCAAGGCGCTGGCAAACGTGAGCCCGATCTGCCGGTGCATCTGCATCTGGTTGATGCCGGCGAGCGTGTACTCGATCGGATCCTCGGCGGTGCGGATGACGATGTCGGGCGCGTTGATCTCGCCGAGCGCGGAATAGAGCGTCATCGATTTGCCCGAACCGGTCGGGCCGCAATGCAGGATCATGCCGTAGGGCTGGCGGATTACGTCACGATATTTCGCCAGATTCTCCTCGGTGAAGCCGAGCGCGGGCAGCGGCAGCGTGGACTTTTGCTTGTCGAGGATGCGCATGACCACGCCCTCACCGTGGTTGAGCGGCGCGGTGGAGACGCGCAGATCGACATCGATGTTTTTCTTCGTGTATTGCTTGAAAACGATGCGCCCGTCCTGCGGCAACCGGCGTTCCGCAATATCGAGGTTGCACATGATCTTGAGGCGGGCCACCAGCGCGGGGCCGACCTTCTTGGGCAACCGCAGTTTCTCGTGGCAGATGCCGTCGATGCGGTACCGCACGATAATTTCCTTCTCCCACGGCTCGACGTGAATATCGGACGTGCCGAGATAGTAGGCATCCTCGATGATGCGGTTGGAGAGCTGGATGATCGGGCCAGACTCCTCATTCACATCGCCGTCGCGGAATTCGCCTTCTCCCTCGGTCGCATACTCCTTGTCGATCTGTTGAACCACGTCCTCAAACCCGGCCGGGCGGTCGGAAGAGCCCTTGGAGAACTTTTCGCGGATGTCTTTTTCCCGCGCGAGCAGGCGCACCACGCGCTTGCCCGTCATCTCATTGATTTTGGCCGGAACCGTCAGATCGAAGGGATTGGCGAAGGCGACGAGCAGGAGTTCGCCGACCTGCCCCACCGGCAGCACGAGGTTTTCCTGGCAGAACTCCATCGGGATGCGCTCGAAAGTCGTGGCGGACACCCGGTAGCGCGTCACATTGTAGGGCGCGAGGCCGAGCGCGCGGGCCTTGGCGGTGAGCAACTGGAAGGGAGTGATCCGGTAATCTTCCTGCAGCAGCTTATCGAGCGCTTCGCCGCTGAAATCCTCCGGCCGCGCGACAATCTCGGTCCGCTGTTCGTCCGTGAGACGCCCCCACTCCTCGAGCTTGGCGACGATCTGGGTCTGGATTTTTCCGAGTGCCATGGGAAATCAGGTGGCCGCTACCGCCTTGGCGGGACCGCGCTCCGTTTCGAGCTTTTCGAGGAAATCGGCCAGAATTTCGAGCGTGGTGCCATACCACACGATCGCCGTGCCGAGTTGTTTCTCCCAATAAGTGCGCACCGCCGGGCTCATGTAGTAGGCGGTGGCGACAAAGGTAAAGTCCTCCTCGCGGTCGAACGGGACCGACCACGTGGCCCAACATGCACCCACATCAACGGTCTTTCTGATCTCGTCGTGTATCTCGTAATTGCGCAGATCGATGAGACCGAGCCCCTCGTTATCCACGAGGTACTGGAGCACGTCATCTTCCTTCACCACCTTCATCTCATAGGCGAGGATGCCAAGCACCGTCATCTGGCGCGTCTGCTCCGAGGCGATCACCTCCAGCAGCCGTCCGTTGGCCTGCTCGAGATCCTCGAGTTTCACGAGGTTGTGATCGACCAGGGACGCGCCGAGCAGGCGGTTGGCGCGCATCACGATGGGACGGTACTCGGAAGTCATGGGAACGATTTCGGGCCGGAGATTACTTCATCCGCATAATTTTATCACTCCCGCGAAGGGCAATTACACGTTTTAACAGATTTTTCTTAAGTTGTTCGAGGCCAGCGCCGGTGAGGCAGGAGATTTCCAATATCGACACTTTATAGCGGCGCTTGAATTTCGCGAGGTTGGCCGCGGCCGGGGCCAGGTCCATTTTATTGGCTCCCACCAGGCGGGGTTTTTTCAGCAAGGCGGGGTCGTAGCGTTCGAGCTCGACCAGCAAAGTCATGTAGTCGTCCCGCGGATCGCGGTCATCGACGCCCGCCATGTCCACCAGGAGGAGCAGCACGGCGCAGCGCTCGATATGACGCAGAAAACGGTGCCCGAGCCCGCGGTTTTCACTCGCACCCTCGATGAGCCCGGGCACGTCGGCCAGCATCAACCGCTGGCCGGTGGCCGGATAATCAATCACACCAATTTGTGGGTGCAGGGTGGTGAAAGGATAGGCCGCGACCTTCGGTCGCGCTGCGGTGATGGCATTGGTGAGCGTGGATTTCCCGGCGTTGGGGAAGCCCACGAGACCCACGTCGGCGATGCTTTTCAGCACGAGGCGGAAGATCCCGCGCTCGCCGGGTTGGCCGGGGTTGGCCTGGCGCGGGGCGCGGTTGGTCGAGCTCTTGAAGCGGGTGTTGCCCCAGCCGCCATTGCCCCCCTTGCAGAGCACCATATGCTGACCGTCCTCGGTGATTTCGGCCACGATCTGGCCAGTCTCCTCGTTGATGACCACCGTGCCGAGCGGCATCTTGAGGATGGCGGATTCGCCCTCGCGCCCGGTGCAGTTCTTACCCAGCCCGTGCTCGCCACGTTCGCCTTTCCAGTGCTGACGGTACTTGAAATCGATCAGGTTGTTCGTGTTATCGTCGCCGACCAGCACGATGTCGCCGCCGCGGCCGCCGTCGCCGCCGTTGGGGCCGCCCCACGGCTCGAATTTCTCGCGGCGGAAGCTCACGCACCCGCGCCCGCCGTCACCGGCCTGGACTTTGATGACACACTCGTCGACAAACATGGGAAGCAGCGTGGCAGAAGATCGCGCCCCGTAGCAGCAAATTAATTAACGCTCGGAACAGTGCGATCCACGCTGTAGCGGCGGTCTATGACCGCCGACTGAACGTAGCGATTCCACCGTGGGATTTCGGCGGTCATAGACCGCCGCTGCAGACAGGCGCGGGCATATCGACGGCCGGGAAAAGCCCCCTACCCGCGTGGAAATTTGCTCGGCGGGCCCTGACCATTTATTATTCTCCTTACCCATGCCAACATCCATGCCGGTCAAAGCCGCGTTGCACAGTTCGTCGCCGGTGGAATCCATCCTTGTCCAGGGCTGGGTGCGCACCCGACGCGACGCCAAGACCTTTTCCTTCATCGAGCTGAACGACGGCTCCTGCCTGCACAGCCTGCAGGTGATCGCGAACAGCTCGCTGCCCAACTACGCGGCCATCCAGCATCTCACCACCGGAGCATCGGTTTCCGTGCACGGCAAACTCGTGCCCTCGCAGGGTCAGGGACAAAAATGGGAGGTCGTGGCCGAGTCGGTGGACATCCTCGGCCTGGCGGATGCCACCTACCCGCTGCAGAAGAAGGGCCACACACCGGAGTTTCTGCGCGAGATCGCCCACCTGCGCCCGCGGTCGAATCTGTTCGGCTGCGTCTTCCGGGTGCGCAGCCGGCTGGCCTTCGCCATCCATCAGTTCTTCCAGGAGCGCGGTTTTGCCTACATCCACACGCCGATCATCACCGGCAGCGATTGCGAGGGCGCCGGTGAACTCTTCCGTGTGACGACGCTCGACCTGAAGAACCCGCCCAAACGCGAGGACGGCGCGATCGACTGCACCCGGGACTTTTTTGCGCGCCCAACTTATCTGACGGTGAGCGGCCAGCTCGAGGCCGAGGCGTTTGCCTGCGCGCTGGCGAAAGTCTACACCTTTGGTCCGACCTTCCGCGCCGAGAACTCCAACACCTCGCGGCATGCGAGCGAATTCTGGATGATCGAGCCCGAACAGGCTTTCTGCGATCTGGCGGGCAACATGGACCTTGCCGAGGAATTCGTGAAATACCTGATCCGCGACGTGCGCACCCACTGCGCCGAGGATCTGGAGCTGTTCGCCAAATTCGTGGACAAGGAGCTGCTCGCGCGGCTCGACTTCGTGGTCGAGCGGCCATTCCAGCGCGTGAGTTACACCGAGGCCGTCGAGCTGCTGATGAAGTGCGGCAAGACCTTCGAATATCCGGTTGAGTACGGCACCAACCTGCAGTCGGAGCACGAACGCTACCTCACCGAGGTGCATTGCAAATGTCCGGTGACGGTCTACAACTACCCGAAGGAAATAAAGCCGTTCTACATGCGCCTCAACGACGACAACCGCACGGTGACGGCGATGGACGTGCTGGTGCCCGGCATCGGCGAGATCATCGGCGGCAGCCAGCGCGAGGAACGGCTCGACGTGCTGGAGGCGAGCATGGCGCGCCACCATCTCGATCCGAAGGATTACGGCTGGTATCTGGACCTGCGCCGCTATGGCACCGTGCCGCACGCCGGATTTGGCATGGGCTTCGAGCGCATGCTGATGTTTGTCACCGGCGTTTCGAACATCCGCGACGTGATCCCCTTTGCCCGCACGCCGGGCAACGCGGCGTTCTAGGCCAGATCATGGCGGATGATTGCCCGTGGCAATACGTCCGCGCTCCGCTGTCCGAAACTTGGAGCCGGACGTATCCGTAGGATCGTCCGCCTGCTTTCCACCACTCCATTTGCCCCGTCTTTGGCACTGGACGGCGTAGGCGTTTTTGGCCTACCTCGGCGCAGCCACCCCCATGATCTGGGCGCAACACTACGATCCCCTGGGCAACGTGCTTCTTTCCACGTTGGTGGCCGCCGTGCCGGTGGTCGTGCTGCTGGTTTCGATCGCCTTTTTCCGGATGCGCATTCACTTCGCCGCCCTGCTGGGGCTGGCGGTGGCACTGACGATCGCGCTGTGGGTGTATCGCATGCCGGCGGCGACCGCCGGCGCCACCACGCTTTATGGGGCGGCGTTCGGACTGTTTCCCATCGGCTGGATCATCCTGAATATAATCTTTCTCTATCAGCTCACGGTGCGGCGCGGGTTGTTCTCGGCGCTGCGCGACAGTCTGGCCAGGATCGCACCTGACCCGCGGGTGCAAGTCATCCTGATCGCATTTTCGTTTGGCGCCTTCATCGAAGGCATGGCCGGTTTTGGCGCGCCGGTGGCGATCACCGGGGCGATCCTGATTCAACTTGGTTTCAAGCCGCTGCATGCCGCCGGACTGGCGCTCATCGCCAACACCGCGCCCGTAGCCTTCGGTTCGCTGGGCATTCCCATCACGACGCTGGAACAGGTCACCGGCCTGGATGCGCGGTTGATCTCGGCAATGGTGGGCCGACAGCTGCCGTTCTTCTCGCTGCTCATTCCGTTTTGGGTGGTGACTGCCTTTTCCGGCTGGCGGGGCATGCGGGGCGTCTGGCCGGCGGCTTTGACGGCCGGGGTCTCATTTGCCGTGCCGCAATTTCTGGTGTCGAACTTTCACGGCCCGTGGCTCGTGGACATGATTTCCGGCGCCTGCTCAATTGGCGCGACGGTGATACTGCTGCGTTATTGGCAGCCAAAGACACCGTGGAAGCTGGACCCACCCGCCGCCGATACCGTCGCGGTAACGGGCAGCGGCATCAGCCCGCCGCCATCCGCACCCCGACCCACCGAAGCTGCGGCTCCGCAGACGACGCGGCAGATCGTGCAGGCGTGGATGCCGTGGGCCATCCTGACGGTGTGCATACTCTGCTGGGGCCTGCCGCAGACGAAGGTGGCGCTCGACCGGCTCGGCGCGCCGAGGCTGGCCATGCCGCAGCTGCACCATGTGGTGCAGCGCATGCCGCCGGTGGCACCCCCCGGAGCCAGGCCCGAGACCGCCATCTTCACGCTCAATGTTTTCTCGGCCACCGGCACGGGCATCCTGTTCGCCGCGCTGGTGGCGGGTTTCGCGATGGGTTTTTCGCCGCGGGAGATGCTCCGCGTGTACGGGCAGACCCTCTGGCGCGTGCGCTATTCCCTGTTCACCATCGCCGGCATGCTGGCACTGGGCAACGTGACGAAATACTCCGGCACGGACGCCACCCTCGGTCTGGCGTTGGCCAAGACCGGCGTGCTCTACCCATTTTGCGGGACGCTGCTGGGCTGGCTGGGGGTGGCACTCACCGGATCGGATACGTCGTCGAATGTTCTTTTCGGCAGCCTGCAAAAGATCACCGCCCAACAGACCGGGGTCAGCGCGGTGCTGATGGGCGCGGCGAACAGTTCGGGGGGCGTGATGGGCAAGATGATCGATGCGCAAAGCATCGTCGTCGCCAGCACCGCCACCAACTCGTACGGGCATGAGGGCAGCATACTGCGTTACGTTTTCTTTCACAGTCTCGCGCTGGCCGCACTGATGGGCCTCCTGGTGACCTGCCAGGCCTACCTGGGCCCGTTTACGGCCATGGTCGTGCACTGAGGCGGCGTCGGCGAAACGCCGCGGCCATGGGCAGAAATCCGCTTTCGAAACTGCCGGGTTGATGCCGGGCAACTTCGATGACACTCTGGTTGTCGTTCGCGGTCTGACCGACCGATCAACGAGTGAAATTCCTCCGACTCCTTTCGAAGTTTTTGTTCCTGGTGATCGCCCTGGCTGCCGTGCTGGCGATCGTCTCGATCGCGCCGATCCTCCAAACTTGGGCCGCCAAGTATGCGTTGGCCAGACAGCCCGGCTTGCACGGGTCCATCGGGGCCATGTCGGCGCGGTTTGGTGAAGTCCAGGTTGCCGACCTGCATCTGGAACGGGATGGCGCCATCATCACCATCCCCTATCTCGAAGCCCACCTCCCGCTTACGGCCGCCATGTGGACCCGGAAGATCGCAGCCCGGAGTCTGGTCGCCAAGGGCTGGACCCTGGACCTCAGTCACCGCCCTGCTCCGGCGGAGGCGCCAGTGTCGGTGCCCACGGCCGCCGCTCCCGTCGGTGGGGTGCTGCAGGTCATCCACGGAATCTTGCGCGGTGGGAAACTTCCCTGCGACCTGTCGCTGGACAAAGTTGACCTGGAAGGCGACGTCCTCGTGCCCAGTCCGCCGGGAAATCCACCCACCAAGATACACGTGGCCATCAAGGGTGAGGGAGTGGCCGCCGGTCGCGACAGCGCATTGACGATCGATGCCGCAGGAGAGTTTCCCGATACCTGGCTGGGCACAATTTTCCTCACCGCCCATGGCCACCTCATTGTTGCCATGGATTCCCCTCGGACCCTGAACCGCATCGAGCTCAAGGTCGAACTCTGGTCCGATGGCCGGTCGCTGCCCAAAGACATCGTGTGGTCGGTCGACATCGCGGCGACGCGCGGCGCGGATGAAGAAACTTACAACCTCGACCTGGGCCGCGACCATCGGAGCCTCGCGTCCTTCCTGGTCCATGTTCCCGCTGCGACCGGGCGGCTGGTGGGAACCTGGAAAATCGACCTGCGCGACTCCGACCTGGCGCTTTTCCTGGCCAATCGTCCCCTGCCCTCGGTCGCCGCCAATGGAGAGGGCGATTTCGACACGGATGCGGCTTTCACCCGGGTGCATGCCCTCGGCCGCTTGAGCCTCATGACCAGCCGCTGGAGTGTCCTGGCACCATCCCTGAACTTTCTCGGCACCGTACCGTTGGAGACCCGTTTCGACCTGGCCCAAAGCGGACAATCCCTTCGGGTCGACCGGCTGAGTGTTTCCGTGGCTCAGTCCAATCGAACCGCCACCGTGCAATCGCTGCAGCCGTTCGATTTCGATGAGCGAACCTACCACCTGGTGGTGGCGGATCCGCGCAACGACTGGCTGGAGGCGTCGATCGGGGCGTTTCCGTTGACCGGGCTTCCGAACCTCCCGGGCGGTTTCACCTTCACCGGGGGAAACGCGAAAGGCGATTTCATCGTCAAGGCTACCAATGGAGGTTATGCCTTTCGTTCGAAGGCGCCGGTCACCGCTTCCGACGTCACCGTGCAACGCACCGGCAAGGTGGTCGGACGTGGGCTCGATCTGTCGCTTGCGTTGCTGGCCGACTGCACTTCCGATGGCTGGCAGGTTGAGTGCAAGCCATTGACGGTCGGGAGCGCCGGCCAGCGTCTGGCGACGTTCGAAGCCAAGGCCACTTATCCGGCGAAAGCGGAGCAACCGACCGTGATCGCCGCCACGTGGAATGCCGACCTCAAGGCGCTGGCCTCACAATCGGCCATACCGGGCACCGGCTGGATCACGGCCCGTTCGGCCGCGGGCGATTTCTCCGCGAGCGTCGCAACCTGGATAAACCTGGAGGGCAAGTTGTCCGTGATCGGGCCGGCGGCGGATCAATCCATCTCCACGAATTATCAGGTGGGAATTGGCGCCGATCTGGCGGTCGCGTTTCATGCGCCGATCAAGATTACCGTCGGGTCGAGCGCGTCGGAGATATCGGCTGACGGCACCTGGACCAACGGGAAGGATGGGAACCGCATCGAAGCCAGGCTGGCGGGTGCGAACGTCGCCTGGGAACACCTGCAACTGCTGGTGGCGCCACTGGCGGCGATCGGAGGCTCTCCGTTGGCCGCGAGCGTTCCCGCCGGCGCCGGCGGATCGCAAACTCCCGCCGCCGGGCGAGACCGGATTCCGTTCTGGGGCGACTGGATCGGAAGCGTGACATTAGGCTTCGATCGACTGAAGACGGGCGGCCATGAATTCAATGGCGTGCGCGGGACGCTCAACCTCGATCACGGATCCGTGCGTTTGCAGGACGGCATATGGGAGCTCGCGAACCACAGCCTGGCACAGGCGGAAGGATCGGTCTCGTTCGACCCCGCCGCAGCGTTGCCTTATGGCCTCAAGGCCACGGCGACGCTCGGTGAGGTTGATGCCACACCGTTGTTCGGTGAACCGCCCGCCGGACACGATCCAGTGTTCAAGGGCCGTTTCGCTGTCGCCACCACGCTGACGGGAAACGGGATCAATTTCGGCGATCTGGCCGGACGGGTTGATCGCGAATACCGGCTGACGGGCAAAAATGGGATCGTCCGGCTGCTCAAGACGAGCGTGGCAGAAACGATCCCGGAACCATCGGCCCCGGTTTCGGACGCCCTGGACACGGCGGGCAACGTGGTGGGGACGATCTTTGGCCGGCCGCGCGGCAGCACCAAGGCGCGCGAAAACCGCGTCAGCAAGAACACCGAGGCGGTGCTCGATTTCACCATCCTGATTGCGGAGATCGGTTACGATCAGATGACCATCACCGCGAATCAGGGGCCCGATCATGTGGTCCACCTGCGGGAGATCGTCATGACCGGCCGGGAGGTGAGCGCGACAGGTTCCGGCCAGATCGGCTTTGTCCCGGGCCGGACGCTCTTCGCGGAGCCGCTCAGTGTGGAGTTACAGCTCGGGGTTCGCGGCAAGCTAACCGAGCTTTTGACGACGGCGGGGCTCCTCTCCTCCCGGAAAGACGAAAAAGGCTACGCGCTGCTGAATCAATCCGTCCACTTTGGCGGCACCTTGCAGCACATTGACCTGACGCAGTGGCACGATCTGCTGGCCCAGGCCGCAGCGCCGAAGCCGGACGAGAAGAAAAAGGAAGAACCCGCAGCAGCGGCGAAAAAGTAGCGCCCGCTTCTTCGTCGGTCAGAAACTCCACCAGCCCCGAACGCATTTCCCCATGAGGACCACGAGCATCACTCGGCTTACCCAGCTATCGCTGGCCGCCGCGCTCCTCCTGGCCGGCTGCTTCGACTGGCAACACGATGTCACCGTGCAGGGCGTGGCCTTCAGCAAGGTAAGAGTGGAAGACTCTGGGCTCGTGATCGGTCAACTGAAGGAGGACACGCTCATCGGCGGGCGTCCCTGCAAGCGCGGATGGGTCCACCTACGCGCCAACGGCGTGCCCGTCGGTTTCACCGCCTCCCGGGAAATCGACATGGGGCGGTTCAAGATTCCCGCCGACACCTGGGTGTTCCAAAATCAAGACGGCGTCGTCACGGTCTGCGCCTTTCCCAGCGACACCGAAGTGCAGGGTCACCTGTGCCGCGGCAGCGGCGGCCCCAAGGGCGTCCAAGCAGCGTTCTACGCCGACGGCGCGCTGAAACAATTCTTCCTGCGACACGATACGCGCATCGAGAACATTCCCTGCCGGGCCGGTATCTTCGGCGAATCGATCGAGCTGCATGCGAACGGTCGGCTCAAGGCTTGCGTTCTCAGCGAGGATTTCGTGCGCGATGGTCACAGTTACCCCAAGGGCACGCATCTTCGCTTCGGTGCCGACGGCCGGCTCGTGCCGTGATAGCTGTGCTCTCGGTTGGGCGTTTGCTTTTGATCATCACGGCAGCGTGTAGATCTCCAGCAGGCCGACGCCGCTTGCGTTGTTTACGCTCGAAAGGTTGGCGGTGTAGATCCCCGGCAGCAACGTGACGAGCAGGGCGGCATCCTTGCTCTGGCCATCGGCAAGCGTGAACAGGTTGACCTGCCCGGCGGCCGCATTCACGGCGGGATTGCCGCTCCAGTTGTCATTCTGCGCCACGATCGCACCCGTGTTGAAGTTGATGACCTGCAGCATCGGATCCGCGAGCGTGCCCGGCACGCCGTAGGCCGTGAGGGCCGGGCCGAGGCCGCGGATGAGAAAGGTGCGCGGAGTGGAACCGCCGACCACGAAGCCGATGATGAGATTGCCAAAGCCGGGATTCACCAGCGCGCGGGTGGAGATGTTGAGCAGCCGCGGTGTCGCAGGGCCAAAAGCCGCCGTGGCATCGTAAACCTCGACCAGGGCAATGTCCGTGCCGTTGGTGCCGCCGCTCACATTGGCGGTGTAAATTCCCGGGGTGAGACTGGTGACAAGCGCCGCATCGAGCGAGGCCGGACCGGCGAGCGGGAAATCGCCGACCTGGACAGTGACGCCGGCCACGGTCGCATCGCCGGACCAGTTGTCGTTTTGGGCGACGACCGCGCCCGTGGCCAGGTTGTACACCTGCAGCACCGGATCGGCGACGAAGCCGGTCACCCCATACGCGGTGAGCGACGGGCCCACGCCGCGTATGAGAAGTTTTTTCAGTGAGCCATCGTTGCCCGGGCCGCCCACGACAAAACCGGCGATGAGGTTCGAGGCACCTGTGCCCACAACGGCACGTGACGATACGCTGACCAGACGCCCGGGGTCGGCGGAACCGTTGACGGCGAGCGAGGCGGCGCTGGAGGCGGCCACGGCGGTGGTGCCATTGGCCACGAGACCGTTGTTATAGGTATCCAGGGCCTCGGTCACCGTCGCGAGATAGAGGCCGGCGCGAATGGGCGGCACGTTGCTGAGCGTCAGCGTGGCGGCGGCGGAACCGGATACAATCAACCCGTCGGCCTGTGGACCATCAGCCAGCGCCTGGCCGTTGAAAGTCCATTGATACGCCGGCGTGACGCCGCCGGTGCTGGCGGTCGTGGCCAGCGTCGCGACCGTGAAGACGGCGGGACCGCCTGGCAGCGTCGTCTGGCTCGCCGGCTGTGTCGTGATGATCTCCGCGTTGTACGTGACGATCGAGCCCGAGAAGCTGCAGCTTCCGGTGAGCTGCACGTTCGCCGCATTGCAGATCTCGACGCCTGCGTAGCCGTTCAATGTCACGTTGTTCAACGTCACATTGGCCACCAGCCGGTTGGGCAGACCCCAGATGGTCGAGTAGCCGTCGGGGGCGCTGCCGCTGCGCGTGGCGGTGAGGTTGTTGATCGTGATATTCCGAACGGTGGGCATCGTCGTGGTGGCGTAGCCCCGGTAGGCGGTGTTTGGCGGCGTCGCATTCCACGCCTGGACCTTGGCGACCGTGGTCTGATTCGAGCCGGAAGTGGCGCCGGGATTGCCGACCTGGTCGTAATAGCTGTAGAAAACGATCGGGTATTGGACGTTGGTCATTGTCAGGTTGGAATACGTGACGTTTTGGACGAGTCCGCCCTCGGTTGGATCGGCCTTGATGCGCAGGCCGTTGTCGGTGCCGGTGAAGGTACAATCCGTCACGGTCATGCCATCCAAGCCGAGGTTGGTCTGGCCGCCGATCGAAATGCCATGGCCGGTGCCGATCGTGCAGTTCCGGATCGTGATGTCGGAGCAGTACGTGCTCCCCGGCTTCAGGCAGATGTCGTCGTCGCCGGTGGAGATGTCGCAGTTCTCGATGAGGTAGTGGGAGCCGGCCGGGTCGAGCGCGTCGGTGTTGACCGAGGTCGTCGGCGCGCGGACGATCACGCCGTCGATGGTGACGTTGCTCGTCGCGCCGAAGGCGACATGAAACATCGGTGAGTTTTGCAGGGTGACGTTGCGGAGGAGCACGTAATTGCAGTTGGAAAACCGGATCAGGTAAGGGCGGTGCGGCATGTTGTTGTTCGCGTTGAAGGCGGCCCACCAGGCTGCGCCATTGCCCTCGATCGTGCCCGGGCCGATGATGCCGACGTTGTTTCCCGTGATGCTGATGAAGTTTGTGTAGGTGCTGCCACCCAACGGATAAGTACCGGGGGCGTTGGTGCCGCCGTAAGGCAGTGCCTGCAACGTGGCGCCAGAATCGACTTGCAGCATGATGTTGCTGCCGATGGTGACCGGCCCGCACAGGTAGGGCGCCGCCGCGGCGGGAATTCTGACCGTGCCCCCACCCGCCGTCCGGGCTGCATTGATCGTACTTTGAATCGCGGCCGTGTTGTCGGTCGTGCCGTCGCCCACCGCGCCGTAGGCGGTGACGGTGAAGACGGCGTTGGGGATGACGGGCAACACCGGATCGGCCTGCACCACCAATCCGCCGAACATCGCCGCCAGCATCCCAACCCAGGCCTGTGCTCGCATTTTCATGATCCGCCGGGTCTGTCAGCCCGGCGTCGCCGGCCTGAGCCGGGCGCGGACAAAGGCGATGTGGCCCCGGAGCGAGTAAAACTGGTCGGCGAAGGACGCCGGTACCCTGAGGTGATTGACCATTCCCTCGATCTCATCGAGGCGCCGGATCAACTCCAATCTCCGTTCAGCGGTCAGCTCGGCGGCAGCATCCCGCTCCAGCAGGAGCAGCGGCCGGTAACACCGGTAAATCCGCAGCTGAATTCTCCATTTGTACGCGACCGGCAGCAAACGGATCGCCGGGACAAGCACGAGGATCATCGGGAGGAACGCCACGAGTGCCCGGTTGATCACGCTGGCCAGCCAGAACGACCCGACCGTGCGGGCGAGCAGACCTTTGCCCGATTTGTAATAACGCAGGGCATCATCGCTCATCTTGATCTCATGCTCGAGCGGCGCCGGAAACTCGCCGCTTTTCTGGAGCAGTCCCGCCTTCCCATGGATCTCTTGCGCCACTTCGATGAGCAGGTCGGACAGGGCCGAATTCAAACCCTGTCGCGCCACGAGTTCCACCGTGGGACCGATGAGCACGATATCCTGGGCCGGCAGATCTTCCCCGAGATTGATCGATCCCTCCGGGAGCACCATCTTGTTGAGATAGGTGAGACGCCGGATGTACGCGTCGGCCTGAGTGAAATTGAACACCTGCACATTGGGGGAGCGGATCAGAGTTCGCAGGGTGGCGATCGGCGCCGAATCCCCCATGAAGAATACTGCGTCAATCTTGCCGGCCAACAGATCCGCCGTCGCATCGTCTGCGTCGACATTCAGGAGGGTCGTGGGTGCGCCGGTGATGCCGTTGGCCTGAAGGAGGGCGAGGGCGAGCACATGCGTTCCGCTGCCCGGTTCTCCCACTGCGATCCGCTTGCCCGCCAGTTCCGCCAGGCGGCTGATCCGCGTGGTACTATGATAGAAGATCCACAACGGCTGATAGGCGATGCTGCCGAGGGAGACCAGGCCGTCCAATTTTTCGCTCCCAACCAGGCCGCTCTGCACGAAACCGATGTCGATGCCCGAGTGCAATGCGGCCAGCCGGCGAAGATTTTCCTGGGAGCCTTCGGAGGGCAGGATCCGGAGCGTCACGCCGTGCTCAGCCAGTTTTTCCCGGTACCGTTCGGCATATCGCTGGAAACTGCTGCCCGCGGGACCGCTGGTGACAGTGAGGGTGCGCGGCGGAGCGGACGCCACAAACCAGATCACGGCGAAGAGGCAAATCGCGCCAATCATGGTCACGACGGCCACGGCCAACGCCGGACTGAGCCCAAACGTTTCCATGAGCATGGTGACCGGGCGGGAACGGGTCTTCTTTTGAGGAAGGTTCATGAGGATCGCAGTCGGACTCTCTTATACGACGAAGCTTTGTTCAATCTTAAGGGCACACCCAAAACCCGGGCGTCTCGTAGCGCAGGCATCCTTGCCTGCTTCATCGCCCGAGGCAGGCTGGAAGCCTGCGCTACTCACGGAGCGGTTAACAGGCGCCCCCTTGATGCACGCCCGGCTCGCAGACATCGACAACGGCGCCGACTTTCCCCGCGGGAAATCTATGCGGATTATTTGCCACGGAGGCGGCCTGGCGCCCTGGTCGCCGGGCTCGACGACAAATACAATAAGTGATAGGTCTTGATCGTTCTACATGAGAACCCCGCGCACAAATTCGAGAAAGAAATCCCGCCCGGCTCGACAGGCGATTATGGCAGGCGTGGCGGCGCTTTTGGGCCTGTTGCTGCCCGACCGTGGGGTGGCGCTCGATCCGGCCAAGGACACGCTGCAATACAATTGTCTCACGTGGAACCGGCAGAACGGCCTGCCCGCGAACGGCATCACCTCGATTACGCAGACCAAGGACGGTTACCTCTGGCTGGGCACGCAAATCGGAATGGTCCGGTTCGACGGGATCCGATTTGAGCTGTTCAACCTGCCCGAGGGACCGCAATTCCGGACGGGATTGATCTCCAGCCTGTCCAATTCCCGGGATGATGGCCTGTGGTTCGGCATCTTCAACGGGTCGTTCGGTTTCTTCAACGGAGAGGGGAAGTTCTCCTCGCCGGACGATGCCGGGTGGGTGGATCCGGGCATGAACGTGATCGCGCTCCGCGAAATGTCCGATGGATCGCTGTGGGTGGGCACGGACAAGGGCGTGGCCCGCTACGTCAAAGGAGATCCCAACGCGACGATTTTTGACGATCATCTGCCGGGAGTCGGAGTGCTGGTCGAAGATTCCCAGAAGCGCGTCTGGCTGGGAACGGCCCAGCAAGGATTGTATTACTGGCAGGCCGGGAAAAGAACTCCCTTCCCGGACGATTCGTTGAAACAGGAACTGATCACCGGAGTAGGCGTGGATCGTCAGGGCCAGCTCTGGGTCGGCACGCCAGCAGGCGTGCGGTGTTATGATGCCGCCTTCCGGCGGAAAGAGATTCCCCCTTTCACGGAACGAGTGAGATCCCTGCTGGTGGACCGGGAGGGCGTGGTCTGGATCGGCACGGTCGGCGACGGCCTGGCTTGCTACAAGGACGGCGCGTTCAGTTTCTTCCGCCGGAGCGAGGGACTGGCGCACAACCTCGTGACGAGCCTTTTCGAGGACCGCGAGGGAAGTCTCTGGATCGGAACCCAGGAAGGCTTGAGCCAGCTCACCGATGTCAAATTCCCCATCTATTCCGCCGCCGAGGGACTGCCCGGTGGAATGTGCCACGGGGTGAGTGTCTCCGCCAACGGCGGACTTTGGATCGCAACCAGCAACGGCGTTTCCCTTTTTGACGGCAAAAAAGCCACGAATTACTCCACCGAAGAAGGCCTTTCCAATTCCTACATCAAACGGGCGTTCGAAGCCCGGAACGGCGACGTGTACCTGATCAATGGCAGGATGGGCATTGACGTTCTGGTTCAAGGCAAGGTCGTGGCGACGTTTTCCAACCAGGGATGGCCTACAGCCATGGCAGAGGACCGCCAGGGCGTGGTCGTGTCCGTATCCGACAGGTTGTACCGCATCAGTCGCGACGGCATGTCCCCCTATGTCTTCAAAGACGGCCAGGCTCCGGCGGTGACATGGATCCGCGACCTGCTCACCAGCCACGACGGCGCTCTCTGGGTTGCGACCGTCAAAGGGATCCTACGAGTGCAGGACGGGGCCGTCCAGCAATGGTCCACCGCCACCGGCCTGGCGAATAACGACGTGCATGTGCTCTGTGAAGATGGCGACGACGCCATCTGGGCCGGATTAACGACCGGCCTGGCGCGGATCAAGGGCGGTCAAGTCCGAAACATCAACCGGCGTGACGGTCTCTGGGACGATTTCATTTTTGCGATCGTGCCCGATGATCAGGGCAACTTCTGGATTAACTCCAGCCGGGGCATTTTCCGCGTCAGCCGGCGGGACTTGAACGATTTTGCCGACGGGAAGACCAGTCGCGTCGAATCGGTGGGCTACAACGGGATGAACGCGGTGAAGACGATCGACACCGCCGAGGTGGAATACATGGGGGGCAAAACCTCCGACGGACGGATTTGGTTTCCCAGCCCGCTGGGCGCGGTGGCGATCAGCCCCGCACTCGTCCCGGCCAACCAGATGGCGCCGCTGGTCCGCATCGAGAGCGTCCGGGCCAACGGGAACAATCTCGCCGGGCATGACCGGCAGCTGGTCCCGCCGGGCGCCGGCGAACTGGAGGTGCATTTCACCGCGCTGAGTTTTGTCGCGCCGGAAAAAGTGCGGTTCCGCTACCGGCTGGAGGGGTATGACCAAAACTGGGTGGAAGCGGAAGACCGCCGCCTGGCCTTCTACACCAACCTCAGGCCGGGCCGCTACACCTTCCGCGTCACCGCTGCCAACGCCGACGGAGTCTGGAGCAAATCCGGCGACGCCCTCGAAATCGAATTGCGCCCGCATTTTTACCAGACGGCCTGGTTCTATTCGCTGTGCGGTGGGCTGGCGTTGTGCGCTCTCGCGGGGATTTATCTCTGGCGCGTCAGACACCTGATGCGCAAAGAAAAGGCGCTCCAGGAAAACCGGATCCTCCTGGAAGCCGAGATTCGGAACCGGACGGCGGAACTGCAGAGCGAGAACACTGAACGCAAACGCGCCGAGGCGGCCTTGCGGGTCTCGGAGGGTTTTCTGAATTCCCTGGTGGAGAACCTGCCGGTGCATATCTTTCGCAAGGATCGCGAAGGCCGGTTCACCTTTGCCAACCAGCTTTTCTGCCAACGTTACGGCCGCCCGCTCTCCGAGATTGTGGGCAAGACCTCTTTTGACCTGCTCCTGGCCGCCGAGGCGAAGGCGCAGCAGGAGGTGGACCGGCGCATCATGGAAACCGGCCAGGGGCATGAGTCCACGGAGGAGCAAACCGGCCCGGACGGACAGAAGAGTTTTCTCCATTTGATCAAGGTGCCGGTCTTCGACGGCAGCGGCCAGTGCGTCGGCGTGCAAGGCATGCTGCTGGACATCACCGCGCGCCAACGCGCCGAGGCGAAACTGGCCGAGACCAGCAGCCTGCTGGAGACCTTGCTCAAGAACAGCCCGGACTCGATCTATTTCAAGGACCGCGCCTCGCGCTTCGTGCGCGTCAGCAACGCGATGCCCCGGCGTTTCAACCTGACGGATCCGGAGATGATGCTCGGCAAGACCGACGCCGATTTTTTCAGCGCGGAGCACGCGCAGCCCGCCTTGGCCGACGAGCAGGAAATCATCCGCACCGGTCAACCGATCGTCGGCAAGCTGGAGAAGGAAACTTATCCGGACAGGCGGGTCTCCTGGGCGCTGACCACGAAGATGCCGTGGCGCGATAACCAGGGAAACATCATCGGCACATTTGGCATCTCCAAGGACATCACCGACCTCAAGGAGACGGAGGTGAAACTGGAACAGATGCACCGGCAGTTGCTGGAAACGTCCCGCCAGGCCGGCATGGCCGAGGTCGCCACCAACGTGCTCCACAACGTCGGCAACGTGCTCAACAGCGTCAATGTCTCGGCCGTCCTCGCCGCCGACCAGGTCCGTCAAACCAAGGCCGGCAATATCGCGAAGCTCGCCGCGTTGTTCGACCAACACAAGACGGACCTCGCCGAATTCCTGACCAAGGATGCCCGCGGCCAGACGATCCCCACCTACCTCGGCAAACTGGCGGAGGCGCTCGCCGCCGAGCAGAAGTCGCTGATCGCAGAACTCGAGCAGCTGTGCAAAAACGTCGAGCACATCAAGGACATCGTCACCATGCAGCAGTCTTACGCCCAGACCTCGGGTGTCATTGAAACGTTCTCGCTGCCGGACTTGATCGAAGATGCCCTGCGCATCCATGCCGGTTCGCTCGCCCGGCACAGCGTCGGCATCCACCGCGACTACCAGGCCCGCCCCGTCGTCACCACCGACAAGCACAAGGTCATGCAGATTCTCATCAACCTCGTAAGCAACGCCAAGTATGCCTGCGACGAGTCCGGCCACAACGGCAAGCAAATCACCGTCCGCCTCACCAGTGACAGTCGGAGGACCCAAATTGCCGTCATCGACAATGGTGTCGGCATCCCCGCGGAAAATCTCACCCGGATTTTCCACCACGGATTTACCACGCGCAAAGCCGGCCATGGTTTTGGTCTGCATACGGGCGCACTCGCGGCCAAGGAGCTCGGCGGTTCGCTCACGGTGCAGAGCGACGGCATCGGCCACGGCGCCACGTTTACTCTGGAGCTACCCAACAAGTCGGCCACCACCACCCAGGAAAATCCGTCCGCGGAAAAAATCTCCGCCTCTTGATCATCGGCGATCATTGCTGCAGCCGCCGGGGCGTCTGGATCATTGCCGCGTTTGAATTTTCGCCTAGTTTCGCGATTCGAGCTTTGGATTTCAAATTCCAGGAATCCTGCCCATATTGAACGAGTTTTTTTCGGTACGAAACCAAGCTGCATTCCATGGCCGTAAAATTCCAGGACTACTACGAAACGCTGGGCGTGCCCCGCACCGCCTCGGCGGAGGAGATCAAACAGGCTTTTCGCAAGCTCGCACGGCTCCACCACCCGGATGTGGCCAAAAACAAGGCCGCCGGAGAAGCGAAGTTCAAAGAAATCAACGAAGCCTATGAAGTGCTGGGCGACCCGGAGAAACGGCGGCGCTATGACGAACTCGGCGCGAACTGGCAGGACAGCGGCGGCGGCACGCCGGGTCCGGCCCGCGCGCCCCAGGGTGAGCCCGCATTCGAATTCGACGGCACCGGCTTTAGCGACTTTTTCGAATCGTTCTTCGGCGGCGGGCGGGGCGGTTTTGGCCGCTTCCGTCAGCCGGCCGGACGCGAGGAGGACGAGGAAGAGTCGTTTGCCTACCAGGGCCAGGACGTGGAGGCCGATCTGCTCGTCACCCTGGAGGAGGCGTTGCGCGGTGCGCGACGCAAAGTGACGTTGCGACGGCCGGCCATGGACGGCGAGGCCGAGCGCACGAACACCTACCAGGTGCGCATCCCTCCCGGGGTGCGTGAAGGCCAGCGCATCCGTCTCGCTGGTCAGGGTGGCACCGGAATGGGCGGCGGCGCTGCCGGCGATCTCTATCTCCGGGTGCGCCTTGCGCGCCACCCCGATTTCAGCGTGCAGGGAGCCGATCTTTACTGCGACCTCGACCTCGCACCGTGGGAGGCGGTGCTGGGGGTGAAGGCGAAAATCTCCACTCTCGACGGCCCCACCTCGCTGCGCGTGCCGCCCGGCACCGCGGCCGGCAGCCAGCTGCGTTTGCGCGGGCTCGGCCTGCCGCGGGTGGATCACACGCGCGGCGATCTTTACGCCACCGTACGGGTCCGGGTGCCGTCGTCGGTGTCGGCGGAAGAACGCGCCTTGTGGGAGAAACTGGCCCGCACCTCCACCTTCAAACCCAGGAGCAAATCATGAGCAAGCGCGTCATCCCCGGTAAGATCTCCCTGACGGTGGTCAGCGTAACCGAGACGGGGCCCGCGTGCTATTCGCTCGAAGATGCCGCCCGTCTGGCCGAAGTGCGCCCGGAGATGCTACGGCAGTATTGCCGGCTCGGCCTCTTCGGCGAAGCGCGGGTGAGGCCGGAGGCCGAATTGGTTTTCGACGACGATGCGCTCTTTGAATTGCGCCGTTTCGAGCACTACCGACGGCAACACGGGGTGAACCAGCGGACGCTCCGGGTGCTCTGCGACTTGTGGCGCGAAATCGAACGCCTGGAAGCCGAACTCCGCTTCCTGCGCAGCCGGTAAAATTGGATTCTGTCGGTCGATCTCGTCACAGAGGTCGCAGAGCAGCGGAGAACTGAGTTTTGGGTTCTGAGGTTTGGGTTTTGGGTTGCAGACTCAAACGGCATGTCCGCATCGGTCCCATTGGTCACATCAGTCCCATCCAAACCGGCATAGGATCTTGGCCTGATCCGCGGCCATCCGCGCCATCCGCGGAAGGTATTTTCTGTATCTGGCTGCTGACGGGCACGAAAAAGGGCGAAGCGTTTCGGCTTCGCCCTCGAAAAATCGGTTTTTAGTCCGACAGGTTCGGATTCTTAGTAACGACGGTCGCCACCACGGCCACCACCGCCACCGTAACCGCCACGGCCGCCGCCGCCGCCAAAGGAACGGCCACCGCCTTCTTCCTTCGGACGAGCTTCGTTGACCGTCAGCGCGCGGCCACCGAGGTCGGTGCCGTTCAGCTTCTCGATCGCGAGCTTGGCCTCTTCAGGCGTACCCATGGTGACGAACGCAAAACCGCGGGGGCGGCCGGTCATCTTGTCCATGGCAACGTACACATCAGTCACCGTACCGAACTGGCCAAAAGTCGAACGCAGCTCGTCTTCCGACGTGTTGAACGACATATTGCCGACGTAGAGTTTAGAATTACCCATAGTATGATTTCGTAGATCCAGCGTAGCTTCCAGTTTCCGTTCCCGACCATCGGGTTTCGAAATCATCACTCGAACTCATCGGCTCTCCTGACGACTCACCAGTACCTGTCACCTAACGTTTTCACTAACGAAGGCCCGGAGCAGAAATTACCCCCGGCCAAACGCAAGTTAATTCTTTTCCGGCCGTTGGGGGCACAGACTGTCAGACCGGAGCGCGGACGTATCGCCGTAGCGATCGTCCGTCCTGAGTGTGTTCGGCTGGCGGACGAGGCTGCGCCCACGTCCGCGCTCCCAGATCGGCCGGTTTGCGGAAGAGCCTCTACCCTCCGGTCAACTCACAGCACGATCTTGATGCCCCGGCGCAGGTAGGTCGGCACATCCAAATCCTGCCCCTCGAATAGATTGCGGTCCGTGTTCTCGAAATGACCGCGCGACTCGAGTTCGCCGAAGGTGAATTCCTCCTGGTCGATCTTGGCGCGGGCGGCCCCGAGTTCGGTCTTGGGCGTCGCTTCCGTGTGCGCGGCTACATCGGCCTTGGCGGCGGGTGTCGCGGCCTGTGCTGCAGCCGGCGCGGGCACGGGAGCGGTCCAGGGGAAACCTGACCGTGAGGAGCGGTGGGCCGACGACGGGCGGCGCGCCGCCAGGCCCCGGCCACCGAGGTCGGTTGTGCCCAGGATGCAGATTTCCACGCTTCCCTGCATCGCCTCATCGATCACCGCACCCATGATCACATGGGAATCCTTGCCGAACTGCTCGGTGACGGCGGACATGAGCTCGTTGACCTTGGGCAACGTCAGATCGGTGCCGCCCGTGATGTTGACCAGCAGCCGGTCGGCCCGACGGGCATACTCGGGCATGGTGAGCAACGGACACAGTTTCAGGCTCTCGATGGCCTGCGCCACCGCATCCTCGCCCGTGCCGTTGCCGAGGCCGAACAGCGTCTTGCCGCCGCGTGTCTGGAAGGCCTGGCGCAGCGTCGCAAAATCCAGGTTGATGAGGCCGGTGCGAAAGAGCATCGCCCAGATCGATTTCACGCCGCGGCCGATCCACTCGTCGGCGCGCGCAAAGGAATCCAGCACGGTCTCGTTGTCGGCGCCTTCCTGCATGAGCGCATCGTTGGGCAGGGGGATGACGGCATCGCACACGCGGCGCATCGCCTGCAGTCCGTCCTCGGCCTGCTTGAGCCGGCGGCCGCCCTCGAAGCTGAACGGCATCGTCACGAACGCGATCACGAGCGCGCCCTGTTCGGCGGCGATCTCGGCCACCACGGGTGCCGCGCCGCTGCCGGTGCCGCCGCCCATGCCGGCGACCAGGAACACGAGATCCTGGTCCTTCACGATCGCCGCGATCTTCTCGCGGTCGGTCTCCGCCGCCTCGCGGCCGAGTTCGGGATCGCCGCCGGCGCCGAGGCCGCGCGTCACGCCCGAGCCGATGAGCACCTTCTCCTGCACGGGCGAGGTGGAGAGTGCCTGGAAGTCGGTGTTGACGACCGTGAGTTGCACGCGGTCGAGGTTGTCCATCTTGAGCCGGTCGATGGCGTTGGAACCGGCCCCGCCCACGCCGACCAGTTTGAGGGCGATGTTGCGGTCGGTGAGGATCTGGTGTTCGAGCGGCAGCTCGTCGGGATGCATCGAAGGGCTCATGGTTTAGACTCCCGCAAAAAGTTTATGGAAGAAGCCCGCCTTTTTACGCGCCGGCTGGGCGGTCCGGTCGGTGCTGGAAGCGAGCCCGTAGTACAACAGGCCGAGTGCGGTGGTGAAGGCCGGGTCGCGCAGGTTCTCGCTCACCGAGGGCGGCGGTTCGCCCAGATGGGCCGGCACGCCGAAGACCTTGGCGGCGCATTCGGCGATGGCGGGCAGCTTGGCGGTGCCGCCGGTGAGAACGACGCCGGCGGCGCAGGTCTCCGGCGTGAAGGCGCTGCCGAGTTTCTTTTTGACCACCTCGAAAATCTCCCAGGTGCGCGCGGCGGTGATCTGCTCGAGCATGTGGCGCGGGAACTGGCGGTCACCGATGGAGAAGTTGCCGTCGAGCCAGACTTTCTCGCCCTTGGCGCCGGGCGAGATGAGGGCGCGGCCGTGCCGCAGCTTGAGTTTTTCCGCCTGCCCCTCGGTGAGGCGCAGGCCGAGCGCAAGGTCGTTGGTGAGATGGGCGCCGCCCACGGGCAGCACGCCGGTGAGGTAGGGGCCGCCGTCGCGGTAGAGCGCAAAGTCGGTCGTGCCCGCGCCGAGATCGATCGCGAGAATGCCATTCTGCCGCTCCTCGGGGGTTGTCACCATATGGCCCGAGGCGAGGCTGGAGAGCACGAGCTCGCGTACCTCGAGGTTGAAGCCGCGGATCACGTGGATGTTGTCGGCCAGCTTGTTCTCCAGGCCGTGCACGATCCAGTAACCGACCTCGAGGCGCTGGCCTACGAGGTGTTCGGGGCTGCCCGGCACCACGCGGCCGTCGACG
>DATJPQ010000219.1:0-4566 GCA_035506315.1 Opitutaceae bacterium
TCGCCATCCCGTTCGCAGCCATGCTCTATTTCCCGGCCTGGATGGGTACGGGGGCCCAGCGGGGCGGCGGGATCGAAGCCATGGGTCAGCGAATGATTTTCTTCTTTGGCTACGTGGTGGTGCTGATTGTCGCGCTGCTCCCGGCGGCGGGCATCAGTATCTTGCCGTTTCTCCTCGTGCAATGGCTGGCGGGCAGTCTCCCCGCGTCCGTGCTGGCGGCGGGCGCGACCGCCAGTGCGGTGCTGGTCGGCGAATTTGCGTTCGTGATCTCGTGGCTCGGCCATCGGTACGAGCAATTCGATCTCTCGGTGGAATTGCCCCGCTGAAGCCCGGCCACCCTCGTGGAAATCGCCGGTACGTTTCCACCACCCCAAGCCTGCCCTTGACACTCCCGGAGCGGTCCGACACTTCCGTTACCTCTTAATCAGTCCCATACCATGAAACCTACCTTCCGTCCGCACCGCAAGAAGCGCGCCCGCAAGATCGGCTTCCGCGCTCGTTCGAAGACCCGAGGCGGTCGCAAAGTGCTTTCTGCGCGCCGCCACAAAGGCCGTAAACGTCTCACCGTCGTCTAATTCCGCCACCGCCGCTCGCCCGCCCCGCGCCCTCGCCGCGGCCCGCTCCCATGCGTTTCCGCCCTGAGCAGCACCTCCGCCGCCAGAGCGATATTCGCGCCGTCCGGGAGCAAGGCCGCCGGGTGGATTGCGGGGCGTTTACGTTGTGGTGGCGGCCGCGCCCCCCCGTGCCGGTTGCGGACGATCCGCACTGCACCCGGGTGTGCGTGGTGGCCTCGACCGCCGCCGTCGGCAATGCGGTGCACCGCAACCGCGCGAAGCGCCGCCTGCGCGAAATGTTTCGCCACCACCAGGAAAAGCTTTCTGCCAGTCTGGATCTGATGTGCGTCGCCCGGGCCGCCGCCAGCCGGGTGAAATTCTCCGAGTTGGAACAAAAATTCGTCGCCGCCTGCCAGAAAATCTCTCCTCCCCCGCATGTCTGAGCCCACCACCGCACCCGCTGCTTCGGTCGCGACGATCCCCGATCGCCGCCGCCCCGGCCTTTTGGCCGGCGCGCTGCTGGGGCTCATCTGGCTTTATAAGAAACTCGCATCGCCCGTGCTGCCGGTCGTTTTGGGTCCGAACTGCGGCTGCCGGTTCCATCCGACGTGCTCGCAGTACGCCGCCGAGGCCGTGCGCACCCACGGTGCGATCCGGGGCGCCTGGCTAGCCGCCCGCCGCCTGCTGAAATGCACGCCGCTGCACCCGGGCGGTTTTGATCCCGTGCCCGCACCAGGCGCACCCCGTCACCCGCCGACCTGTGCCAGGGTTCGCGCCTCCGCCTGATTTTTCCGTCCTTTCCCTTTCACTCTCACTTTCACCCTCACTTTCTGTAATGGACAAAAAGAATACTACCATCGGCGTGCTCCTGCTCATCGCGGCCTTCGCGAGCCTCTATTTGAGCCAGAAATATGCACCGCCCCCGCCCGCCCAGCACGCCCCGGAACTCGTTCCCACGGCTGGACCCAATCAGGCCCCCGCCAGCGCCGTGGCCGCCGCCCAGCCCACCTCGCCGACCGATGCCACATTCGCCGCGGTCACCGGCGACACCGCCGGGGCCCGTTCCATCACGCTCGAGAACGATTTCATTGCGGTCAACTTCACCGACCAAGGCGGCGCCATCAGTGACATCGCGCTGAAAAAGTACGATGCCGACCAGAACCGGCCCGGCGTACCTTATCTCATCAACCGGCTTCACGCCGATCCCGCACTTGCCTTCGTGGGCCTCCCCGGCCTCGACCGCAACACGCACTACGATGTCGTCCAGCAGACCGCCACCGAGATTGTTTTCCGTACCGTGCTGGCCAAAAGCATCGAGGTCACCCGCCGCTATGCGCTGGTTCCCGGCAGCGGCGACGCCACGCACGACCCCTACCAACTACGGCATGAGACCACTTTCCGCAACCTCACCGACAGCGCCCAGCTGCTCACGCCCAACCAGCAGGTCACGATCAGCGTGGGCACCGCCGCGCCCGTCGACGCCGAGGATTATGGGCTCAAGCTGACCGCCGGTTACTCGACGGGGAACAAACCGACGTTCGTCGCCCGAGCAAAGCTTGAGGCCAGTGGCGGCTTTTTCGGCCTCGGCGCGCACGAAGCTACTGCCCAAATCTCCGCGGGCGGGCCGATTGCCTGGGCGACGGTCGATAATAAGTTTTTCTCCACGATCTTTACCCCCGACACGGCCGCCTCCGGTTTTGTCATGCGCCGGGTGAAGGTCAGGCTGGAGCTGCCCTCCACCGACCGCAACGCTTTCGGGCTTACCGCCGAAACCCAGTTCAATCTGCCCGCGCTCGCCCCGAAAGCCGAGACCAGGCTCGCCGGCGATTTCTACGCCGGACCGAAGGAATACCGCCGCCTGTCCAACGCGGAAATTTTCAAGAAGGACCAGGACGCCGTGATGCAGTTCGGCTTCTTCGCCTTCTTCAGCAAGATTCTCCTCACATTGATGACATGGGTTCACGGCCTGATGCCCAACGCCAGCGGCGCGTGGGGTCTCGCCATCGTCATCACGACCCTGATCCTCAAGACGGTATTTTTCCCGCTCACGCTCACGGCGTCGAAGTCGGCCAAGCGGATGCAGAAGATCCAGCCGGAGATGCAGGCCCTGAAGGAGAAGTATAAGGACAACCCGCAAAAGATGCAGACGGAGACGATGGAGCTCTTCAAAAAGCACAAGGTGAATCCGATGGGCGGTTGTCTCCCGATCCTCATCACGATTCCGTTCTTCTTCGGCTTTTTCATGATGCTGCAGAGCACCGCCGAATTGCGCTTCCAATCCTTCCTTTGGGCCCGGGACCTTTCTGCGTCCGATACTGTCGCCCACATTTTCGGCCTCCCGCTCAACATCATGCCGATCCTCATGGGCATCACTTCGATCATCCAGATGCGCCTCACGCCGCAGCCGACCACGGATAACGCGCAGGCGAAGATGCTGAAGTTCATGCCCTACATGTTCATCCTTTTCTGCTACACTTATTCCTGCGCGCTCGCCGTCTATTGGACGGTTGGCAACATCTTCACCATCGGTCAGCAGCTCATCATCAACCGCATGAAGGACACCGCCGACACGTCTGCTCCCTCCGAGCCCATGCGCGGCGGCCGCCCGGTGAAGAACGTAACACCACCGAAGAAGAAGTAACCCGGAACACGAAACCCGAAACCCCAAACCGAAAACCGGAGGTTTTCCCATGTCCGGCCATAACAAGTGGTCCAAGGTCAAGCGCGCCAAAGCCATCACCGATTCGCGCAAGGGCAAGGTCTTCAGCCGCCTCTCGCGGGAAATCACCATCTCCGCCAAAGCCGGCGGCGGCGATCCCGAGGGCAATGCCCGGCTGCGCACCCTCCTCCTCAAGGCCCGCGAGGCCAACATGCCGGCCGAGAATGTCGACCGCGCCGTCAAAAAGGGCACGGGCGAGCTGCCCGGCGTGAGCTACGAGGATGTGACCTACGAAGGCTACGGCCCCGGCGGTGTGGCCTTCATCGTCAAGGTCACCACCGACAACAAAACCCGCGCCGCGCAGATCGTGCGCGCCACCTTCGCGCACCATGGCGGCAATCTCGCCGTCGCCGGCGCGGTCGCCTTCCAGTTCCAGCACGCCGGCCAGTTCTTGATCGCCCGCGACAAGGCCACCGAGGACCGGCTCATGGAGATCGCCCTCGAGGCCGGCGCCGACGACGTGATCACGACCGTCGACGGCTACGATGTGCGCTGCGAAATCCACGCCTTCGACAAGGTGCTCCACGCGCTCGACCGGGCCGGCATCAAAACCGAGAGCGCCGAACTCGCCTACATTCCGACGAACTCCGTGCCCATCACCAATGTCGCCACGGCCCAGGCGCTCGTAAAACTCCAGGAGGCGCTCGAGGAAGTCGACGACGTGCAATACGTTTTCACGAACGAGGAGATGGACGAGAGCATCAGCGCCGCCGCGCAAAACCACTGAACGGCTTCTCCGTTCAGCGGTTTTAGGTTTCGAGTTCTGGGTTTTGAGTTTTGGGTTGTAGAACCGACCGTTGGTCGGTTTCGCCCGACCAGCGGTCGGGCCTACTATCAAGGCGCAACAATGAGCGGCCGAATCGCGATTGAAATCTCCGCAACAGAGCATTCGGCTGAAGCCTCCGTGAACCCTAAACCCAAAACTCCAAACCCAAAATCGTCGTCATCGGCCGCGACAACGATCGTCGCCTACCTCCGCGCTCATCGCAACCCCCGCGACGCCGAGGGCCAGCGGCGCTACGGCATCGCCCCTAGCGTCGATCTTCTCGGGGTGCGCGCGCCGATGTTGCGCGCTCTCGCCCGCCAGCACCGGCGCGACCATGCACTGGCCCTCGCCCTCTGGTCGCAGTCCATCCACGAAGCCCGCGGCATCGCCGCACTCATCGACGACCCCAAGCAGGTCACCCGCGGACAAATGGAGGCGTGGGCCCGCGATTTCGACAACTGGGCCATTGTCGACGCCTGTTGCACCCAGCTCTTCAACCATACGCCGTTCGCGATCGACAAGGTCCA